>CAITXU010000158.1 GCA_903896505.1 uncultured Verrucomicrobiota bacterium | reverse complement strand
GCCGGAAAGGATGAGTTCGTTTGTTCCATTACTCACTGCGTTCTCCTTTTCTCATGGCTTTGGCTTTTGCCTCGGGCAGTTGCTTGTAGTTTGCTCGAGTCGAGACCTCTGTACCGCTTTCAAGCTCCAGTTCGCGGCGCGCGTTTCCGGCAATAGTCCCGCCCACCTGGGCGGCGTGCTTGTTGGCAGGGAAGCCCAGCGCCTTTTTCTTCCGGGCGATTTCTGTGGTTGATGCCTCGCCGAGCATGGTGAAAATGAGTTCGAGGTCGGTCATGTGATCGCGGAGGTTTTCCGTAGGGCTGGCAAGGGCTTTGAAGTCCTTGTACTCGGCGGGCGTCATGCCGAAGGTGGCCTTGCTGATTTCAGCGGTTAGGATGGCGTACTCACGCTGTTCCCTTACACCTCGTTTTTTCCACTCGTCGGTAAGTTCATCTCGGATGGCGATGCCTCGCATTCGTTTCTCAATCCACTCTTCGGAGTATCCCTTCTGCCGATAAATATCCCGGGTTCGTCGTGCGGCGAGTTCGGGGTTTTCGATTTCCTCCAGCCGTTCGTAGCCTACTTGGGCCAGCCAGAGTTTAAACGGTTCAGCCTTGGGCGATGGGATGGATTGGATGAGCCGGAGGAGTTGTTCGGTATCGGCCACGTCCGTCAGGCGTTGCCTTCCGTCGGCTGCGGTCATTTTCAAGGCGTTACAATTTGTAACGGTTTGATTCCCTTCATCGCGCAGCCGCTTCTTCATCACCCGCCAATAGACTTGTGGATTCGGGCTACCAGTGAGGATTGAAATGACATCGACGATGGCGAACCACCACTTTTCAGAGACCTTGTCCCATGCTCGTCGGACGTGCTTTTCTTCAAAGAGGATGAGGTTGCTCATGGGCCGGGTTTGGATGGGTGTTTTGACGAGGCGATGGCGTCTGCGGCACGAAGTACTGTCTCGAGAAAGGCAAGGCGAAATGGCCCGAGGCGGTCCCGCAACGCGACGGTCCGAGCGAGCCAGGAAGGGCCGTGTGGACCTTCGCCCATTGTCATGAAACCTAAATCGAGAGTGACGGCCGGGATGGTAAGGTCGCCGAGCGTGAGCTCTGGCAGTACATCTCCTTGCCAGATGCCGCGGGCAAAGAGTCGTTGTTTTTCCGGTGGCTCGGGTTCATTCGGTAGCGAACGGATAGATAGTCGAACCCTCCCATGGTGCGCGGCGATGAGATATGCCGTGAGGTCGCGGTCCGGAGCATCCGACAGGCCTACCTGCAACCAGGCAAGGGCGGAGGCGAGTTCGTGACGGAATCCGGGCCGGGAACATTTTCTGCCCTTCAAATTGGATTTTGCCCAAATGGTGCGTTCTAGGGTCGAATCTTCCCCTCGAAGCATCCTTTGAAATACCTCGTGAGCCTTGCCGATGTCGTGCCAAAGCGCAGCGGTGTGAAGTATTGTCGTGGATGCGGCATCCAGAACAAGCGAGGCGGAGATGGCGTCTACGGCGTCGACAACCAGTTTTGAATGCTGGGCTAGGGTCTGCCATTCGCTGATATAGGTCCGGTCATCAGCGTTGTAGCTTTCAGCCACGCCGTTTGGATGAGGGTGAGGGGTCGGCTTGTGCTTGATGTCGCCGGTCCAGCCAAGCAGATCGTGATATCCACCTCCGTTTGCGTTCACGAGGTAGACACCGCCGGGACGCGGGCGCTTTACCGTATCCCATTTTTCTTCGAGCGGATTCCAAGTCCAAGCGTCAACTTTGCTGAGGAACTTCATCGCATCGCCAATGGAAACCCGGCACAGCTCCTGTCGTTCTGGGGAAGCTTCATCTTTGGTGGGAGAGTCATCTTGGAACTCCCGCCAGAAGAACTGCACGTCGTTGTCCTCACCATCGCGAATATAGCGAGAGACATCGAGGTCCTGCCCGCAAAGATCGGGCGTCGTGTCAAACAAATCGACGAGGTCGCGGCGACGGATAACTGGACGGATGACAATTGCCTCTTGCACAATGATTTCGCTGAGAACTCGGGGACTCGCGTCCTTGAGCGTGGTCAAGACAAACCGAGCCTTGTCCAACTCCGCCGGGGTGTAAGGAAGAATGAGTTCGTCTTTTTCATCCTTTGGCTGGATGTCCACCCACATTACTTGAGCGTCGTCCAGTTCTGCCTGTCGGTTGCACCTGCCCACCCGTTGCACGATCGAAGACCAAGGAGCCAGTTCTGTGATGAGCAGTCGGGCGGAGACATCCACTCCAGCCTCCACGGCCTGGGTGGCAATCACGATTCGATCACCATTGTTGAAGAGTAGTTGACTGTGGCGTTCTCGATCTGCGGGTCGAAAGCGCGAATGGATGAGGGCGACTTGGCGTGGGTCGTAGAGGGGTAGTTTTCCGCCGGTAAGTGCCTCGTAAATCTCCCGGGCGCGCTTTACCCGGTTAACAACGACAAGAGTCAGTGTTCCAGGCTTGTGATTTTGTTTGATGAATCCCGCAAGTTCCCTTGGGTATTTTTCCTTGGTCGTGGAATTGAGGGTGATGTGACACGGAACAACGAACTTTTTGGCATCCAACAACTGCTGAGCTCTCCCGGCGGCGCGTTCCTCGTCACTCAGCGCAACGAATGGCCAGCCACTCGATGGCATCGGATGATCCACGGTTTCGAACCGGGCTGACTCAAGCGTGGCGCTCATCCACCAAGTTGGGCAACTCCTGTTTAGCCGCCATTCCTTCCGGTGACGAAAGCCGTCAAGTTGCGCACTGGTCTCAACCCCGACGCCCATCAACTGGGTTTCGTCCATCACCCAGAGGCAGTCATTATTGAGCAAGCCGAAGTGCATGGGCCAGCGGTAACGGCTCATGCCGTAGCCGCGATTGAGCGCTCGGGAGAGGAGCATGTCCTGCGTGCCAATGAGAATGGCTTCGCGCTCGGGGTAGATGTCCCATTCGCCGGACTCCTCTCCACCCATTAGAATCACGGGGCTGTTCTTTTGGAGCCGGTCGAGTCTGATCAGGGACTCTTCATCGAGATCGAGTTGACTTTCCCCATTCGCGATGACCGCGGCGATCCATTTTCTTACCTCCTCTTCGGTCTGCTCCACGAGCGTCCGCATTGGAAGGCAATAAACAAGCCGACGTGGCCATGCCGGGTCTTTGCAAACGAAACGGTTCCACAGCCAGGCCAAGAAGACGGCAGAGGTTTTGCCAAGCCCGGTCGGAATACTGATGAGCTGTGAACTGCATGTCGTTCCTCCGGAAAGCCAGAGTTCCTCGGCTTTATCTCCACGTTCGCCACAGCCCAAACGGCATTGATAGTTATAGGGCAGGTGACCACTGGTGGCCATTGCGAAAAAGCGTCTGAAATTCCGAGGCATGATCAAGGCTAGAAGAGTAGAGTCTTAAACAAAGTGGGCGTGACCCCATTCGTCAACTGGATTTCAAAAAATAGAACCAGTGTGAACCTTATGTGGATGAGTGTCATGGTCCAGGAGAATAGGACGGAGAGAAAGTGTTGATGTGCATGGGTTGTTGGAAAAGGAAACGCCGCTATCGGGCTGTCTCCGACTGCTTTCGCGGTGAAGCTTCACGGTCGAAATAGTGCAAGTCCCGGTTTTCATTCGTTTCAAACGCGGGTATAAATATCGGAGTCAGTCGGACATCCGTAGTCCTACCGGGCAAAAAGTTTCCGGAATGGTTGCTTTTTGATTTTGTGGTTCGGGTGGGCGGGGAGTGCGGGGACTTGGTGATTCAAGTATGGTGGCAAAAATCGAAATGGGGACTTGCAGGAGCGCGTCCCTCCGATGGATGTCGCTCCTGCGGAAGGGCTTGCGTCCGGAGGGACGTTGAAAGGCTTCTCCAAGTTGTACCGGTATCGTGGCCACAAGAACAAGAGTGGCAGCGGCGTCCCGCCGCTTTGGGACCATAGCTTTTAGGAAGCCGCTCTCCTCGAAGAATGCGACGGGACCGGACGAGACGTCCGAGCTCCCAGGGCAAGCTTCAACGAAGGCAAGTTTACGGCGAAGCCGATGCTTGGCAAAAGGCCGCAGGCCTCCCGGAGGTACTACCGACCCAGAACCGCCCGCCGGATGATTTCGTAGACGTCGGTGGACTGAACTGTGGGACGGGCTTCCTGCATCGGACCCGAAATCAACGGCCAGTCCGCCATGTCCAATGGACGGGCTCCGTGCGATCCTTTGACCAGGCGCGCATCCGTTGGAATCACGTCCATCAACATCCGGAAACCCAGCTTCTTCTGCATCAGCCGCCAGGCGATCTTCAGTTTCACCAGCGGAATTGCGGGATCGAGGAAGAGTTCGACCGGGTCGTAGCCCGGCTTGCGATGGATGTCCACACAGCGGGCAAAATCCGGAGCCCGAGCCTCGTCCTCCCAGTAGTAGTAGGTGAACCAGGCGTTCTCCCGCGAGACAGCGATCAGGTCTCCCGCCCGCACATGATCGATGCACCGCCGACGCTTTTCCTCCTCTCCCAGAACTTCCGCCACCCCTGGGGTCTTTTCCAAGAGTCGCCGGACCGCCGGTTCGAGATGGGGGTTGTTGATGTAAACGTGGGCGATTTGATGGTCGGCCACGGCAAAGACCGATGAGTTGCCCGCATCCAACAGTTCGCGTCCGAGTTCATCCTTGAGCGTCAGCCAGCCCTGCTGCCGAAATAGGCGATTCAAATGAATGGGGGAGTCGACGGCGGTGATGCCGTACTCACTCAGGATGAGAACCTGAACACCGCGTGCGGCATAGAAGTCGAGGAGTTCGCCAACCAGGGTGTCGATCAGTCGGAGGTCTGCGGCAATGGTCGGGGAGTCGGGACCCAGTCGTTGGAGATTGTAATCGAGATGCGGCAGGTAGACGAAGCTGAGGGTGGGGGAGTATTTTGTTTCGGTCCACTGTGCGGAACCGGCGATCCAGCGGCTGGCGGCGTCGGGTCCCCCCTGTGGGGACCGCTTTCCGGCGGCGGGTCCCCAAAAGGTGGCAAAGGGAAAGTCTCCCAATTCCTGCTTCACTGCCGGACGGATGTCATAGGGCCAACTGTAGATGTCGAAGAGTTTGCGTCCGTCAGCCGGATAGGCGGGACGCGGGGTGATGGAGTAGTCGGCGGTGGAATACATGTTGTACCACCAGAACAACTGGGCACAGGTGAACCCGGGGACTTCGGCTCGTAATTGGTCCCAAATCTTCGGAGCTGTGACCACGTGATTGGATTGCTTCCAGAACTGGACCTCAGCGAGTTCGCGATGGTACCAGCCGTTGGCCACGATGCCGTGGTCGGTGGGGGGTCGACCGGTCAGGTAGTCCGATTGGGCGGTACACGTGACCCCTGGAAAGGCGGGCTCAATGGTGGCCGATGGAAACTGGGCCAGATAGGCAGCGATTCGTGGGGTGTGAGTTCCAATCAGCCGACGGGTCAGGCCGACCACGTTCAGTACGGCGACGCGCGGCATGGGGTGGGGTTAGGCGGCAACCCACCGATTTTCTGAACTCCGGTTCGCAAATCGGTCGCGCAGTTCAAAAATGGATTGGCGCACGAGGGGAAGGTTCATGTCATGCACCTCGAACCCGACACCGATGTCGCGAAGCAACGTGATGGTCAATTCGCCGCCCAGGTGTTCCCGAAACTCTTCCAGGCCTGCGACAACCAATAGTTGGCCCTGCCCGTCATCATGGACGAGCTCCTGGGTGTAAAGCTCGTAGCCCAAGGCAAGCAGGAGTTGGAGGACGCGGTCGCATGCACGAGCGGACAGGAACCCGCTCCTGCGGGAATAAATGACGTCGAGAGCCATGCCGATGGCGACGGCTTCGCCGTGGCGGATGCGGAACTCGGAGAGTTGTTCGAGTTTGTGGGCAGCCCAATGACCAAAGTCGAGGGGGCGGGCGCTTCCCATTTCAAACGGGTCCCCGCTGGTGGCAATGTGGTTGAGGTGGAGTTCCGCGCTCCGGAAGATGAGGCGCTGCATGGCGGAAGGCTCGAAGGCAGCTAGAGCCGTAGCGTCGGACTCCAATTGCCTGAAGAACTCTGCATCGCGAATGCAGGCGACTTTGACGGCCTCGACGTAGCCGGAGCGCTTGTCTCGGGCGGGAAGGGTCTCGAGAAAGCGAAAGTCGTTGATGACCGCGAACGGGGGGGCGAAAGTTCCTACGAAGTTTTTTTTGCCGAAGCCGTTGATGCCGTTTTTGACCCCGACCCCGGAATCATCCTGGGCGAGCGTGGTGGTGGGAAGTCGCACGAGTCGAACGCCACGGTGGGCGGTGGCGGCTGCCAGGCCGACCATGTCCAGCAAGGCACCGCCGCCGATAGCCAGGATGTAGTTGTGCCGGTCGATGTGATATCGGTCGACCAGGGCGTGGATTTCCGAAACCCGGAAATAGGCATTCTTGACCGCTTCTCCGCCGATCATGAGGACCGGTGCCGCCACCAAATGCAGGGCTGGCGCATGGTGGCGAAAATAGGCTTCGATGTCGGACGTCAGACTTGGATTCGCCAGGGCCACCGATTCATCCACAATGACCAGGGCTTTTGAGGAGCGACTGAACCCAACACCGGGCGTCTCATTCAAAACGGACCGCAGGAGTGGATTTTCAAGGGCAAATACGCCGTCCGTGAAGTGGACCTGATGCCGCCAGCGCACCTCGATGGTTTGTTCAATGAAGGCCATATCCCGAAAACAAGGGTCGCATTACGTCAATAGGACGCCAGTCACAGCCGAAAAATTTAGGCGATCTCTCGGGCGTCAATCCAGAACGATGCAACGTAACTACCTCCCGGGGGAAGCACTGTGACGCACCCGTCGGGACGGCTGAAGGAATTGGGAAGCGCGGACCATGGTTCCAGGCAATAAAAGCCATCGACGGTGGTGCGCGACCAGAGGGCGAAGAAGCGGCATTCGGGGGCGCCAGCATAGTTCATGATGGCCTCAATCCCCGCTTCCGGGTCCACCAGCGTGACCTCGGGAGTCGCGAGGTCGCCCAACAGAATGGTGCCACTGACATCGACACCCACACTCAGGTCCTGGGCCGGAAATGGTTCCGTGAAGAAGGATTCGGACAAGCCGACCGGATTGTAGCGGGTGGCCCGGGGAACGCGGACGAAACAGCGGTTTCGCTCTCCGCCCGGCCCCAGGGGGACGGAAAAATAGGGATGAAAGCCGGAGCTGAAGGGAAGGGGCTGGGTATCGCGATTTTCGACCCGTTGCTCCCAATGGAGGCGACCTCCCTCCAGCCGGTAGGTGAGCTGGTAGCGGAAGGCGAAGGGATAGCTCGGACGGGTGCGTTCGGAGTCGGAAATTTCGAGGGTGACCGAGGATTCCGTCGACGCAATCACCGTCCAGGGACTCTTTCGGGCGAAGCCATGTTGCGGCGAGGCATACAACTGGCCATTGAGCTCGTAATGATGCTCCCTGCCCTGGGCCACGTTGTAACTGATGTGGGGAAAGAGGACCGGATTTCCCGCCCACATTTGATTGGGCCAGCGATCGTAGACCGCCTGATCGTGACAGAGGATGTCCACCCAGCCTTTCCGGGGCAGGTTTCGGGCATATCGAAACAACCAACCGCCCAATTCAGGATAGATGACCGCCAGCCCCTGCTCGCCATCTTTCAAAGTTACGGGAGTCGCCATTTCCAAAACGGTAGGCGACTCGTCACGGAAGGGGAATCAAGAAGTCAAATCAACGCGCCAGCTCATGGAGGCCAATGCGGGCACCCGCCGGGTCCTGAATGAGGGCGATCCGACCCACGGTGGGGACCTCCATGATGGGCAGGCAGATGGCTCCGCCCAGGCTGACGGCCTTGGCCAAAGACTCATCGATGTTGGTCACCACGACATAGGCCACCCAGTTGGCGGGTGCATGAGCCACCGGGATTTGCGCCATCCCGCCGACCGGCATGGGGACGCCATCCGCCATGAACATCTCGTAGGGGGGCATGTTTTCCGAAGGACCCATCGGCGAAAAGCTCGAAGTGGTCCACCCAAAGAGCTCGCCGTAGAACTTTTTGGCAGCGCTGGCATCCGGGGTGGTCAATTCATTCCAACTGATTTGTCCGGGTTTGGGGATGGGAGGGGGATTCTGGGTGTCCATGGGGGGTGACGGGGTTGGTCCGTGGTCAAGGCTTTTGGAATTAACTAAGCTAATGTTTTGGTTTTCCTGCGCGCGGGCAAGAAAAAAGCGGCTGCAATCGTCGCGCAGGCGTTCGAGCCTGCTGTGTCGCCGGTTTCCAAACCTGCCGTGGCGTCGGGCGAATGGGGGCGCAGCCGGATGCGGCGCAGGCCTTCCTGCCTTCCAAACAACAGCTAATCTGTCCAGCCTGGGAAATTCAATGCAGCCGAGACAATCAGAGTCACATCGGTAGGGCGAGCCTCCCGGCGAGCCTTGGCGGTCCGAATCACTTCCGAAACGCGGATGAGCGCTGATCTTCGATGCGGTATCCTACTTTCGCACCAGGAATGTTCTGACCAAGAACACGAAAAGGGCTGAAGCCAGTAACGAACCCACGAAACTTGACGGTAGCAGCTTGAAACCAGCCCATTTTACGAGCAGCATATGAACTCCAGCAATGACGCTAAACATCAAGAATGGAGTCGCAATGATGATAAGTATTTTGGTGCGGCTCATGGTAAGGTGAATCTGCTTCTGTCCTCAGATGATCTCACGGTGCTCTGAAGATAGGAGAATAAACATTTTTGATTCGCACCCCTGAAAGGGCGAAATCAAAGACGACACCCTTCATGACCTTCATCCCGGATGTCATCGCCCAGCTTTGGATTCCAATTCCTTTTGGATCAGACAACAGACACCCGGCGGTGGTGAGGAATTGCGGCATGAGTTTTGCCCTTTCAGGGCAAAAATGTCGACTGTGGTTTCCCCGGGACGTCGTCCCGGGCTGTCTCATTTTGCCCCGTTGGGGCGGTCCGAGTTAAGCCAACCGTGGATGGGATGCTGTCGTTTGGCAGGTCCCCAAATTTGCCGGGCCGGGATGGAGAACTGGAGCCGGTGGGGATGCGGTTGGCTTCAGCCCGTTCCCTCCTGACGCAGGATTTCCAGAGGTGGCTCATCCGCCACTCCTCGACTTGTCAGAATTCCCACGGTGATGGTCACCAGCGGAACTGAAACCAACGCGGCCAGGAGAACTCCCGGCGACCAGGCGTAGTTCACCTCGAAGGTGAAATGGGCCAGGGCCCAACTGGCCGCCACGGAGAGGACGATGCCGGTCAGGGCTGAAAAAAGCCCAAGGACTGCGTATTCCGTGAACAGGATTTCGCGAATCTGGAATCGGGAGGCTCCGAGGGTCCGAAGGAGAACCGCTTCCTGAACCCGCTGGCCACGTCCGGAAAGGATGGCCCCGATGAGGACGATGACCCCGGTTCCGGCGGTCAAGCCAGCCATGAAGCGGATGGCCAGGGCCACCTTGTTGAGAATGGCCTCGAGCGTTTGCAACACGGTCGCGAGGTCGATGGTGCTGACATTGGGAAATGCTTTGCCAAGTTCCCGCTGAAGCCGCGCGCTGGTCTGACTGTCCGGCAGGTGGGTGGCGACCAGGAACATGGCCGGGGCGGATTCCAAAACGCCCGTTGGAAAGACCACATAGAAATTGGGTCGTAATTGACGCCAGTCGACTTCCCGAAGACTTGTAATGACACACGGAATGGGCACCCCCTGAATGTCGAACTCGAGAGTGTCTCCCAGGCCCACCCGCAGCTCTTTTGCGATATTGGCCTCGACCGAAACTGGAACCCGATTGGAGGCGGAAGGCTCACCGACGAAGGCAGTGGACATACTGCCAGCGGTCAAATGTTCGGCCTCGACCAGATTGGTTCTCCATGTGGACCGGTACTCGCGGCGCAGAGCCCAATCCGGAGGCCTATCCCCCCGGTCGCGAGGGTCTCCCTCCTTACGCACCAATGCTTCGGTCGGCACTTCCTTCACCTTTTGCAACCGCATGGTCACCACCGGCGCCTCATTCAGAACCGGAAGACCCAAACGTTGGAACAACGCCTGAAGGCCCTCGCGCTGGTCGGTCTGGATGTCGAACAACAAGGCATTAGGACCATTTTTCTGGCCCGGCGGAAACAATTGCTCCAGCAGAACGGTGCGGGTCAGTTGCAGGGTGACAATGAGAAAGGTTCCAAGCCCGAGTGAAACCAGGAGCAGGAGAGTTCGATTATTGGGGCGGTGCAGACTGGCGAGGCCCTGTCGGGCAACAAATGGAAGTGGGAGGCGGGCGAGTTGTCGGGCCAGTTGAACGATGAGAGTCGCGGTGCCAGCCAGCAGGCCAAGGGCCACCGCCAGCCCTCCGGTGAAGGCGAATCCTTCCCACCAATGCGGAGTTTGTGCTCCCGAGAATCCGGCAACCGCGAGTGCCATCGCTCCGTAGACCACCCAGGAGGCCAAGGAGCGGCGGCGCGGAGGTTCATAGGCGGCCCGGATGGCAGCCAGGGGCGATACCCGGCGAATCTCGAGGAGGGGCAGCAGGGTGAAGACCAGACAAATGCCCATCCCCACGGCACCGCCGATGGCGGCGGACGTCCATTCCCACTGAGACTGAATGGAGACGGGAAGGACGCCTTGAAGCAGTCGGGGAAGACCCGTGGATGCGGTCAACCCAAGGACGATGCCAACCAGACTGCCAGCCGCTCCCAGAGCCAAGGCCTGCGCGAGGTAGATGGCGAATGTGGCGGATATTGGGGCTCCGAGGCATCGAAGCACAGCGATGCTCGACAGCTTGCGACGCAAGTGCACCTGCACCGCACTGGCGACACCAATGGCACCCAGCAGAAGGGCGACCAGGGCGACGAGGTTGAGGAACCGGAAGAGGTTCTCCATGGCCCTTCCCAGGTCGCGCTGACGGCGTGCCACGGTGTCGGTCTCGAGGCGGCGTTTTCGAAGTTCCGATTCGTGCTCCTTGACCCATTTCTCTGCATCCACCTTCGAATCCAATTGGAAGTATCGGCGGTAGCGGGCGAGGGAAACTCCTTTAAGAAGACCGGTCCGGTCCAAATCGCGTTCTGGAAGGTACACTCGGGGAGCCAGTGCACCGAAGGCGACGCTGTCACCGGGCACCTTGCGCAGCGCCCCCAAAACCTGAAAATCGGCCTTGCCCAGGCGAACGGAATCCCCGGCTTTCAGTCCGAACTGTTGGAGCAGGCTTTCCTCGATCACCACGCCGTCGCCCCGGTGAAACGCCGCGGCGGCGGTGGTCGGATCGGTTTCGATTTGGCCGTAAAACGGGAAATCGCCTTCCAATGCCCGGGCATTCACCAGGCGGTTGCCATTGGTGGTGGTCAGCATGGTGGAGAAACTGGTCTCACGAGCCGACTCACCTCCCAGGCTGCCAAGCCATTCTTCATCCTGAGGGGTAAACGGGGCGCGGCTGGTGACGACCAGGTCCGCACCCAGCAAGGTCTTTGCCTGTTGCCCGATGGCCTGGCGGACACTTCCGCCGAGAGAATCAATGGCGACCAGGGCTGCCACTCCGAGGGATATGCTGAGAGAAAAGAGAAACAGGCGGCCCCGGGTCGATTGGGAGTCCCGCCAGGCCATGGTCCAGGTCCAGCGATCCAGCAGGGCTTTCAAAACGCTCATACCGGGGTGAGAACCCGGCCCCCTTTGAGCCGGAGTGTTCGTTGGCAACGGGCCGCGAGTTCCAGGTCATGGGTAACCAGCACCAGTGCGGTTCCGGCGGCGGAATTGAGTGAGAAGATGAGTTCAACCACCTTCTGGGCTGTTTCGTCATCGAGATTGCCCGTGGGTTCGTCGGCAAAGAGAAGCTGCGGACGGGTGGCAAATGCCCGGGCAAGGGCCACCCGTTGTTGTTCGCCGCCACTGAGCTGGGTGGGATAGTGATGGGTTCGGCTTCCCAGACCCACCTGATCGAGAAGTGCCCGGGCGGCTTCGCGCGACGCCGTTCCCGAGCGCAGCTCCAGCGGGACCATGACATTCTCGAGAGCGGTGAGGGAGGGTAGCAGCTGGAAGTTCTGGAAAATGAAGCCGACGCGGGCATTGCGCACCCGGGCTCGTCCATCCTCGTCGAGCGCACTGAACGGTTCGCCTGCCAGGGACACTTCCCCGGAGGTCGGCGTGTCGAGGCCGGCACAGAGACCGAGCAAGGTGGTCTTCCCACTGCCGCTGGGGCCGACAATGGCCAGCGTTTCGCCGGCGCCCAGTTCAAAGCTGACCTCCTTGAGCACCGTCAACGCTTCCGGCCCGCGCCCGTAGCTTTTGGTCAGTTGACGGGCACTGAGGATGGTCGGTTGGCTCACAGCCGCGAAGTTGGCGGTCATCCGTTATCCGTCAACCGCCGTCGGTTCGATGACGGGCGGCGTTTCGGAATCGAATCCACCGATCGAGCCAAATCGGACCCATTTCAACTGGGGTTCCGACGTCGCTTTGGATGCGGCCAAGTCGACCGTGAAATCGACACTCCAATCATTGTGTTCCTCCGGGTCGAGGACCACCTGCTCGACCTGCCAGTGAGCCTTGTCCTCAGTCAGCCGGACGTGGGTATGCCGGGGATTTCGGGCTTCCGGGTCGAGCCGGATACGGCTGTGGGTGTTGCGGTAGGTGGTCCAGGCCGTCGTGAGCTTTGCTTCGGGCGTCACAGTCACAAGCTCCTCGACCGGGGCCGCGGATGGTATTGCCTGCAAGGCAGCGGAAATCTCACCGCGGGCGAGGCATTGCAAAAACAGAAAAATGCGGTGCCGCACGGACGCAGTGAAGGCCTTCGTATCCCGGGTGATGTCTTTGGCCGCTTCCTCGGCACCCGGCGGACGCAGCTCTTTTTCCGGGGCGCTGGGGCGGTAATTCGGGTCCTGCATCCGTTCCCACTCCTCCATCAGGCTCGAATCGACCTGTCGGATCATGGCAGAGAGGTAGACCTCCATGTCCCGCACGGGCTCGGTCTTGGCCTGGTCAGGGACGGTCTGGGCCAGAACCTTGTAAACATTGTTGAGGTGCCGGAGAAGAACCCCCTCGAATTTGTGCAACTCGTAGTCGTTGACGTAGTCTGCAAAGGAGCGGAACTGCTCGAACATTTCCCGGGCTATCGATTTGGGACGGATGTTTTCGCCGGCGACCCACGGATGCTGATCGGCAAAGGCGTTGAAGGTCTCATAAATCCAGTCCCGTCGCGGCTTCGGATACTCCAGCTTTTCCAGTTCCTCCATCCGCTGCTCGTACTCCATTCCCTGTTGCTTGAGTTCGGCAATCTTTTCCCCCTTCACCCGGTCCAATTGCTTTCGCAAGACCACGTCGGGGTCCTCCAGGATCGATTCCACCAGGGTGATGAGGTCCAGGCTGTAGTCGGCAGCGGCGGGGTCCAGTTTGGGCAGCGTGTCGAGCAGGTATAGCGACAGCGTCTGGTTCATCGAGAAATCATCCTGCAGGTCCACGTTCACACGCAGGTAGCTGCCCGTCTCGGTTTTGGGAATGAACTCGACGACCTTCCGGTCCACCAGGGCGCGGAACAATTGCCAGGCCCGGGTCCGAAGCGCCTTCTTGGATTTCGGACCTTCGTGGCACTGTTCCAGGAGGGTGCGCATCACTTCACAGCCATTTTCAGGTCGGCTGAGGACATTGAGTAGCATCCCGTGCGACACCTGGAAACGGGAGACCAGCGGTTCCGGCGGGGCACCGATGAGTCGCGTGAAGGTATTCTGGTCCCAATTAACAAAGTTCTTTTCCGGCGGCTTTCGTTTGACCACTTTTTTGCCGTCCCGCGCTGCTTTTTCCTCAAGCTTGCGGTTTTCAACCACGTGTTCCGGCGCCTGTGCGATGACCCAACCGCGATCGTCAAAGCCCTTGCGTCCGGCCCGTCCGGCTATCTGATGAAAGTCGCGGGCGGTCAGGATGCTGGTCTTTTGTCCGTCGAACTTGCAGAGGCGGGTGAACAGAACCGTGCGGATGGGAACATTGACTCCCACCCCCAAGGTATCTGTTCCGCAGATGATCTTGAGCAGTCCCTGCTGGGCGAGTTGCTCGACCAGAACCCGGTATTTTGGAAGCAGACCTGCATGATGAATTCCGACGCCGTGCCGCAACCATTTCTTGACCTCGGGACCGTAAGGGCTGGAAAACTTGAAGCCCTCGAGGGCCTTGGCCAGAATGGCTTTTTCCTCCTTGGTGCAGATGTTGATGCTGGTGAAGTCCTGCGCGCTTTCCGCCGCTTCCAACTGACTGAAATGCACGACATAGACGGGACACTGATTGCCCGCGACCAGACCCTCGACCGTTTGTGATAGCGGGGTTTCGGCGTAGGAGAACTCCAGGGGGACGGGGCGGTCCCGACCCGAAACCGTGACCGTTGGTCGGCCATTGCCCCGGGTCAGTTCGGCTTCGAAGAAGCGAGTGTCGCCCAGCGTCGCCGACATCAGTAGAAAGCGGGTCTTGGGTAAAGTAAGCAACGGGATTTGCCAGGCTCCTCCCCGTTCACGGTCCGAATAGTAATGAAATTCATCCATCACCACGTCGCGGACCGCGCATTGGGGCCCATCGCGCAGGGCCATGTTGGCCAGGATTTCCGCTGTGCAGCACAGGATGGGGGCACCATGATTGATGGTCGCGTCACCGGTGCTCAAACCGACATTTTGAGCGCCGAATTCCTTGCACAGAGCCAGCCATTTTTCATTGACCAGCGCCTTGATGGGGCAGGTGTAGACCGAGGGTCGCCCCTGAGCGAGGGACTTGAAATGGAGGGCCGAGGCGACCAGGGATTTTCCGGAACCGGTCGGGGTATTGAGAATGACGTTGCGTTCCTCGAACAGCTCCAGAATGGCTTCTTCCTGGGCGGGATACAGCGACAGGCCGCGCCGCGTGACGTACTCGAGGAACCGTCCCAGCAACGCATCGTTGCCGATCTTTTCGTCCCTCGGCAGGACGTCGTAGAGGGTGACGGACACGGTCAGGCGGGCCGAATCCTACGGTTTTGGGAGGTCGCCCGCTGCGGGAGCTAAAGGCGGGACGGCAGCCGGAGCTGGGGGAGGTGGGATCTTACGCTTCCAAGGGGTGTCCGGGAATTTCTCCGGCAGTTTCATCGGCTTGGGCTTGGATTCCGCCATCTTTAAACTCGAATCATCACCCGCCGCGGGCTGGCCGCCGGGTGCACTCATGTCCTGTTTCCAAGCCGCGATCCGCGCCTGGAGTCCGTGATGCTCGGCGGTGGTTTTGTCGCCGGACTTCATGTAGAAGAGGGAAAGATTGGTGTGAACCAGTTGTTCGTTGGGCTTGAGGTCCCTGGCCTTGAGACCCTCGCGAATGGCGGTCGGGTAGTCGCCCATCCGGTAATGGCACATCGCCAGGCTCAGTTGGGCGTCAAAATTTTGGGGGTCCTCCGCCAGGATGGCCACGAACGCCGCAGTGGCACCGGCGTAGTTTCCCAGCGAGTACTCGTACATCGCATCATCGTAGGCGGCTTGCAGGTCGGACATGGCAGTTGACGGCGGCAGCATCGTGGCGAATGTCACGGGCTGCAAGCGCGCTGACCAACTCCATGCCCACCATCCCCCGGCTTCTATCCACCGATTTTGACGGAACCATCCATGAGGATTTCGGAGATAGCCCGATCCCGGAGGCCTTCCTGACTCGCATCACCGAACTTCGCGCCGAGGGCGTGGTCTGGGTAATCAATACCGGACGCGACTTTTCGAGCCTGATGGAGAGCCTGGGCCGGGCCCATGCCGGGGTTCTGCCGGATTACGTGGTCGCGGTGGAACGGGAGATTCACCGGCACGTGGGCGGTCATTATGAGTCGGTGGAGCCATGGAATACCCGATGCCACGCCGACCATCGGGAGGTTTTTGAACGGCATGGCCCGGCCATCCGGCAGTTGATGGCGGACATTGAGAAAGGCCATGACGCGACTCTTTACGACGATGCTTGGTCGCCGCTGTGCGTGATCGCCCGGAGCAACCGGCAAATGGACGAAATACAGGTGTTGCTGGAGGAGTTTTGCGGAAAAGTTGGTCAGTTGGCGGTAGTGCGCAACGATGTCTATGTGCGCTTGAGCCATCGGGGCTACAGCAAGGGGACGGCGCTGCAGGAGATTCAACGGCTGACCGGCATTGCACCCGAGCAGACCCTGGCAGCCGGTGATCACCTGAACGATTTGCCGATGCTCAAACCGGAAATAGCCCGGTCTCTGGTGACCCCTTCGAACGGCATTTCCATTGTGAAGTCCCTGGTGCGGGCGGGCGGCGGCTACGTTGCCAAGCAAGCGACCGGTCACGGCACCCTGGAGGGTATGCGGCACTTTGGGTGGTAATTGCAGTGCTGTGAGATTGGGCAGAATGGTTCGGGCCTTCAGCCCTAAAGATTCCATTTCCTCCTTTCCTGGGCCGGTGGCCCAGGCTGGGATGGATGCGGGCCTTTGGCCCTCCGAGAGAGGTCTTGCCGATTGATTGTCTGGAGGATAGTTCGCCCCGTTGCCGGGTTCCAGCAGGGTTGAGTTTACGTCGAATTACGTCCGGTGAGGAAGTCCGGGCAAACCTCCTCTCGGTGGCCGGGTTCGTCGACCCGACGTCTTTGGAGCCACTGGCGGTCGGACAGGGAGAATGAGGGCTTGTTTCCCAGCAGATTCCGGCCAATTTGGACGACGTGCTACCTCGTTCGCCGCACAGTGGCGCTTCGCCCGAACAATTACGGTTTCTGCGCGAAGTCCGCGATACGCTGCTGGAACTTCACGCGGCGCTCCTGCAAGTGGAGCGCCGGAGCTATGAACGGACTGCCCTTCCTCCCACGCCGTTCGAACTGCTTCGCTTGCTCACCGAATCACCGCAATTCGCCTGGCTGCGTCCAGTCTCCATTCTTGTGGCCGAGATTGATGACCTGATGGACGCCGTTCCTCCGTCGAGCGCGGTTTCCATTGTCGATGTCACGCGGCGGGTGGCGAGTCTGGTGCGCCTGGAAGTTGCCCCCGAGGATTTCAAGTCCCGGTATCGGGATGCCCTTCAGGAATCGATTGACGTGGCTGGACTCCATGCCGATTTGCGGCGACTCCTCGCCGGGCAGTAGTCCTGCGGTCCGGTCCTGCGGACGGCCTATTGGCTTCGCCTTTGCGGTGGGGCCGTCAAAGTGGAAGCGGCGTCCCGCCGCTTTTGCCCCCCTCATGCACGCGCCCAACCGCAATTCGCGTGTTTCTAACTGCTGCAGCCTCGGTCCTGCGGACGGCCTATTGGCTTCGCCCGTGCGGAGTCGGCGTGATTCAAACCGCCACGGCTCGGCAGGAGCCTCGCCCTACCAATGTTACTGAAAATCAGCAGGTTACAGTGATGACTCACAAAGCCATGGTAGGGCGAACCTCCCGGTGAGCCGCGGCGGTTCGGATCACCTCCGATGGCACCCACAGCCCAATTTCAGCCCTTTCCATCTCGTTAAGAAAGTCGCTAAAACTGTCCAGATGCCTCACAGCCACGAAAAAGCCCGCGTCCTTTATAAGCCTTAAGAGTCTTTGCTCATCTGTTCCTGTCGAGGGACTGGCCATGATTTTATTGAGTAACGTGGCTCCATTTCCAAGCTCCTCGAAAAGCTTAACCATCGCCTTAGCGTAAGTCAGGTTTTCCGCAAGCGTTTGAGACTTTTTCATATCATATCGGTTTCCTCTTCATCTGCGAAAATCGGCGTCCATCTGCGGACAATCTCTTCCGGGAATGACGCCGGTTAAATATCAGCGGTGGCCCGGATGATTTCTTCGAGGCCTCGGCGGGGGCGGAATCCTGTCAGTTCTTCGAGGCGCTCCAACGCCGGACGCCGATGGCGCATGTCTTCAAACCCGGCAGAATAGGCCTGATCGTAGGGGATTAGTTCCAATGCGGACTTTGACCCGAGCAAACGAATCACCAACCGGGCCAGCTCCAGGACTGTGATGGCCTCGTCGTTGCCGACATTGACGACCTGTCCGATGGCGGCTGGAGTCGCCCGAAGTCGAACCACGGCCTCGACCGCATCGTCCACCAGGCAAAAACAGCGGGTTTGCTCACCATCGCCGTAGACCCGCAACGGTTCACCCGAACGAGCGGCGGCGATGAATCGAGGAAGCACCATGCCATGCCGTCCGGTTTGACGGGGTCCGACGGTATTGAAAAAACGGACCACGGTGACGGGGAGTCCGTGTTCGCGTTGGTAGGCCAATGCCAGGAACTCGTCCATCAATTTGGAGCAGGCATAGCTCCAGCGACCGAGATGGGGCGGTCCGATCAACAGGTCGTCGGATTCTGCAAACCGTGGCTTCTGGCTTTTCCCGTAAACTTCCGATGTGGAGGCCAGGAGCACGGGGATGCGGGCGTGGGCGCCCGCTGCCAGGATGGCCTCGGTTTCCCGAAGATTGGTTTCCATGGTCTGAATCGGTGAATGAATCACCAATTCGACACCGACCGCAGCGGCAAGGTGGACAACCGAATCGGCGTTGGACACGAGTTCAACAAGGTCCGGTTGGCTGGAGACCTTGCCCTGCCGGAGAGTCAATCCCGGGTGTCCCAGAACGGAGCTCAGATTGTTGAGACTGCCGGTCGATAGGTCATCAATGACGCAAACGGGATGTCCGTCTGCCAGGATTCGCTCCACAAGATGGGAGCCGATGAAGCCGGCACCACCGGTGATGACCACAGGTTTTTTCACGGCAGGAACGATGGGGTTGATGCAGTCGATAGGGAAGAGGGGATTGGATGTTGTGCATCTGCCCGGGTATCGGAAACCGGTGGTGGAAATCTGAAGCTGCAGGATGCGGCTGCCACTTTCGGCCTACCAATGGCCGCAGGAGCAATGGAGTGGCAGCGGCGTCCCGCCGCTTCTGCTTCGAGAGGTGCAGTCTGGGCTACAGCGACCCAGCTCCAGAGAGCGGCAGGATGCCGCTGCTACTTCAACGGATGAAGTTTGACCTTCGGATCAGGACGTGGCGCGATATCCGCGTTTGATGTCCTTTGACCAGTTGCCTGTCCATGTCTGCGGTGGTTCCGCAGGAACTCCCGTGTCCACAGGGCCGAAGGGAGGACGATGAATCTGACCGACCGATTCACGGCCTGGAAGACGAACATGACCTCGCCGTCGGCTGCCGTTTATGGCCTATCCATGCTCGCAGCGGTGGCGCTCGCCCTGGCCTTTCCATTGCCGGGTTGGTCCGGACTCGCCTGGGTCGCCCCCGGCATGCTCTGGCTGGCCAACCTCGGCGCGCCGCCCCGGCTGGCTTTTCGTGCGGGTTGGCTGGCCGGGTTTGTCCATTTTCTGGTCTCTCTCTCCTGGTTGCTCAACATGCCGTTTCCTGCCGGGGCGGTTGCCGGATGGCTGGCACTTTCCGCTTATTGTGGTCTCTATTGGGGAATCTGGTGCTGGCTGTCGGTTCGATTAGCAGAAGGATTTCTGGCTGAAACCGCTGTTTCTCCGCTCCCTTCCCGCCGATGGTTTGAGGCGGTACAACGGTGGGTTCAAACGGGATGGTTGACCCGCCTTCGGTTGACCGTCCTGACCGCGTGTGCCTGGGTGGCTCTGGAGTTGGTGCGAGGTCGGTTGATGTCCGGCTTTCCGTGGAACTTCCTGGGCGTCAGCCAGTGGCGCAATGCTCCTCTCATTCAGGTCGCCAGCGTGACCGGGGTCTACGGAGTTTCATTCCTGGTTTGCTGGGGATCTTTGTCCGTGGTGAGTGCCCTGCTCATGGTGGGTACCCAGCCGCGCCATCGATTTGCGTGGCTGGCCGAGGCGAGAGCCCCGTTGATGGTCCTGATTCTGATCGCCGGACTCGGTTTTCGCCGCATTCTCACGGTCGGGGCTCAGGAGGCCGGGCAACCACATCTGGCTCTCTCCCTGGTGCAGCCGTCGATTCCCCAGGAAATCCTGTGGGACAAATCGCAGACATCGGCTCGATTCGAGAAGATTTTCCACCTGTCGAGTCAGGCATTGGCGTTGCGACCGGATGTCCTCGTCTGGCCGGAGGGATGCCTCCAAATCGATGGACCCGAGCCGTTTTACCGGATGCTCCATCTGGTGACCAATACGCCGGCATCGTGGATTCTGGGGTTCGAGGATGCCACGCGGGATGCGGATGGACGGGAACATGCCTTCAATGCCGCCTGGGATTTTGATTCCCAGGGACGGAACCAGGCCCGTTACCACAAGCAGCGGTTGGTGATTTTCGGGGAATTCGTGCCCCTGGCCCGCTGGCTGCCGTTCCTGAAATGGCTGACACCCATTGGCGGCGGGTTCGATGCCGGAACCGAGCCGGGGCGTTTTCCCGTCGTCCTGCAATCGGTCGGCTCTACGAATGAACCTGTAACGGCAATGATTTCTCCGGTCATTTGCTTCGAGGACATCTTTCCCCACGGGACTCGTGAGCAGGTTGAGCCGGATACCGATCTCCTGCTCGAACTAACCAATGACGGTTGGTTTTCCGAGAGCAGTGCGCAATGGCAGCATTGCGCCAATGCCGCGTTCCGGGCGGTGGAGAACGGGGTGCCATTGGTTCGATGCGCCAACAATGGTATCACGTGTTGGATCGATTCGGTGGGTCGTTTCCGCGATCAAGTGGGCGCGACCCCGGCGGAATCGTATGCGCCGGGATTTCTCCTTGCCAGCGTTCCACTGGCTTCTGCCGGGACACCGCGTTCACTCACGGTTTATCATGAGCGCGGCGATGTGTTTGCCTGGGGCTGCGTCGGGCTGACGGCCATCGCCGTGTTGCCCGGGCTGCTGGCCCGGCGGCGGGCCTGTGCGGCGCCATCATGAACTCATCGAGAATTGGTTGCGGACTTTCAGCAGGCAAATAATAAGCTATGTTTAAACCGTCGACGTTGCCTCTATCAGCAGGGCATCCAGGTCGAGCGCGCGGGTGAACATGGCCAGATGATAAAGTCCCGTGGACCGGGGCGGGGGTGGCTGGCCTCCGAGGCTTTCCCAGGTGTTCAACCCAATGTGGTGAGGATACCCACTTGCGGAAATAAAAGCCGCCTGGTCTCCAAACCGCTGGCGCAGTTCAAAGCCGAGAATCCCGCAGTAAAAAGCCAATGAACGATCGAGATCGGCCACTTTCAAGTGGATGTGCCCAATTGTGACGCCGGGATGGATTTTATAGTTGTCGACCATGGGAGGGCATTGCGTCCGTGGACCAACAGAATCGGTTACCGCCCATCACAGGACTCGACCAAGCGGTTCAGGAGGGTTCGACCTGCGTCGCTTTTTTGGGTTCCCCGGTGTCAGGTTCCGAATTGAACTTCTCGGCGGCCTTTCGAGCGGCGGTGGACAGTTCCGACCAGGCGCCTTCGATGCCGACCTTCAACTCCTCCCAGGCCCCTTCGGAGGCTCCACCCAACTCTTTGAGTTTCGATTTCAGCTGGGCAATCTTCTCCTCAGTGATTCCCAGTTCATCGTGGGCGAAGATGCGTCCGTCAGCCGCAGCCCGTTTGGCGCGGGCCTTCAGGATGGACAGGCGGGCGTTGGCCTCTTCAAGTTGGGCTTCGAACTTCTGGCGATAGGCGTCACGCAAACTCATGGGATTGGGTCTTTCTCAACAGATGGTGGAAACCCAAGATTTCGGGGCCCCTCCGTCGGATTCAACCTCGCTCCTCTGAAAACGTTTCCCAACTATAAATTCCAGCTCTTTTTCCAACTACCGTGCGGGCTTGTCGGTCAAAATCATCCGTCGGGCAGCCATAGCCAGCAGTCCGCAGAGAATGGCGTAAGGGAGGAGTGACAGGGCGTCGGCGTAAACGTGGGAGGAGGCATCCGTGCCTTCAAAAAATGGGTTGAATGACTTTGACCAGTTGCTGATCTCGGCGTCCGTCTTTTCAAACAGGCCCTGCACAAAGGCAATCACGATGCCCGCGATGGCTCCCCCGGCGATATACCCGGAGGCCATCAAGACACCGGGGGATTTGTCTCCTTCGGCGGCGATTTCTTCCGGCGTCAGGCCCGCCGCCTCAAGGCGCTTCAGGTCCCGACCGTCCGCCCACCATCGAATCATCCCTCCGATGAAAATGGGCAGGGAGGTGGCAATCGGAAGGTAAACCCCGACAGCGAAGGCAAGCGAGCCCACCCCGCACAATTCGAGTGTGACGGACAACATCACTCCAAACAGGACCAGTCCCCAGGGCAGTCGGCGGTCAAGGATTCCTTTGATGATGTAGCTGACCAGGGTGGCCTTGGGGGCCTCGAACTTATTGACCAGAGTTCCATCGGGCAGCTTTCTGACCGTTCCGTTGATGCCGGGGTCGACGTACCAAACGGCTTTGCCCTGTTCGTCGAGCAGGAATTCCCGGGAGTTGCCCGTTCCGGGGTCATCCTGATGCCAGACGGCAAACTCCCGGGTATCGGTGCGGGCCTGAGGGCCGGTCAGGTGGCGCCGGGGAAGGTTTGCCATTTTGCTTGCCGGGATTTGCAGGTTGGGCATGACCTCGGCTGCGTCGACATAGGCGGTCCCATACCGATTCAATGCCAGCAAGGTCGGACCCAGGGCAATTGCGGAGGCGAACGCCCCCACCAGGATGGCAATCTGTTGAAGCCGAGGTGTGGCACCGACCAGATATCCCGTCTTCAGGTCCTGGGAGGTGGTTCCGCCATTGGAACAGGCGATGCAGACTATCGCTCCCACGGAAAGAGCGGTGACGTAATAGGTCTTGCCCGTCCAGCCAAGGGCAAGGAAGACGAGGCAGGTGAGGAGCAGGGTGGCGATCATCATGCCCGAAACGGGATTGGAGGAGGACCCGATTTCGCCGGTGAGCCGTGAGGAGACGGTGACGAAAAGGAAACCGAGCAAAACAATCAGGCCTGCACCGACCAGATTCATGTGAAGGGGAGGTGCCAGGGTAATCGCTGTGACCAGCACTAGAACGCCAATCAGCACAACCCGCATGGAAAGGTCACGGTCCGTTCGGATATGGCCTCCCGGGGCATCGTTGCCGCCCTCGGAGGCAGACGATTTGTTTCCCATGAGATCGGAGAGGCCCGCTTTCAATCCGTGCCAGATGGTGGGCAGGGAGCGAACCAGGCTGATAATGCCGCCGGCGGCCACGGCGCCGGCACCAATATACAGGATGTAATTGCTCCGAATTTCGCCCGGTCCCATTTCCCGAATTAATTTCACGGCAGGTGAAAGCGGTTCGCCAAGACCTTCCCCGAAAAAGCGAATCAGCGGAATCAGGACCAGGTAGCTGAGCACGCCTCCAGCCGCCATCACCCCGGCGATTTGTGGCCCGATGATGTAGCCAACCCCCAGCAGCTCCGGGGAGATTTCAGCAGAAATGGAGCCGCTTTTCAGCGGCGGACCGAAGACAACTGAGGGTGAATCCTTCCAGAGTCGAAACAGGGAGTTGAAGGTCTTGTAGGCAAGGCCGATTCCAAATCCGGCGAAGATGGTTTTGGCGCTCAGGTTGGCTGCCAACTTGTCCTTTCGGTGGGTGGGGTCGGCGGCGGCCAGCGATTCGGCATTCGCCCCGCTTTTCAGCACTTCGGCGCAAGCGGTGCCTTCGGGATATTTGAGCTCACCATGCTGAAGGACAATCAGCGACCGCCGTAGGGGAATCATCATGAGGATGCCGAGGAGCCCACCCAGAACCCCCACGAGAAGCACCCGGTAAATTTCTAGATCAAAGCCAAGAATCAGGATGGCAGGCATGGTCACACCAACTCCGAACGCAATGGATTCGCCGGCTGACCCGGCGGTTTGGGCCAGATTATGCTCCAGGATTGTGGCGTCCCGACCCCAGCCCAGCTTGGCCAGCAACCGGAAGATGGTGATGGAAATGACAGCCACTGGAATACTGGCGCTGACCGTCAACCCGACCTTCAATGCCAGATAGAGCGACGACATGCCAAAAACCACGCCCAGGATCGTACCCAGAAGGAGGGCTCGAACTGAAAACTCACGGAGGGAGGTCTTGGCCGGGATAAAGGGCCGGAAGGCGGGTTTGGGAACGGCTGCCATGGTGGTGTTACGCTGCCGTAATCGGGGCGACAACGCAACAGGGGCGTTGTTTCCAATGGCACCGTTTTCCCGGGCCTTCAGCCCTCGAACGTCCTTGTTTGACTTCCCTTGGCTCAGGCCGTGATGGATTTGGGCCGTTTGCCACCTAAGCAGATTCGGAATCGAAGGGGTTGGGACGGCCGGAGGCTCGGCGGTAGATTGCCGGACGACCGGGCGAGGCGGTACCCAAGGG
>CAITXU010000157.1 GCA_903896505.1 uncultured Verrucomicrobiota bacterium | reverse complement strand
TCCGAATAATAGCGTTTCTCCGCCCCGGACGAACGGGCGACGGTGTTCGAAATCGACATGGGGACTTGCAGGAGCGCGTCCCTCCGCTGGATGTTCCTCCTTCGGAGGAACTTGCGTCCGGAGGGACGCGCTCCTGCAAGTCCCCAATTATTGCGGGGATCGTTACTACTCCCGATCTAAAGGCACCTTTGTAGCGCGGCTCCTGCCTCAACGTCCTTGTGCCCACACTTGGTCTCCGTAGATTGGCCGGGAACATGACGTCCGAAGAAGCCTTGGATTTGTTTCGCCGCACCGGTGCCCTTCTGGAGGGACACTTTATCCTCCGGAGCGGACTGCACAGTCGCCAGTTTTTTCAATGTGCCCTCGCCCTTCAACAAATGCCGATTGTTGAACAGTTCGGTGCCGCATTGGCCGGAAAGATTGCCTCATTCCAACCGCAAACGGTGATCGCCCCCGCCATGGGCGGTCTGGTCATCGGTCAGGAGGTCGCCCGCCAGCTGGGAACCCGGTTCATCTTTGCTGAAAAAGAGGAAAACCGGCTCGTGCTGCGGCGCGGATTTCAACTAGCCGCAAATGAACGGGTCCTGGTGGTGGAGGACGTCGTCACCAAGGGCGGGCGCGTGCAGGAAACCCTCGAAATTGTTCGCCAACGGGGTGCCATCCCGGTTGCGGTGGCCATGATGGTGGACCGATCCGACGGCACCCTCGATCTCGGCGTGCCGACGTTCAGCCTCATCCGGCTGAACGTGGAAACTTTCGCCCCGGATGCTTTGCCCGAGGACCTTCAGCAGTTGCCCGCGATTAAACCGGGAAGCAAATAGGCCGGCGTGGAGGCCTACGCGGGCAACAGGATTTCATCCGACTTTGTCTCCGCCCATTCCGTTTCGTCCTCCTCATGGACCAAGGGGGCAAACCGTTCGGAATTGAAACCAAGCTCGCCCTGGAGGTTGTTCTTGAGTGAAGGGTCGCGGGGATTCAGCAATTCCTCCAGAAGCAGGCCGATTTCCCCGTCTCTTTGCCCACTTTCAGCCCGGGTATAATTCCCGCGACCGATGTACACCGAGCGGACGGTGTACACCGAGTCCTTCTTTGGCAATTGGGAGTACAACAGCAATGCGGCAGACGGAAACTCATCATTGATGCAGACCACTTTCTGACCCTTCACGAACATGGCCGGACGATATTATTTGTTATCGAGCGCACTCAATCCCGGCAGGGGAATTCCCTCGAGGAATTCCAGGCTGGCACCGCCCCCGGTGCTCATGAAGGTCATCTGGCTGTCCAAGCCGGCCTTGTTGACGGCCTTCACGCTGTCCCCGCCGCCGATGATGGACTTGGTCCCATGCTTGGCAGTGGCTTCGGCGAGCGCCTTTGCCACAGCGATGGTTCCTTCTGCGAATCGCGTATCCTCAAACATCCCCATCGGTCCATTCCACAAAACGGTGCCCGCCCCGGCGATGATGGCTGCGTAGGCCTTGGCAGTCTCCGGTCCAATGTCGAAGCCTTCGGCATCGTCTGGAATATCGCCAGCGACGACGCGGGGATTCTGGAGATCATAGACCGGGCGACCCTTCTTGTTGACCTTGCCGGAGTCCACTGGGGTGGCGATGACCGTGTCGGTGGGAAGATGAAATGCAACCTTTCGGCTTTTTGCCTTCTCCTCGGCGGCCAGAGCGGTGCCGGTATGGTCTTTTTCCACCAGGCTTTTGCCTGTTTTTCCACCGTGGGCCAGCTTGAAGGTATAGGCCATTGCTCCGCCAATGAGGACGGTGTCTGCCTTGTCGAGCAGGCGGTCGATGACCTTGATCTTGTCCGAGACTTTGGCTCCGCCCAGAATCACGACAAACGGGCGTGCGGGATGGTCCAATTCATCACCCAGAAACTTCAATTCGCGTTCCATTAGCAATCCCGCAGCGGTGGGACGTCCCCAGGCTTGCAGGATTCGTCCGACTCCACTGGTCGAGGCGTGTGCCCGATGGGCGGCACCGAAGGCATCATTGACATACACGTCGGCCAGGCGGGCGAGTTGGGCTGCGAATACGGGGTCGTTGTCCTCCTCTTCGGCATGGTAACGAACGTTTTCCAAGAGCAGGACACCGCCGTTCGTGAGAGCTGCTACAGCCGCCTCAGCGGCTGGCCCGACGCAGTCGTCGACGAAGGCCACCGGTTTGCCGAGCAATTCCGCCAGCTTTTCCGCCACCGGCTTCAGGCTCAGGGAGGGTTCACGCTTGCCATCGGGACGTCCCAAATGCGCCGCAAGCACCGTCCGGGCACCCTTCTGGATCAACAATTGCAATGTCGGGAGCGTTTCGCGGATACGGGTGATGTCGTTGATCACGATCACTCCATTCTTCTCCTCTGTCGGCACGTTGTAATCGACACGTACAAGGACGCGTTTACCGGTAACATCGAGATCACGGATGGAAAGCTTGGCCATAAAATTGTTTCGCTTGCAGGCTATCGGGCGGCGGGAGTCAGTCCAAGGCGATTTTCAATCCGGCTCTCGACAAGCTTCAGCGCTTTGGAATGATTCCGGAATGATCACCTCCCGCTTTTCCCACCGGCTTTGGTTGTCCAGTCTGGGATGGGCCGCCACACTCGTCTATTCCATGGCTGTGTTTCGCACCGAATTACCGGTCGTTTCCCCGGAGAAGGTCGGTCTTGACCCCGGAAAACTAGGTAAAATCGACGGGCTGGTTTCGGGATGGATCGCCAGCAACAAGCTGGCCGGGGCAACCGTGGCCGTGGCCCGGCATGGTCAGGTGGCCTATTTCAAAGCCTTTGGCCAACGCGACCGTGAAGCGTCCTCGCCGATGACGGAGGACACCATCTTCCGGATTTATTCCATGTCCAAGGCCTTTACGTCCGCTGCCGTCCTGATGTTGATGGAGGAGGGGAAAATCGGCCTGGAAGACCCGATTTCGAGATATATTCCCGAGTTCAAGGGCATCCAGGTTTCCGGACCGTTCGGAAATCATCCGGCCAAGAGAGAACCGACTGTCCGCGATTTACTCCTCCACACGGCCGGGCTCGGCTACGGCGGGGGGACAACGGCCGTCGACAAGGCCTATCAGGCGGCAAAAATCCTGAACCGCGACATCGACCTTCAGACCACCTGTGCGGCTCTGGGTCGGATTCCCCTGCATTTCGAGCCCGGTACCGCCTGGCAATATAGTGTGGGCATTGATGTGCTCGGACGAATCGTGGAAGTGGCCTCGGGGCAGACCTTTGATGTTTTCCTCGAACAACGAATCTTCAGTCCGCTGGACCTGAAGGACACCGGCTTTTTTGTTCCATCGGAAAAGGCGACCCGGTTTGCTGCGCTGTATCACTACGACGAAAAGGGGGGCCTGACCCTCCAAGACGGTCCGGGTGCCAGCGTGTACTTGAAAAAGCCAAAGTTTTTCTCAGGCGGCGGCGGATTGGTGTCGACCACCCGGGACTATCTTCGATTCCTTAGCCTCATCCGGAATCGCGGTGAGCTCGGCGGTGTCCGCTTGTTGAAGCCCGCCACCGTTGACCTCATGACCCACAACGATTTGCCCGCTTCCATCCTGCCCATTCGATTTGGTGAGGAGCTCCGGTACGGGCTCGGCTTCGGGCTCGGCTTCAATGTGCGGGTGGAGCATTCGGACAAGTGGGACCCGGCCGCGCCCGTCGGCGAATGGGGATGGGGCGGTGCTGCCAGCACCCATTATTGGGCCTCGCCGAAGGATGATTTGGTGGTGATCACCATGGAACAAACCATGCCCTACAATTTCAATCTCGAGACCGGCCTCAAAGGCGTCATTTATTCGGCGGTGAACGGGAATTAATTCCGCCCGGTCACGACATCCTGAGGGTGAACCGAGGTGGCTTGGGGATGAGGTTTGAATGGGAGAAATCCTGAATTAAAGGCGTATTCGTGGTTTTAATTTCCACGGAAAACTGCTTCCATAAGCCTTATGCGCATCTTGTATGTTCATGAGCGCTTTGGGGCATTGGCGGGCGCGGAGGCCAACGCCTTCATCACTGCGTCGGAGCTTGGTCGACGCGGGCATGTCCTGGGCCTGTTGCACGGACCCTCCACTGGAAAAAACGAATCCGGTTGGGAGGCGACCTTTCCCCATCGATTCCCGGTCGGGGCCACCGATACGGCAGCAGCCGCTGCGCGGGCATTGACTGAATTCCGGCCCGACGTGGTTTATGTCCACAAAATGGCCGATTTGGCGGTGATTGAGGCGCTCGTGAATCGGGGTGTCCCATTGGTCCGAATGGTGCATGATCACGACATCTACTGCATGCGGAGCTACAAGTACGACTATTTCAGCCGTCGCATTTGTACCCGTCCGGTGGGGCTTCACTGCATCTTCCCGTGTCTTGCGTCCGTCGTTAAGAACCGGGACGGCGGATTTCCACTGAAATGGGTCAGTTACACAGAAAAACGTCGGGAGGTGGCTCTCAATCAACGGTTCAACCGAATGGTGGTGGTGACCAACTACATGCGGGACGAGTTGTTGAACAACGGCTTTGATGCCAGCCGTATAGAGATTCACGCTCCGGTTCCACGGATGGGAGACCCCAATCTCCGTAGCAGTTTTAGTGACCGGAACCTGATCCTGTATGCGGGGCAAATCATCCGCGGCAAGGGAGTGGACCTCCTGCTTCGGGCATTGGCGCGGTTGAAGACCCCGTTTGAGTGCGTCATTTTGGGTGACGGAAACCACAAAGCCACCTGCGAGGCGCTCAGCAAGGACCTTGGGCTCAGTGACCGGGTGACGTTTAAGGGATTCATTCCCCAGGAGGAACTCAAGGGGTACTACCGGGAATGCTCCGTGGTTGCCATCAGTTCGGTCTGGCCTGAGCCAATCGCTACCATCGGGCTCGAAGTGATGCGATATGCCCTGCCGGTGGTAGCCTTCGATGCCGGAGGTATTCGGGACTGGCTGACAGATGGTCAGACCGGCTTTCTGGTGCCGTGGAGCGACGTGGACCAATATGCGGCTCGGATAGACCAACTGCTCCAGGACAAACCCCTCGCCCGGCGCTTGGGGGAGAACGGGCTGAAGTTTGTTTCCGAACGCTATGACTTCGATGGTTATATCGGTGATTTGGAGTCCATGTTTGCCCGGGTGGTGGACGAACGGAGTTCCAAGGTTGCTTGAGATGAAGGCCCAATTGATTGCCGTGGTTGGCGGAAGCGGTTCAGGCAAGACCTGGCTTGCAGACCGCCTGGTGGAGGGGCTCAACGGAATGGCCGGGCGCATGGCACTCGACGATTTCTATCGGGATTTGTCGCATTTGGAGGTCGAGGAGAGGGAGAAAACCAATTTTGACCGCCCCGGGGCCATCGACTGGGCTCTCTTTCGCCGGGTGCTCTCCCAGTTGAAGGCAGGTTTATCGGTTGAGATTCCGGTCTATGATTTCGGAAGCCACACTCGTTCGGGGAGTGTTCGTCGATGGGTTCCCCGTCCGCTGGTGGTGTTGGACGGGCTTTGGCTCCTGCGCCGACGGGAATTGCGGGAAATGTGGGGGTTCAGCGTGTTTGTGGAATGCGAGGAGGAAACACGGCTTGCCCGTCGCCTCGAACGGGATCAACATGAACGCAACAGGTCCCCGGAATCGATCCGTCATCAATTCGCTCACCAGGTGTCCCCCATGCATCGGCGATACATCAGCGGTCAGGCGGTGCGGGCCGATCTGATTGTGCACACCGACGAAGTGACAAGCAGGATGCCGGACCTGGTGAACCGGTGCCGACAACTTTTATCCGGTCCAAAAGTTCGTTCATGAGTCGCGAAGATATCACGGAGAAAGCCGCCAACCGGCTGTTGCAGGCCCAGACACCTCTGGGGCGTGCCCGCCTGAATGCGACCGTCCGCTGGAAGCGCTTGAGCTGGAGCGCCGTGGTGGGCACCACCTTTTTCATCAAACGGGTGCTGGACATCGTGGTGAGCATTGTGGCGTTGGTGCTCCTATCGCCAGTTCTTGTGGCTTTGGGCATTCTGGTGAAACTCGATGGAGGCCCCATGCTTTTCCGCCAGACGCGCGTCGGGCTCAACGGACGTGAATTCAAGATGCTGAAGTTTCGCTCCATGGTGGTCGATGCCGAAGCCCGATTGCAGCAATTGTTGGCACAGAACGAAAAATCGTCGGGCGTGACCTTTAAAATGAAGAACGACCCCCGGGTGACCCGCGTGGGACGTTTTATCCGCAAGAGTTCCCTCGATGAATTGCCCCAGTTCTGGAACGTGCTGATCGGCGATATGTCGCTGGTGGGTCCGCGTCCCCCCATCCCCCGGGAGGTGGCTCTCTATTCACCGGCCGACCGGCGGCGGCTGCTGGTCAAACCCGGAATCACCTGCATCTGGCAGGTGGGCGAGCGCAAGGGGGGCATTTTTGAGATTGGAGACCGGAATGCCATCGATTTTCCGGAACAGGTCAGCCTCGACGTCCTTTACATCGAAAGCCAGAGCATCTGGAAGGACTTGTGGCTGTTGACCAAAACGGTTCCCGCCATTCTTTTTGGCAAGGGCATGTGATCGCGTGAAAGTCATCCTCCAATGTCCTGTCGCGGTTGTCGGCGTTCCCGCCCTCTCGCGGAAACGCCCGCTCGTTCTGAGTCCCTTCCTGGGACAGACCGCCCTCGCACACACCCTTTCGGGACTTTCCGGCGAAGGGGCCAAACAGATTTGCCTCCAGGCGGGTGAGCGAACCGCTGAGGTCTTGCGGGCGGTGGGTGCGGGCGAAGTTTGGGGACTGAAGATCACAGGACCTGATGAGCGGGATTTTGCCGGTGCCCGACGATTTATCCTCGATAGCCTGCCTCAGGCCCCCGATCTCGCTCTGTGGGCCAGCTATCCCGTCTGGTTCGATGCCCAGATGGCACTGCTGGAACGGATGGCGCGACAACGGGTGGGAATGCGGGAATTACGGCCCGGGGTATTTGTGGGCCTGAGGACCCGCCTGGCGCCGGACGCGCGGCTGACGGGGCCGTTGTGGATTGGTGATAACGTCTTTATTGGACCGGGGTCGGTGGTCGGCCCACAGGCTGTGGTGGAGGACGACAGCTACCTCGACGATGGCTCTGAAGTGGTCGAAAGCATTGTTGGACCTGGAACCTACGCGGGGTCGTTTACCGAACTTCGGCGCTCGTTCGCCTGGGGTCGGGACTTGCTTCAACTCGATACCGGCTCGCTCACCGAGGTGCAGGATCGTTTTCTCCTGAGCGAGGCCGCAGCGCCAAAATTTTCCCTGACCCGCCTTTGGAAACAGTGGCGACATCGCCTGCCCATCCCATGAAACTGCACCATTCCCCAGGAGTCCTCGTGGTGACGGGCTTACAGGAGCTCAACGCCACCAATGCTGCGTCGGTTCGCGATGGAGTCCGCGGCGCGGTGACCTCGGAGGTGACCGGTGTGGACATCGATTTGTCGAAAACGCGGTTTGTCGACAGCAGCGGCCTCGGTGCCCTGATTGCGATTCACAAGCTGATGCTCGCGCGGGGCGGCCATGTCCGGGTGTTGAACCCCATTCATGCGGTGGAGCAGGTGTTCGAGGTCACCCGTCTCAACCGGCTTTTTGAAGTGGTTAAAATCTAGTTCATGGAACCTGTGCGCGTCATTCCTGTTCGAACCCACGTCATGGATGTGGAATGCGACTATGAGTCAGTGCGTGCCGCAAGCCTTCAAGCCCGCACCTTCCTGGAGCAAGCCGGACTGGGTGAGGACGAGGTCGGAGGGTGGGAATTGGTTCTGGTGGAAGCCGCCAATAATGCGGTGACCCACGCCCTGCCCGAACGTAAGGAACGCGGGGTGGGCCTCCGTTTGCTGGTGACCGTGGAACTGGTCGAAGCTCATGTGGTTGACCGGACCGGAGGATTTGATTTTCCGGAAAATGCAGAATTGCCCCCGGATGATTCGGAATCGGGTCGCGGCCTGTTCATCATCCAGGCACTGACCGACGAGGCCAAATATTTGCGCGGACCCGACGAAAACCAGTTGATTCTCAGAAAGCGGCGCAACCCACCATCGCCATCCCCAGCTGATCCGACCCCGGCTCCGGCTCCGACCCCCAATTCCGCTCTGATCTCTCCCTCCGGGGAGTCGGAGTCCACTGAATCCATCGAAGCCCGTCAGATGCTGGAGGCGATGACCGAAGAACTGGCATCGGCTTATGAAAGTCTCGCCGCGATTTTTCGATTCAGCGCGGAGTTGCAGGGGGAGGCCGGCTCCAATGAATTCATTCAGCGCTGGTTGCGCCAATTGCTGACGATGACGGGTGCCGATTGGTTTGTTCTTCGGTTGGTCGACCGCGAGGCAACCCAATTGGTGCTTTCCGTGACCTCTGAGCTCGACGTTACCACCGGTTTGCGCCCGTCGGAATCCATTCCCCTCACGTCGAGTGGCGCAGAGTGCCGGGCCATCGTTCAACGGAGTGACGTTTGGTTTGATGCTCAGGCACCGTTGGCATCCGATGATCCGCTGGCGGGGTTTGGTCGCGGCGGTGGTTTCTCCCACCCGCTCTTCGTCAACGACACGCTGGTGGGCGTGTTTACCATCGGTCGAAAGGACTTCACCGCCGCCTTCGAAGACGGCCAGGTCAGTGTCATCCAGACCATTGCCGATTTCCTTGGTATTCGAATTCTCAGTCAAAGGATTCTGGAGGAACAACTGCGGGCTCGAGTGGATGCCCGCGACTTTGAGATTGCCGCCAACATCCAGCGGATGTTGCTCCCGCAAAAACTTCCACTATTGCCGGGAGCCTCTCTCGCCGGGTTTTGCCGAAGCGCCCGACAGATTGGTGGAGATTACTACGATGCCCTCGTGACTGAAGACGGCAATCTTTTGCTGATCATGAGTGACGTGATGGGCAAGGGACTACCCGCCGCGTTGTTCGCTCTCATGTTCAGAAGCTTGGTCCGTTCCCGCCGCGACCTGGCGCCCCATCCGGGCCGTTTCCTGGCCTGGTTAAACCAAAACCTCTTCAGCGAGTTGGATGCAGCGGAAATGTTCATTACCGCCCAGTTGGCCTATATCGACGTGGGCCGGGCTGAAATCCGGGTTTCCGGAGCCGGCCATCCGCCCATGCTCCTCGCCACTGATCAGGGCGAAGTCATTGAAGTCCGGGCAGGGGGGCCGCCCTTGGGCATCGTGGAGGATTCCGAACCCTCCGAGGAAACCCGCTCGTATAGCGGGGGCCGCGCCCTGTTGTTCACCGACGGACTGATCGAAGCGCGCAACCGGGATGGTGAGCTTTTGGGCCTCGAACCGATCAAGGTTCTGCTCCGAAATGCCGCCCTGAGCGGGGAACCGATCGATATCACCCGCCGTAAGATTGTGGAAATGCTCGGTGAATTTGAAAACGCAGGAGAGCCGGCCGACGACACGGCACTTCTGGTTCTGGCTGGAAACCTCCCTTTTTGACATGAGCCGCAAAGTCCTCATCGTGGATGACGAGCCGCACATGTTGCGACTCACCGAACTGAGCCTCAAAAAGGACGGGTATCAAATCCTCACCGCCCGGAGTGGTCGGGAGGCCATTGACCTGGCCAGCCGTGAATTACCGGCCTTGATCGTCATGGACGTCACCATGCCCGAAATGGACGGCATCACCGCCCTCCGACAACTGAAAGCCACGCCGGCGACCGCGGCCATCCCGATCATCATGCTGACGACTCGAGGGCAAACGATCACCCGCAATGAAGCCCAAGGCTCGGGAGCGGCGCTCTACCTGACCAAGCCGTTTAGTCCCAGCTCGCTGGCGGCCGAAGCGCGACGGCTGATCTCCGCCCTGCCAACCCCTGCTGCCACGCCATGAATCCCGCCCCACCCGTCGCTGCGCCTCGGAAGCCCATGCTGGGGCTCTTTGTCATGATCGATGCCATGGGATGGGAAATTCTTCGCAGTGATCCCTTTGGAAAGAGCTTTGTCCCCCTCCGCAGGCGATTGGACAGCGTCTTCGGCTACAGTTCGACCTGTGTACCGTCCATTCTTTCAGGGCGATGGCCAATTCAGCACCGTAACTGGTGTTATTTTGTCCACGATCCGGAAAACTCCCCGTTCCGTTCCCTTCGCTGGCTCCGTTGGTTGCCTCGGGCGGTGACGGGACGCCGCATCGTCCGCCGGATCCTCACCCGGATTTTCAAGGCGCGCCTTCAATTCAAGGGATATTTTGATCTTTACAATATTCCATTTCAACACATCCACCGGTACGACTTCACCGAAAAGAAAAGCCCGCTCCAGCCCGGGGGAATGAACCGGGGCGAGAACATTTTCGATTTCCTGGTGGCTCACCAGATTCCTTATTTCGTCAGCGACCCGGCACAGACCGAGGAGACCAATCGTGACGTCCTCGCCGCGCAACTTCGTGAAGGCTCCATCGATTTTGCCTTTCTCTATTGGGCCGGGTTGGATGGGCTGTTGCATCGGGTGGGAAATGATTCGCCGGAAATTCCCGCCCGTCTTCGGGTTTATGAACAGTGGCTTCAGCAACTCATCGATGCGGCCGAAAGTCGGTATGAAGACATCCGGTTGTATGTTTTTAGCGATCACGGGATGGCCAACTGCGACGTTCATCTGGACCTGATGTCGCGGATCAATGCCCTCCCGTTGAAATTCCAGCAGGACTACGCGGCCGTTTATGATTCAACCATGGCCCGGTTCTGGTTTTTCAACGATCGCGCCCGGCAACTGATTGAGTCGACACTTCGTGGGGTTCCTGAGGGTCGGATTTTGCCGGATGAAGAATTGGAGGCGATGCACACCCGCTTCGAGGATCGCTATTTCGGGGAATTAATCTTTCTGGTGAAGGAGGGCGTCCTGATCGTGCCGAGCCACATGGGGGAACGTCCCATCCGTGCGATGCACGGCTATCATCCGACGGATAAGCATTCGTATGCCACGGTGCTGACCAATCAGGGCGGATTTCCCGACAGCCTCACTGCCATCCCCCACCTCTGTGATTTGATGAAAGAGACCGCCCTGCTCGCCCGGGATCGCAACCGGTCGACAGCCACACCCATCCCTTCATGAGTTCCAATCCTTCGTCGACCCGTCCCAGCCTGTTCGAGCGAACGCTCCCGTACCAGCTCTGGGAGGATTTCCGCACGCGCTGGCGCTTCAAATTCACCCTGCCCAAGTTGGAACGGGTCACCTTGGAGGGCGTCCAATTGGAAGTGAAGGGGCTGTCTTCGGTGATGAAGAATAATCTGTTGCTCGGGCGTTATGAAGTGCAGGAGCGCCTGCTGGCGCAGCAGTTTTTGCGCGCGGACGACACGGTCCTGGAGGTCGGAGGTGCCATCGGATTTATCGGACTGTTCTGCCAGACCCGCCTGGGCATCACCCGGTACACGACCGTGGAGGCCAATCCGGGAACGGTCGAACGGCTGAAACGCAACTACGAGATCAACGGACGGACGCCAACGGTTTGGAACCTGGCCCTGGCCGCCCAGGACGGGGAGGTGACACTCAATGTTGGCAATGAATTCTGGGAGAACTCTCTGGTCGCCGGCTCGGGAGGTCGAACCGTCCGGGTTCCGGGTGTCTCTCTCACCACCCTGGTTTCCCGAATGGATTATTCGCCGACGGCCTTCATCATGGATATCGAAGGAGCGGAACAATTCGTCGATTTCCGCCAGCTTCCCGCCTCGGTGCGCAAAATTATTGTTGAGCTTCACCCCGGCTTCATCGGGCATCAGGCCACCTATCGGATTGTTGGAGACCTTCTTAACCTCGGATTCCATGTGGAACGGGAGGAAGGGGGCACCTTCCTCTTTTTGCGCCCGTGAGCTTGTCAGAGAAACAACGGATTGTTCATGTCCCCCGCCGGTTCGTCGCCGCGGAGTGGGGTGGCACGGAGACCGTGATTCTCGAAATCTCGCGCCAACAACAACGGGCGGGTGCCACCCCTGAGATATTGACCTCCATGGCTTTGGCCAGCCAGCGGCGCGAGGAGATCGGAGGGGTCCCCGTCCGACGCTATCCCTACTGTTACCCGTTTTTGGGCTTGAGCCGCCAGGACAGGGCGGCCATGGACAAAAAGGGGGGTAACCTCCTCTCCCTCTCCCTGTTCTATGGGCTGTTGTCGCGTCCCAATGTGCGGTTGTTTCATGCGCACGCCCTAAAGCGCCTGGGAGGCGAGGTCCGGACTGCTGCCCGCCTGCGACGGAAGCCCTTTGTCGTGACCTTGCACGGCGGCGTGTTTGATGTTCCCGAGGCTGAACGGGAGCAAATGCTCCGCCCCATCGCCAACAAACCGGAATGGGGCAAGGTCTTCGGTGCCCTCTTCGGGTCACGCCGCATCCTGGACGATGCCGACCAGGTCATCTGCGTGGGCGCGGGCGAGCTCGAACGAGCCCGCGGTCAATTGAAACATGACCGCATCGCCTACCTTCCGAATGGAGTCGATTCCGCCCGGTTCGCCACCGGGGACGGTGCCGCCTTCCGTCGACGTCACGGACTCTCGGACGATGCATTCGTGGTGCTCAACCTGAGCCGGATTGATCCCCAGAAAAATCAATTGCTCTTATTGGAGGCCTTTGCCGAATTGATTCAAAGGAAGCCCAATTCATCTCTGGTCCTGATAGGTCCCGAGACTCAGCCCGACTACGCGGCTCGAATCCGAGCCTTGGTGGCCGAGCGGAACCTTTCCGCCTCGGTTCGACTGCTGCCTGGATTGCGCAACGACGATCCTCAGTTGGTCGAGGCCTACCACGCCTGCGACGTTTTTGTCCTGCCTTCCCGGCACGAGCCATTTGGCATTGTGGTTCTGGAAGCGTGGAGCGCCGGACGGGCGGTCATCGCCAATCACGTGGGTGGTCTTCGGGCACTCGTCCGGGACGGGGAAAATGGTCTCTTTATCCGACCGGGCGGGGAGGGTACTTCCATCGACCTCGCGAATCGACTGCTCATGCTGGCCGACGATCCGGGCTTGCGTCGCAAATTGGGTGAAGCCGGCAGGGCCGAGGCAACGGAACGCTACGATTGGAGCCGGGTGGCGGTTCAATTGGAGCAGCTCTATCTGGCGGCGGAGCGGCATGCGGCGACCCGCTACGGGAGGGCCACCGCATGAGCTACGACGAAGTCAAACGCAACATCTGGAGCAACTCGATTTCGAACTATGTCCGGACGGTGTTGGGCATGGCCGTGGGTCTGCTCACCTTCCGAATGTTGTATCAGTCCCTGAATCAGGAGCAGTTCGGATTCTGGTCGCTCCTTTGGAGCGTGTTTGGGTACGGCATTCTTCTCGACTTTGGATTCGGTTTCGCCGCCCAAAAACGGGTGGCCGAACTTTCGGTGCTGAAAGAGTGGGAAAAGCTGAGCCGCGTCCTCAGCACCATTCTGGTCTTCTATGCCGGCATTTCCGTGGCCATCGCCTTGGTGGTGCTGGCGGGTTCAGCCACCATTGTCCGGTGGTTTGGTGTTTCCGCAGCCAACCATGAGGAGTTCCGCAAGGTCATGGTGGTCTTTTTTCTCGGGATTGGTCTGGCCTTTCCGATGGGTATCTTCCCGGAGGTCCTCCGTGGCCAGCAGCGCATTCGGCTCACCAATAACCTGATCTCCGGCGCTCTGATCCTGCGGCTCGGCTTTATCGCCGCTGCCGTCTGGTTCAAGTGGAGTTTCATGGCGGTGATGTTTATCGCGCTTTTCTTCGCGCTGGCCCCCGACTTTCTGGCTGCCTTATTTGCGCTCCAACGGATGCCGGGCGTGCGAATTCGACCGTCGTTGTTTTCCCCGGCGATGATGGGTGAGACCATGCAGTTTTCGGTGTTCGCCTACCTGGGCACCGCCACCAACATAGTCCTGGGTAAGACCGACCAGTTGGTGCTGGGAGCTGTCCTTTCGGTATCAGCAGTGGCCCTCTACCAGGCCGGAGCCAAGGTGGCGGAGGTGTTCAGCCAGTTCACCAAGCAGGTGCAGGACACCCTCTCACCGGCGGCCGCCCACCTCCACGCCACGGGCGACAAGGCCGCGCTTCAGGATTTGCTGGTCAATAGTCTTCGATGGACGGTCCTGATTGCCACGCCCCTTTACCTGTTATGCGCCTTTTACCTTTCCGAGTTGCTTCGGTTGTTGACCGGCGACAAGGCGCTATCGGCGGATACCATCCTGGTGGGTCATGTGCTACTGACTTGGTTTTACACCACCATTTTGACTCATAGTGTTTCCAAACGAATTTTCATGATGACCGGCCACGAACGGCGACTGATGTGGCTCGGTCTCGGCGAGGCAGCGGCCAACCTGATCCTCAGCGTCGGTTTGGTGTTGGCGACCCGGAGTGTCGTGGCGGTGGCGATCGGCTCACTGATCCCAACCCTCTATTTTGGATGGGTCCACCTGTGGCCATGGATGGCAAAGGACACGGGGTTGAAGGGGTGGCCGTTGTTCCGCCAATCCGTGATTCCGTCGTGGCTCGGATGCCTGCCCATGCTCGCTGTTTTGGCCGCCTTGAAATTGGTGGTTCTGTCACCCGGCGGTTCGACCATGGCCGCCATGTTCATCGAAGGGACGCTCGCCGGTCTGGTGGGTGGGGTGGGGTTGTGGCGCATGGCCCTGCAGCCCCCCGAACAGGAGGAATTGACCCGGAAATTCGGTCGACGCATTCCGTTCCTGAGGAGGTCCGCCTCATGAGTGAACCGTTGGTCAGCATCATCATGCGTTCCTACAACGAAGCATGGGCCCTCCAGGGAACCCTGCCGGCACTTCAGGCCCAGCAATATCGGAATTGGGAGCTGATCGTGATCGACTCCGGCTCCACCGATGGATCGCAACAGCTCATTCAGGCTGCCCAGCCGGCCCATTTCATCCAGATCACGCCCAAGGAATACAACCCAAGCCGGGTGATGAATCACGGTATGCGGCTGGCCCGTGCCGACATCTGCCTCTTTCTCAATGCCGATGCGACGCCACAAGGGACGGACTGGCTCCCCAGGCTGTCTGCGCCGCTCGCCGACCCCAAGGTCGCCGCGGTCTTTGGACGACAAATACCGCGTCCGGACTGTCAGGCCGTTTTTGCCTGCGACTATGAACGCTGCTTCGGGCCTAACCGGGAATCAGCCCGTTGGGACCACTTTTTCAGCATGGTCAGCAGCGGCCTCCGACGGGATGCCTGGGCCCGGCGTGGATTCCGCGAGGAACTTCAATATGCCGAGGATGATGAATACACCCGCTGGTGCCGGTCGCAGGGCTATGACATCACCTATGTGCCGGAGGCTGTGGTCATGCATTCGCACAATTACACCGTGGAGCAGGCCCGCCGCCGGAGCTTTGGCGATGCCCGGGCCATCGCCCGGGCCTGGACTCGACAGCCCGATGGGATTTCCTGGTGGCAAACGGTCCTGCTCGGCTGGCTGAGCGATGTCCGGCATGACCTGCGCTTTTGTTCGAACAGCCGACGCCTTCGTGAATGGCCTCACTCCGCCCGCGTGCGATGGGCCCAGCGCGCCGGAAAGCTGGCCGGTTACCGCCAAGGCTGGAAGGAATCCACTCCCGCATGAAAATCCTGGTCCTGACCAATCTTTATCCACCGCATTATGTCGGCGGATACGAATTGATCTGTGCCGCCATGGTCGCAGCGTGGCGGGCTCACGGACACGAGGTGGAGGTCCTGACCTCCAATCATCGGGTCGACGGAGTTCGTGAGGAGGGCCCCGAACCGGGGATCAGCCGTCAGTTGCGGGTCCACGGGTTCTTTGGCCATCCCTGGCTCGGCATTCGGGCGCTGGCGGACCTTGAACTCCATAACAATCGCTGCGTTCGGGAGGCCGTTGCCCGGGTTCAACCGGATGTGGTCCACGTCTGGAATCTCGGAGGCATCTCCAAATCCATCTGTCTGACCTTGCAGGGTTTGCCGGTGCCAACGGCCTATCATTTGTCAGACCATTGGATCGCCCGAAGCCTCGCCGCCGATGTCTGGCTCGACTGGTGGAACCGAAGCAATCCATCCCCCATGGCGCGGCTGCTGCGGACGGCGTGGAATTGGACCGGTCAACGGCGGAAATGGAGTGTCATCGCCCCAACCGATCCGGTCCGTTCCATCCGGTTTGATCGCATCTCCTTTTGCAGTCGGGCTCTTCGCGACCTGACGGCGGCCAAAGGCTATTCCGTGGGCCACGGCGCCGTCATCTATTGTCCGGTCGATATCGGACGGTTTTCCGGCACTCCCGCACCCGCTTCGCAAATCCTTCATCGACTGCTCTACGTGGGACGCCTGGCAGAAGATAAGGGGGTCATGACCGCCCTTCGCGCCATGGCAGCAGTGCAGGGACGCTTTCCCGGTGAACTTCATGTCTACGGTCGTGGCGATGCCGACTACACCGCACGCCTTCACGCCTATGTCCGCGAACATCATTTGCCCGTCTTTTTTCACACGGCTCGATCGACAGAGATGCCCAATATCTATCGGGCTCATGACGCGCTCTTGTTCACCTCCGAATGGGAGGAGCCATTTGCCCTCACACCGCTCGAAGCCATGAGCAGTGGCCTGCCGGTTATTGGAACCATGACCGGAGGCAGCCCGGAACTATTCAGGCATGGGGAAAACGCCCTGACCTATAAGGCCGGCGACGCTGCCGAACTGGCGGAACGCATAGTCGAACTGGCGGCAGACCCCGTGGCCCGCGCCCGGATCGCGGCCACCGGCCATGCCGAGGTACGGTCTCGCTACAACGAACCGGTCATCGTGGACCAGTTTGAGCGCTACCTGGAGGAGACGATTGCCCTGGCCAAAGGGAAGCCGTCGGCTGACAAATCTGGAACCCGGGTGCCATCATGAATTCCATCCGGTTTACAGTCGATGGAGGCCCTGACCTGGAAAGGCGGCTCGCTCAACTTTGTCTGGATGTGCGGAACGCCGTTCTGGAGCTGATTCCGCCCTGGAAACTCGATGGCATCCTGTTGGGAGGTGGCTACGGACGGGGGGAAGGGGGTGTGCTTCAGACGCCGGAGGGAGAAAGGCCCTACAATGACCTCGAATTTTATGTCTTTTTACGGGGCAACGCCCTGATGTCCGAGCGAAAATTCCGAGGGCCCCTGCATCAGATTGGAGCCCGGCTATCACCTGCGGCTGGTCTCGAGGTGGAGTTCAAAGTCATGACCGCGGCCAAGCTGCTGACCTCGCTGCCCTCGATGTTTTATTATGATCTGGCAGCCGGACACCGGCTGATCTTTGGTGATGCCGACTTCCTGGATATGTCGCTTGCGGCCCACCGTCGGGACGCTCATCGCATCCCGCTCCATGAGGCGACGCGGCTGTTGATGAACCGCTGCTCGGGGCTGTTGTTCAGTCTGGAACGATTGGAACGCGCGGAGTTTGGCCCCGAGGAAGCCGATTTTGTCGGGCGCAACCTGGCCAAACTTGAACTGGCATTGGGCGACGTGATTCTGACAAGCCGAGGGGAATATCATTGGAGCTGCCGGGAACGCCACAAGCGACTCCTGGCCATCGCCCCCACTCCGGAGATGCCCTTCCTCGAAAAGGTCCAGCACCATCACCGGGCGGGCGTGGACTTCAAATTACACCCGCATCGAACAACCGCCTCGCGGGACGAACTCAAGGCCCGCCACCAGCAATTATCCGGCATAGCGGAATGCGTCTGGCTGTGGCTCGAGAATCGTCGGTTGGGCACATCATTTTCCAACTCCTCCGACTACGCTCGTAGCCGGTTGAACAAATGCCCGGAACAACCGACCTTGCGCAACCGGTTGGTAAACCTGCGGGACCGCTGCTGGTCGGGGGTGTTTTCGGGTCGCTACCCCCGTGAGCGGCTGTTTCACTCGCTCTGCCTCTTGTTGTGGGATGATCATGTCCTGGCCGAAGGACCGTTGGATGGCCAGCTTCAGCGAGAATTGAGGACCCGGGAGGTTCAACTTTCGGGATTGGTTGCGGCTTACGAACGACTCTGGCATCGATACCACTAATCATGCGGCTTCTCGTTGTTTATCCCTACGTTCCGTACCCGCCCGACCGGGGAACGTTTCAACGGACCTATCACCTGCTGCGTGCCCTGGCAAAGGATCACGAAGTGGACCTGCTCGCCTTGTGCGAAAACGGTGAGCGGGAGGATCAGAAACCTCATTTTCAGGAATTCTGCCGCCGTGTGGAATTTGTCCGATTCGCCCATCCGCCCTGGCCCCGTCTGTTTCCCGACCGCCTCCTGAATCCGCTGCCCACCACCATCCGACACTGGCGGCTTCCCCATATCGCCGAGGCCTTGAAGCGGTTTATCGGAAGCGAGACCTACCCGCTGGTTCATGTGTGCGACATCGTCATGGCCCAGTATTTTCTCGAAGACCATCAGGACCTGCCGCTCGCCATTGACCGGAGCCGTGTGGACCTCCAGTTCCAGTTGGCCCAGCGCGCCGCACTTTCGCGCGGTTTTCGGCAATCGCTCCTTGATTGGGAGAATCTGGCAAAACTCGGACGCTTTGAGCGACGGATCGCCCGGCGCACCGCCCTCGAGGTGGTGTGCGGTCCCGATGACGAGAATTTCATCCGCTTCGAGATTTCCAGGCAGGTGCGGACATTGGTGATTACCAATGGCGTGGACCTGGACTATTTTACACCGGAATCCACTCCGGTGCCGAGGGCGGTGGAACCCACAGTGCTCTTCTGCGGGGCAATGGACTATTCGCCCAATGTCGATGCCCTGCGCTGGTTTTTTCAGGAAATCCATGACGGACTCCTGGAGTGGGTGCCTCAACTGCGGATCCTCATTGTCGGAAAGGCACCTCTCCCGGAAGTTCAAGCGTACGCCTCCCGCAAGGGCGTGACCGTCACCGGCGGTGTCCCCGACGTTCGCCCCTACTACCGGCAGGCCTGGTTGCAAATTGTCCCCTTGCGAATCGGTGGAGGAACCCGATTGAAGATTCCCGAAAGCATGGCGATGGGCACTCCGGTCGTCTCCACCACCATCGGGGCGCAGGGACTTGAACTTCGCCATGGTAAGGAAATCCTTCTGGCCGATACCGCCCAGGCGTTCATTGAAGAGACGGGGAATGGGCTCCGCGATGGAGCCTTGCGCCAACGTCTGGAGTTGACCGGAAAGCAAACCGTGCACGACCGGTTGTCCTGGAAGACGCTGGGTCGGCAACTGAGCGAAACCTATGAGCGACGTTTTGCCTCCTGACTGGTGGCGCCGACGACGGGTCTGGTTGCCGCTGCTCGCCATTTCCATGATCGTGGCTTCTGGAGCGATCGCCTGGGTGCGAGCCGGTACGACGCGCATTATGATTTACAACGATACCGGACGAACCCTGTCAGCTCTGCGGGTCGCCGCGTGCGGGCAGCAGAGGACTTTTGATGAGATCGCCGACGGAGAGTCCGTCCGCTTTTCCCTGGACGCAACCGGAGCAGCGACCGAGGCCAGGCTCTTCACGAACGGGGTTGAATTCTGGCACGGTGACTATGTCGAGCCGCGAAACTACCGGTTGTCTGTGCATTTGACGCGAACCGGGGACATCGAGGTATCCTCTGCCATATCCTGGCTTCGTCGACCGTTTGGGTTGCCAACCGACTCCGCCCCTTAGCGATATGATTCCCGTTCCCTCATCCGCTCCCGTCCAGTCAAAACCGGTGTCCGTCGGGGAACGGACCAGTCTCTACGACCGTCCGGCTCCCGTGGCCATGTTGGGCGTGCCCTTCGACAAGGTCACCATGGCCGATACCCTGCGGATCATTGGCGAAATGATTCTTTCAAAGCGTCCACACTATCTGGCGACGGCCAACGTGGACTTTGCCGTTCAAGCCCTCCGCGACGTGGAGCTCCAACGAATCCTGGCGGAGGCAGACTTGGTTTTGTGTGATGGCATGCCCCTCGTCTGGGCCTCGCGCTTGCTCGGAAACGCCCTCCCTGAACGGGTGACTGGTTCGGACCTGGTGCCTCTTCTCCTCGCGGAGGCTGAGCGGCGGGGATGGCGCATTTACTTCCTCGGAGGGGCGGAGGCGAGCCTGGAGCGGGCAACCGCCAACACCCGGATGAAATACCCCCGGATCCAATTGGTGGGAAGCTATTCCCCTCCCTTCAAACCGTTGGTCGACATGGACCACGACGACGTCCTGCGCCGCCTCCATGCCGCCCGACCCGATATCGTCCTGGTTGCCTTTGGATGTCCCAAACAGGAAAAATGGATTCGTATGCACTTTGTGGCTTCGGGAGTCCCCGTGAGCATCGGGGTGGGTGCGACCATCGACTTTCTCGGAGGCACAGTCCGACGGGCACCCCGGTGGATGCAAAAGACCGGTCTCGAATGGATCTTTCGCCTCCTGCAGGAACCGAAGCGTCTGTTCAAGCGGTATGCCGTCGACCTTGTTGTCTTTGGTCGCGCGATTGCCTCTCAATGGTGGGCATTGCGTCACCGGAAAACCCATGGGGCCAAATCAGATTCAGTGGGAATCCGGGAAACCACCCACGGCAGTTCTGAGATCGTCCGATTCGGCGAACGCTTGGATGCCGCTGCGGTCGAAAGATATCGGGACCTCATCCGCCTGCTGCGCTCCAGCGACGGGCATGTCCTGGCAGACCTGTCGCAAATCCAGTTCATCGACAGCACCGGCTTGGGCCTGCTCATCCGGTTGCTCAAGCAACTGCGAACCGACGAACGTCAACTGATACTCGTCGGTCCATCCGCCCCCGTTGTTCGGGCTCTGGACCTGATGCGCGTAACGGCAATGTTTACCACCGCCCCGGACGTCGCCGCAGCTCACGAGTTGGTTCGTGTGCGGGAGGGTGAACGCCCCGTCGGAGTGGACCTGGACCTGTCCGGCCGTGTCGGTCCCTTGGTGTGGACCGGCGAGGTCGTTGCAGCCAACGTCGACGCCGTTTGGAATATGACCCAGTACTACCTCGAGTTGCGAAACGGTCACACCTCCGATGTCTCCATCCGTTTGGACGGGGTGCGCTTCATCGACAGCACCGGTGTCCGCTTGATGCTGAAGGTCCGAAAGCACGGGGTGAAGCTGGGAATGAACGTCCACTTTGTCAGTCCCACTCCCGCAGTCCTGAACGTCCTGCGCATCGTTAGGCTCGACAACCTGCTTCTCAGTTGATCATGCGCGTCGCCCTTTCCACCTCCGTTTTGCAGCGCGGCAAGTCCGGCGTCGGACAGTACATTCTCGCCCTGGTCCGCGCGATGCTCGATACGCCCGGCGACCATGAGCTGGTCCTGTTCGTTCTCGAAGAGGAGCTGCCATTGTTTGCCTTCGCTCAGGGCAGGGCAGAGATCGTCACCGTTCCCGAAACCTCTCGCCGGGCGATACGGAATATTCTGTGGCATCACTCCACCCTGCCGGGATTGCTGCGCCAGTTGGAAATCGATGTCCTCCACGTTCCCAGCTACCGGCGAATGGTCTGGAGCGCTCCCTGTGCCCGGGTGGCCACCATTCATGACCTCGCACCCTTCCATGTCCGCGGCAAATACGATCCCGCTCGCATGTTCTACGGCAAGGTCATCGTGAAGCAATTGGCCCGCCGCCAGGAGGAGATCATCGCCATCAGTCAAAATACCGCCAAAGACATCGAGCGCTTTTTTGGCGTTCCGGTTCAGCGCCAGCATGTGGTGCACAACGGAATCGATCACCAGCGCTTTCGGCCCGGTATCCGCCAGGAGGCGGAGGCCGAAGTATCGCGGCGATGGAAGTTGGACGGCCCCTATTTCCTCTACGTGTCCCGCCTGGAGCATCCGGCGAAAAATCACGTCCGACTTTTTGAGGCGTTCAACCGATTCAAAGGTCAGACGGGGTCGCCCTGGTTGCTGGCCATCGGAGGCGGAGATTGGCCCGGGGCCGAGTTCATTCGCAGCGCTGCGGCGCAATCCCCGTTCAGCAAGGACATCCGTTTTCTGGGATTTGTCCCCGACGACGCGCTGCCCGCACTCTATCAGGCGGCCGGGACGATGGTTTATCCCTCCTTGTTTGAGGGATTTGGATTCCCACCGGTGGAAGCGATGGCCTGTGGTTGCCCGGTGCTCAGTTCCACGCGGGGTGCCCTCGCCGAAGTGATTGGAGATGCCGCCGAGGTCCTCGACCCTGAGAATATCGACAGCATGGCTCGGGGATTGACCCGGATGGCCTCGGATGAAGCGCGCCGAATGGAGTTGATCCGGTTGGGACGGGTCCACGCCGTCGGCTTTGACTGGCGGCGCAATGCGTCCCAAGTTCTTGCTGTGTATCGGGATGCCATTGCCCGCCATGCCGCGAGAGCCTGACCCAGTGCCAATAACAGCGGTTGATTGAACCGTGACTACCCGACCTGAATCCGATTTGCCGACAGCCAGTCCGGAGTCGATCCCGACTGCGACCACCGGCGCGGTATCCTCCGGGCCGCCCGCCAACCCGCCGCCGTCCGGTTCCGGCATGCCCCTCGATCCCCTGCGTCTTGTCGCCGCCATCCTTCGCCGATGGTGGATGATGGTCGTGGCCGGAGCCGTTCTGGCGCTCCTCGCCGGGGCGCTGGGCTACAAGAAATTCACCGCCTCCTACAAGGCCACTGCCCAGCTGATTCGCCAGGAATCGTCCGCCACCTTTCGAGCTTCCGAACTGGGAGAACCGTTCAAGCCCCGGCAGATGACCGTCCAGACGCTTGTCAGCCTCGTCAAATCACCCGTCGTCATGCAGCGGGTGGCCGAAGAGGCTCAGTTGTCGTCACGGGCCATCATCGGGAATATGACGGTCACTCCGGAACGGAACACCGACCTGATCACCGTCACCTACGTGTCGGGTCGCAGCGCCGGAGCGGCAGTCCGGGTCCTGAACATCTTTGGGAATACGGTGGTGAAGTTGATCAAAGAAATGCAGACCCAGGAAGCGGTGGAAATGAACCGCCTCCTCAAAAGACAACTGAGCAAGACTGAAGAGGACCTCCGGGCGGCCAATCAGGAGGAACTCGAATTCTCCAAACAGGCCGGGCTGATTAACGCCGACAAGGAAATCGATGCCTACCTGCGCACTCTCGGGGACCTGGACCTCCGATTTTCCACCATGAAAATCGAGTACGAAACCATCGACCTCCAGATGGCCGCGCTCGAACGCGAGCTCACCACCCACAGCCCCATCCAGGAAAAGGTGCAGGTGGCCCGTGAGCGGCTCTCTGACCTCCGCCAGGAATACACGGAACTCAATCCGATCATTCAAGAGCAGCAAGCCCTGCTGACCGAACTGGAAAAAAGGGCCCAGGAAGCCGCCACCAACCCCATCGCGCCCCCCCGCCAGGGGGAAGGAGGCCTTTCCACCGGGTATTACTCGGAACTCCTCACTTTGCGAACCCATAAGCAAGTGGTCGCCGCCCAGATCGAAAAGATGAAGGCCACCCGGGCCGAGGTGGACGAAAAACTGCGCGGACTGCCCGAGAAGGCCATGCAACTCGTGCGAATCAAGGCCCGGCAGCAATCGCTGGAAGGGTCCCGTTCCCTCTTGGCCAGCCGCCAGCGAGAAGCCCAGTTGTACGAAGAGAATTCCCCCGGATATTACCGCTACTTCGATGCCAATGTCGAAGATGTCGAGGTGTCCGGACGGTCCAAGAAGGTCATCCTCCTGGCGGTGGTCGGAGGGATTCTGGGTGCCATGGGAACGTTGTTCGGCATTTGCGTGGTCGAGTTGCTGGATGATCGGATCAAGACCGCCGCCGACGTGAAGCGCGTCACGAAGCTGCCCCTGCTGGCGCGCCTCCCTGACCTCGGAAGCCTGGATGCCGTCGCCCAGTCCCATTGGGCCTTCCGCACGTGGCTGGCCCTTCAAAGCAAACTCGTCGCCAGCCCCAATGGCAACGTGGTCTGCGGTTTCGTGACCGCCTCCCGCCAGGAGGGAGCCTCCACCTGGACCGAACTCCTGGCTGCCGCCGCCGGTCAACGCCATTCCTCCGTGCTCGTCGTCACCAATCGAACGCCTCTCAACGGCCGGGTCATCCCGATTGATCAGGCTCTCAACCAACCAACGGAGGCCAACCCGATCGCCGGACAGACCCTCTGGCTGCTGCTACCGCCCGCTTGGGAGTGGACGGCAACTCGTCGACAGCAATGGCAGGAAGTGATCGGACGCTGGAATCAGGCCACCGGTGTCGTGGTTCTCCTCGAAATCGCCGGCACCGATCAGCCGGATACCCTGATGTGGGCGGAAACCGTTCCTCAACTGCTCTGGCTTGCCCGAGGCAATCTGACTCGCGGACGGGACGTCCGCGAACGTCTGGTCATCCTCCAGAACGCCCGGTGCCCATTGGCCGGTGCCCTGTTGAACCAGGAGGCAAAGCTTTTTCCGTGGTCATGAGAACCCCGTCCAGCCTCCCCGGGTGTCTGGCGTTGATCATAGCCTTCCTGATGCCCTTCTTCGTTCGGGCCGAAGACGCGATCATTCCTACTGCACCCAAGCCGTCGGCACCGCTCGTCTTTGCCGGGAGCAATTCCAAGATCAAGGCCGCCTGGCAGGAGCACTACACCCTCGGACCCAATGATGTCATCGGGTTTTCCTTTTACGGTCATCCAGAGCTCGCCCGTCCCAACGTCGTCATCGCCCCCGACGGGCGGGTCAACTACCTCCAGGCCCTCGGGGTGATGGCCGCGGGAAAGACCATCGACGAACTCCGGGAAGTGGTCACTGCGGAGTTGTCGCGCTATTACGTCCGACCCCGGGTCATTGTCACCCCCGGGGAATTGCGGAGCAAAAAGTTCTATATTCTGGGTAAGGTAATTAATAAGGGCGCTTTTACCCTTGAGCGTCCCATGACCGTCATTGAGGCGGTGGCCCAGGCTGGTGGACTCGAAACGGGTATCTTCCAGCTCAACACGGTCGAGTTGGCCGATCTACCCCGAAGCTTCCTCATCCGCAATCATCAACGGGTTCCCATCGACCTCGATAAACTATTTCGGCATGGGGATTTGACCCAAAACATCCTGATTGAACCCGACGACTACCTCTACTTTCCGTCGTCGGTCAATAATGAGATTTATGTCCTGGGTGCCGTAGGCTCGCCCGGTGCTCAGGGATTGTCGATCGATGCCAGCGTCCTCGGTTCCATCACCCTGGCCGGCGGTTTTACAGAAAATGCCTTCCGTCAACGCGTCCTCGTCGTCCGCGGCAGCCTCGAAAACCCCGAGCGCTTCATCGTCAATATCAAGGACGTCCTTGCCGGGAAGGTTCCTGATTTCCGGCTGCTGCCCCGCGATCTGGTTTATGTGTCCAATCGCCCGTGGATTCGTGTCGAGGACCTCGCCGACCTCGCGGTCACGTCGTTCATCCAGACGGTGGTGACCACCTGGACCGGCAGAAACATTGGCCCCTTCATCACCAGCCCGGTGGTCCCGGGTATCAAATGATATGATGAGGGCCGCCTACAATACCCTCGTTCCGCTGCTTCTGGCGGGATTGGCGCTCCTGTTTGCAGGCTGCGCGCCGGAATCGGTCCTGGTGGCCAAGAAATTTGATCCCAGGGCTACAACCCCGGCACCGGTGGGAGCTCCCGCCACCAACCTGACCAGTGTGGTCAGTTCTAATCAAATTCGACCGGAATGGCTGCATCCATCGACCGAACCGTATCGTCTGGGACCCGGCGACCGCATCGAACTGGAAATCCTTGGGCGCACGGGCACCCGTACCACCACCTTCGTCTGCGCCGACGGCAAGATTTACTTCGATCTTCTACCCGGAATGGATGTCTGGGCAATGACTCTGGAGGAGGCGAGGATCAAGCTGGAAAAGGAGCTGACCCAGTATTATCTGCATCCCAAACTATCGCTTCAATTGACGCGGGCCGAAAGCAAGCGGGTCTGGGTCATGGGTCGCCTGAACAAATCCGGCGTCTTTCCATTGGACGCCCCCATGACGGTCATCGAAGCCATTGCCCGCGCTGGAGGACTCTTTACGTCCCGTTTTACGGGCACCACCGAGGAGTTGGCCGATCTCAACCATAGTTTTTTGATTCGGAATGGAGAGATGCTGCCCATCAATTTTCAACGCTTGCTGCGTCAGGGGGACACCACCCAAAACATCTACCTCGAACCGGATGATTTCCTTTACCTCCCATCATCGCTCTCATCCCAAATCTATGTTCTTGGAGCTGTCCGGGGCCCGCGCCCGCTGGGGTATGTGGACCATATGACCCTGACCACCGCCATCGCCAAAGCCTTGGGAACCACTCCGGATGCCTACGTTAGTCAAGTGGCCATCGTGCGTGGGTCTCTTACCGAGCCCCGGATCGGATTGGTCAACTTTCAGGCCATCTACCTGGGACGACAGAAGGACGTGAGCCTGCAGGCGGGCGATATCGTCTATGTCCCACGCAGCCCCTTCCGCACCCTCGAACGCTACGCGAAATTGATCACCGACACGTTTGTCCGGACCGTTGCGGCCAATGAAGGTGGCCACGCCGTCGACACGAGCTTTGGCGGTGTGGGGGTCAGCAACCCATTAGGTCAGTAAGGTCTCCGACCTCCAGACTCCAGTGAAGCTGAACTAACGCAACAGTACCTGCCCCAAGCCATGTTTGTTGCTCATAAGTGCGGAACCCCTCCAAAATCGGATATGCAATCCGGCGTCGATGCGATGTAGCGCAGGTTTCCAGATACTCCAAACAACAGCTATTCTCTTCATCGGTCGATTCGTCTGCAACCTATTGAATCAAAGTGACATCGGTAGGGCGAGGCTCCTGCCGAGCCGCGGCGGTCCAAAACCAGGCCCCTTCCGCACGTGCGAAGCCAATAGGCCGTCCGCAGGACCGAGACTCCCGCCGAGCTGCGGCGGTTCGGACCATGCCCGCCTCGCAAGTTACACCCCGCCTGACTTCTGAGCGCCACGGGTGGGGTGCTTCTGTATCGCGGGCCTCCAGGCCTGCTGGGCGTGGGCAGATGGCCTGCGGCTTTGACCGTGCACGTCGGCCCCATCCCCTAATCCTTCTTTCTCTGTGTTCTCTGTCCTCTGTGGTTAAACCTCCTGACCGTGGGCAAGAGTCGAACCACAGAGGGCTCAAAGGGCTCAGAGAACCGGATGATTTCAAGGGCGTTTGCTTGAATCGCCTGGGCGGACGAAAAGCCGTTATTTGAAAGCACCCCGCCCGTGGCGCTCGTGGTCAGGCCGGGTATAACTTGCGAGGCGGAACAGGTGCGGGCCGCCGCGGCTCGACAGGAGCATCGCCCTACCGATGTGACTTTGATTCAATAGGTTGCAGACGAATCAACCGCTGAGATCAAAAGCTGTTTTTCGGCAACCAGGAAAGTCGGCGGTTCGACGTGAGGGCTACTTCATGGATGCATGTTTGTTTTACAGACACAAGCGTCGCCACCGCTTCGTTGCTCACTCCTCACAGACCACTATGGGTATGCTCCTCGCTTCGTCGCTTCGAGGGAACCGAAAATCCCTCGCGGCAAACGGTAAGCTATTTCGGATACACGACACTAGTACCCGCCCGCCCCCAGTTGTCCCGATTTCTTCTCCTCGGCACCGCCGGCCGCCTCGGCGGCTTCGCGTCGGCGATACTCGTCCATCATGGCTGCCGTGGCAGTGGCGCCGCACCGGGAACCGCCCAGGTCCCGCACCCGAATCAGGCCATCGAGATCACGAACGCCGCCCGCCGCCTTCACCTGAACCCGCGGAGAGACACTGGCCCGCATGAGTGCCAAGTCGTGTTCCGTCGCCCCCTTGTAATTGTAACTGCCATCGGCCTGCTTCACGAACCCGTAACCGCTTGAGGTCTTGACCCAGTCGGCACCAGCCTCCTCACAGAGAACGCACAGCTTTCGTTTGAAGTCATCGCTGCTCAGTCCGGCACCACCTTTGGTCAGGTAATCGTTCTCGAAAATGACCTTCACCTTGGCTCCATGGCGATGGGCCTCGTCACACACGGCCCGGACATCGTTTGAAACGTAGCCCCAATCGCCACCCAGGGCTTTGCCGATATTGATGACCATGTCGATCTCGGAAGCACCATCCCGGCAGGCGAGCTCGGTCTCGTACCGCTTGGACTCGGTGGCGGAATTGCCATGGGGAAAGCCAATCACCGCCCCCACCAGCACCCCGGTGCCCTGAAGCAATTCGGACGCCCGCTTGACCGCGTACGGCTTGATGCAGACCGAAGCGACATGATACTTGGCGGCCAAACGGCAACCGTCCTCCAGGTCCTGGTCCGTCATGGTCGGGTGAAGCAGGGAATGATCGATCATCTTCGCCAAATCGGCATAGCTGTACTTCATGGGCGGGATAATGTCCGGCTCGTCCCATTTGGAAAGGGAGAAAACCCCGCAATTGACAAGGCGGATTGCTTCAGAATGAATGATCGGGATTGCGAAAAAGCGCCTCCACGTTGGTTGAGATTTTGGTCGTCGTGGTCACCATCGTCATCCTGATGGCGATGGTCCTTCCGGTCATTTTCAGGTCGATGTCTCGCTCCAGTAGAATCGGTTGCGTCAACATGCTCAAGCAGCAGGGCATCGCGTTCCGAATCTTTTCAACCGACAACGGCAGCAAATACCCCTGGGCCATGGCCGAGACAAACGGTGGGACCTTTCATCCGCGCCTGCTCAATCATCAGCATACCTGGGCTCATTTTGTGGCGGTTTCGAATGAATTGAATACTCCGAAGGTCCTCGTTTGCCCAGGCGACCAGGATGTGGCGGGAAGTATCGCGGCGAAAGGTAATGCGAAGGATTTCGATGCTCTGGCTGCCCGGGGCCAGAAGCCCAGCTTGAATCAAGGTATTAGCTACCTGATTGGGCTCTCTGCATTGGAGGAAGATCCGACCAGCATCCTCGGCGGCGACCGCAATATCACTGCGGACGCAACCGCCCCGGTCGTTCAACTCTACGGCAGTCCTGACGACACAGCGAACAATGGGGTCACCCGTTTGAGCCTCCAGGAGCTATCGGCGTCCCGCAGCGGCCGACAAGAATTGGGCTACAGCCCGGCGATTCATGGCTCCAAAGGCAACGCCCTCCTGGGCGACGGAAGCGTTCAGCAATGGACCAGTGCAAGGCTTCGCGCTGCGGTCCGGGAGGCGAAAACCAATAGCCGCAGTGGCGCCATTCAACTGATTTTTCCGAACAACGACGGCCAGCCGTAATACCTCGAAAGCATCGGGTTTGTTTGGCGATGTGAGAATCTCGGCACCAAACAAAACAATCAATCTCAATAGGACCTTATAGACACGAGCCGCGCATAGGCCGTATCAAATAGGGTGGCAGTCCCAGTCCCTGCTGCTCAGTAGTGGTTACCAAATCCTCCGCGAGTTCAATTTTTCGGGCACGGTTCAGGGCACCCCATTGGTAGCGGGTTCCCAGTTTTCGAGCCCCTGGAAAAAGGGCAACAGATATGCCGGGATGTTGTCCGCCAACGTTCGGACTCCACCGACCTGAAGAAAGCCTCCGCCCGAATGTGTGGAGATAGTGTAGGAACCATCAGCATGGAGGACAACCCCGATCGTGGTCGGGTCTTCATCAGAAAGATTGAATTCCGATGTGAGCCGCTCCTTGGTCATCGAGCTGATCAGGTCGGATCGAACCTCGCCAAGCTGTTCCCGGAGCGCTTCAATGTAGGCTTCCTCATACCGTTTGCTTTCCTTCGGCTGGGGTACCACCTGAATCGCCAGTTTCTCCCCATCCTGGTTTGCGATATCGGACGGTAGTTCCGTCAGGATCTTGATATGGCTGACCGCCTGCGTTCGGTAATCCTTCACGATGGCCGACAGGTTTTGATTAAGCCGGGTATAGGTTGCGTCATCCACTGCGAGGATATCTGCAATCCGATCACCCAATTCTCCATCCCCGTCGAAGACCAGCGGTGAGAGCGGCAGAGTTTGAAGTGCATCTCGACTCAGCCAGATATAAGGCGATTCCGGATTCCACCGTTGTTCTCCCTCCGGCGGACTGGCCCAGCGGCTTTCCGGGTCTGATTTAGTCAGGGCATTTTCAGTAAATGCAGCGGACGCCAATAGGTGGTCACGTTCTTCTGCACTCGTCGCCAGTTGCTGGCGACGCTGCGCGAGTCGACTTTCGGCGTCGCTCACCTGGCTCTTGGTTTCGGCCAGCGTCTGCGAAACCTCTGCGATCTCCCGCCGCAGGGCACGCAACCGGAGGGTGCCGTGTGCCCAGGCGATGGCCAGTGCCACCGCAGTCGACATTAGGATCTGTTTCAGGGTCATGTCCATCGGTCGCTCGCTCTACGGGTTCCTACGGGCGTTCGGGCGACTGGGCTGCCACCTTTTGCGCGGCTTCTATCCAGTCCTGAAGTGCTGCCCGGTACGCATCCGGTACATCTTCCGGGTCCATGGGCACGTGGATGGAACCTCTTTCCGGATGGCTGATGGTCCAGCCCAGCCATTTTCCGTCGGCAAAAACCGGGTTCACGATAACGCGGTGGGCGGGGCTGACCACTTGCAGGTTGGAATTCAGTCCCCGCTCCTCGTCATCCACCGGCATCCACGAGCTCAACCCATCCCGAAAAATCTCGTAACGATCGGCACCAAGGACCCTCCGGAGTCCCGTAAAGAGCGTTTCACGCAGACCGGCTATCGTTGCTGTCAGATCATCCACCTCAAAGACACGTGTCTCCTCAGGTTTGCCCCGGATGATCTCTTCAGGCTTCGGCGTCGTCAGGTGGACGGCGGTTAACTCGGCGGTGTGGTAATCCGACAAGAATCGGTCGACGAGCGCCTGCACGGCATCCCTTTCCTCGCCTGAGAGTTGGAGTGCCAGCTTCATTTCAGGGGAGACCGACCCCTTCCTATCCTGGACCGACGTGAGGTGCATGGATGTGATATCCCTCTTGGCCACGCGAACGAACGGCGACAGGTCATCCCAACGGTATCGGAGCGGAGGCTTTCGCCCATCCCGAACCGCCAGGACTGTATCAAGTCGATGGCGGGCACTCACGGTCGCCGATGTTAACCGTCCAAGCTCCTGGTCCAGTTTGGCTTCGTCCTCGGAAAGTGATTTCAACTCGGAACGGGCTTTGTCGAGTTCGCCAATATGGCTTGCTTGGGTACGAAGGACGTTACCTTCCGCCCGCCATTGCCAGGAAAGTGGTAGCGCCGCCACCAGGAGGCAGACCACTGCCGTTTGTGTTTTGGTGATGGTCATGGCGTTTAGAAGTGCGTTCAGGGAACTGCCGGCCGTCGGTGCGAGACCAAAACTGACGTCAACAATGGAAGAGACGAGTCCCGCCGGTGCCGCCTGCATCCCACCGGTCAACACGGAAGCGGTCCCGGCTGCACCCGGTAGCGCAAAGCCACGCTGGCGAAAGAACTCCGTCAATCGATCTAGGGCACGGGTCACCCGCTTGCGAGCGGCATCCTCCTCCATCCCCAGCAATTGACCCACTTCCCGGAGGCTTCGTTCTTCGAAAAACCGAAGCACCAGCGCCGTGCGATCAACCTCCTTCAATTCGAGAAGGCCATCGTCCAGAATCGGCAGCAGGGCCTCCAGCGGTGACGATCCCTCCATCTCGCGCAGTGAAATCTCACACGCAGCAGTTTCCCTGTGCCGACGTCGGAGTTCCGCCCGCACCTTTGCCCGCGCTTCCAGCACCGTCGTCCGGTGAAGCCAGCCGGCGAGGGATGGATGCTGTTTCAGCCCAGGTGCCTTGCGGGCCAGCGCAACGAATACATTTTGGGTGATCTCTTCCGCAAGGCCCCGATCCCCCGCGATTCGCATCGCAGTCGCAAACACCAGATTGACATGCCGGCGGACAATGGCTCGAAATGCCACTTCTGACTCCTCCGCCGTGTAGGCGGTCAGCAGCGCGTTGTCAGGGGCATCCATCGTCATAACAGGGATAATCTGCCGCATGCCCCCAAAACCGGACAACCTCGAAGCAGGGTTGCTTCATTTTTGGCCCAATCGAGGTGGCATCGCTGACAACTGCATTCCAAGGCGGCAAAGCGCTTCAAAGCCAGCCGTTCGACCTGTTAATCGTCGCCATCGCTCCAGTGATCCTTGTCCTGCCCGACCTCTTCGCCTGCTGGCTGCCCGCTCGTCGTGCCGCATGTGTGGATATGATCTTGGCGCTGAGGAGCGAATGAAGCACCGTGGGCGACCCCGCACGGCGTGGGCACCAAAGTGGAAGCGGCATCCTGCCGCTTTGGCCTCGCGTCCGCAAATTGGGTGTGGTTCGATCCTTCGGACGAAACCTCCGCGTACCCAGGATAGGCTGGGGTTTGAACCGTCAGAGGCTCGTCAGGAGATTAAAATTCCGGAATCATCCCCAAAAACATGTGAGTCTTCTAGTCATCGGGCGATGGAGGTGAGAGGATGAGCTCATGTCCCCGAAGTGCAATTTCAAGATTTCCGCGCACTTTTTGCATCCGCCGGTATCTTCGCTGGCAGCGTTCATTGCTATTGCCCGGATTATCGTTCTGGCGATGAAATCCGGGCTCGGATCGATAAGCGGCTCCCGTACTTTCGTCGGCCTCGTCGCCATGCTGTTCCTTGCGGCCTGCTCCTTGGTCCGAGGAGAAACGGTCCGCCCGCCTTACTACGAACTGCGCATCTACACGGTGACTTCGAACAAGCTGGACGCAGTCCTGGAGCGCTTCCGCGAAACGGTTGAGCCGGTTCGCCGTCGACACGGCATCAAGACCGTCGGCTACTGGACGGTTGCCACGACAAATGGTGATAAGTTCATTTATTTGCTGACCGCTCCGAGTGTTGAGGAATTGCGGAGACAGGAATCGGAATTCGGCGCGGACCCGGATTTTCAGAGAGGTTACGGGGCATCGAACGCCAAGCACGGCAAAACCGTTGATCGGATTTCCACCATTCCATTGCAGGTCGATCCCACCGCGAAGTTCAATTTTGCACCATCGAATCCTGCCCGGGCATTCAACCTGCGAATTTACTCGGTCTTGCCCGGGAAGCTGGACGCCTTTCGCAATCGCTGGCGTGATTTTGCCGTGCCGATCTACGGTCATCACGGCTTGCGCAGCGTCGGATGGTGGATCGCGGACCAGAAGGATGCCGAGGGCAACGACCAGTTCGTCTGCCTGCTGGCAGGTGAAAGCGTTTCAGCGATTCAAAAATCGATAGATGAGTTCCACAAAGATGCCGAGTGGATCCGGGTGGAGAAGGAGACGGAAGCCACCGGAAAACTTCGTTCTGGGGTCACCGCCTACAAGCTGGCACCGACGGGTTTCTCAGACCTGAAATGAGAGCACATTTTTGTGAAGCGGATCGGGCACTGGTGAACCCAACTCGGGATACCTCTCCGTCGACGTGATCAACACACGTTGGTTGGTCGAGCCACCATCCAGTCAATCGGTGCGGGCAAACCCTTCGTTTTATACTACCGGTGGTTGACGATTGATGGTGTTATCCTGGCACGCCAACTGAGCTAACTCGTGCGGACGGTTCCGCCAACCGATCATGCGTTTCGCATCCCTGATCCTGATTGCGTGGATGGAGGTATCTTCCGTCCTCGCCGTCGCCGTCCCGAAAACTCTGCCGGGCTGGCGCATGGAACTGATGGCGGAATCGCCGCAGGTCAGTTATCCATCGGTGGTCTGCTCCGCGCCCGATGGACGGATTTTTGTGGCGGAGGACCCGATGGATATCCGCACGGCGCATGCCGATGCGACCGAGGGACGCATCCTCTGTCGGCATCCCGACGGCCATTTCACGGTTTTCGCCGAACGACTCCATGCCGTCTTCGGGATGCAGTATCTGGAAGGCAAACTGTACGTCCTTCACAACCCGAGGTTCACCGTCTTCACCGATGACCAGGGGGTGGGCCGGGATGGCGTGGACCTGATCGAACAGACGAATCCAAACCCTTGGGCGCTGGATTGGAACGACCATGTTCCGGCCAATTTTCGGCTCGGCATGGACGGCTATTTCTACGTCGCCATTGGCGACAAGGGTCTTTATGGCGCGGTCGGTCGCGATGGTTCCCGCGTGGACCTGCCCGGGGGCGGCATTCTCCGGCTCCGGCCTGACGGCACCAGGTTGGAAGTGTTTTGCCGGGGCGTCCGAAACATCATGGATGTCGCCCTCAATGCCGAGGACGAGTTGTTTACCTACGACAACACCGACGAGCACGACTGGATGGGACGTCTCACGCATATGGTGGAGCGGGGCACCTACGGTTATCCGCACGATTTCGTTCCGCGTCGGCCCTACACGCTTTGGATGATGCACGACTTCGGAGGAGGCGCTGCCACGGGTGTCGCATGCGACACCGAGGGCGTGCTGCCCACGGAGTATCATGGCAATCTTTTCCTGGCCGATTTCGGCAAACGCCAATTGCTGCGGGTTCCCATCCGGCGGGCTGGTGCAACCTACGAGGTGGTGAAGCCGACGGAGATGTTTCCGAATCCACCGGAAGATTTCCGCCCCGTCGGTATCGCATGGGCGAATGATGGCCGAAGCCTGCTGATTTGCGATTGGCAACATCGCGACACGAAGGAGAATGTGCAGGTCGGACGCCTCTGGCGGTTGACGTTCACCAATGCCACGGCGGCCTTGCCGAAGCCAGCCTGGTACGAGGCGGCGGCGCTGGGGCGTGAATTCCGAGCCACCGATAAGGAACTCGTTCTGGCGCTGGGACATCCGTCGCGGAACGTCCGGCTCACCGCCCAACGGCGACTGGCCGATAGAAACACCCCTGCGGCCGCAGCAACTCTCACCGCCCTGTTGCGAGACCCTTCGGCGTCCGTGCCCGCACGAATGCATGCGCTCTGGGCGCTGGATGCTCAGGATGAAGGACGGGGTGCACGAGACATAATCATCGATCTGTTGCGGAGGGACACGGAAGAGTCCCTGCTCCGTCAAGTAGTCCGGCAGGTCGGATTGCGGCGGGTGACGAATGCCATCGGACCCCTTGCCGCGCTGCTTCAAGGGGCTTCAATCGAAGCCTCGGTCCGTTTTCAGGCTGCGACTGCGCTGGGGCGAATCGGTGATCCCGCTGCCATTCCTGCACTGACCTCGGTCCTGGACCAAACGGATCTGTTCGCGCGTTTTGCCGCTTTTTCGTCCCTGAACGAGATCGGACGTGCCCATCCGCAATCCTGGTCCGCCATTGCCGAGGGCCTCAGCAGTACCAATGCCCGCATTCAGGATGCCACCGCGTTTGCGTTGCGCGATACGGAGAATGAAGAGCTGGTGGCCGTGCTGGCGTCCCTGGCTGGCTCGTCCACGAATGCCGCCACACGCGAGGCGGCGGTGCAGTTGCTCGCTCCACTGCATCACACGTTGCCGCCATGGAAGGGCGAGTGGGGGGCGTACCATCCCGCACTCGCACCACCGCCGAAACGCGCCGTGGAGTGGAAAGGGACCCAGCCGGTTCAATCGGCCCTGTTGGCTGCCCTGGGCGATCCGGCATCGACCGTACGGCTGGCCGCCGTCGAGGGGCTGCGTTCCGCCCAACTGCTGGCGGCTTCGCCCAGGTTGCTCGAGCGCTTTCCGTTGGAAACGGATCCCGCCGTCCGGCGGGCCACGCTGCAGGCCTTGGTTGAATCCAAGGAGACCAACGCCATCCCGTTGATCGCCGAACTCCTTCGTCAGCCGCCGTCCGATGATGAACTCCTTCGCGAAGCCATCCGCGCGGCGGTGATTCTCGGTGGCACCAACTGCACCGAAGCTCTGATCCAGCTCGTCCGCTCGAACCCTGCCGTCCGCGCGGAGGCCGTCGCCGCGTTGGGCGCGATGGGCCCGACCAATGCTGTTTCGACCCTCGGTTGGGCGCTTTCGGATTCCGAAGTGAGCGTCCGGCTGGCCGCCATCCGTTCTCTCGGAATGATCAAGGGCCCCGAGGCGTTCACCGCGTTACAACCCGTGCTCGCATCCAAGTCCATTCCAGAGCGGCGTGCCCTCGCCCGCGTCCTGGATGGCTGGCCGACGGTCGATACCGTTCCCTGGTTGCTGGAACTCTGGCGCGAAGCGGAAACCCGATCGGAGGCGCTCGACGCGTTGGTTCGGCATGGGGACGCCCGCGCTTTGGACGCCTACCTGGAGGGTCTCGCCAGCGCGAATCCCACCGTTCGTGAGCAATGTCGTCGCGCCCTCGGCGGGCTGCGTGACAACGTGCTCCCCGCTCTCGAGTCCCGTGCGGGCGCACTCCCGCCAATCGTCATTGCCGAGCTGCGCGAAGTGTACCGCGATCACGTGCCTGCGCAGCAGGGCCCGCTTTTCTCCACGAGAAATACAGCACTCACCGTCGAGGATTACGCTCATTTTGCACTGGCCCATGCCGGGGACCCGGTCCGCGGTCAACGCGTGTTTTGGGACGAGAACGGCGTGGCGTGCCTCAAGTGTCATCAGGTGGCAGGGCAGGGTGCTCAGGTGGGTCCGGACCTCACACTCATTGGCGCACAATTTTCCCGCCGGGAACTGATCGAGCACGTCCTCGAACCCAGCAAGGTGGTGCGTGAAGGCTATCAGCAATTCACGATCGACATGCGGGACGGCGAGACCTGGTCGGGGCTGATCAAGGGCGAAACGGCGGAGGCACTGACCATCGTTACCGCCAACGGCCAGGGGCAGTCCCTGCCCAAGAAGGATATTCTCAGCCGTCGGGTCAGCTCCCTATCCCTGATGCCCGAGGGTTTGCAGGTGGGTTTATCGCTCGAACAGTTCGCCGACCTCGTTGGGTTCCTTGAATCCCGCAGGATCGACCCGCGCCAGCTGGTCACGAAGCCGCCTCCGGCAAATTTTCGATCTCTATTCAATGGACACGATCTCGCCGGTTGGCGGGAATTCCCGGCAGGGACAAAAGCTGTGGGTGGACCGACGGCGGCTTTTGGCCGTCCGCCGGAACACTGGGTCGCCAGGAACGGTGTGCTCGAACATGATGGACTGACCGGGGACCTTTGGAGCGAAGAGGAATGGAGTGACTTTGAGCTCGTGTTGGAATGGCGCTGGGCCGATGCGCCGAAGTGGGAAAACTTCCCACTCATCAACGCCGATGGACTTGAAGCCGGTCCCGATGGTCGGGCTGCCACCCTGCGTGTCTTGGATGCTGGCGACAGCGGGGTTCTGATGCGTGGACTCTACAAGGCTCAGGCGAATCTTTTCTGCTACCCCGTCGGCAGCGGCGAGTTTTGGGAATATCGCACCGATTCGAATTCCTCCGCTGACCAGCGCCGAGCCTTCACGCCTGCGAAAAACGCGGATCGTCCGATCGGTGATTGGAACGAAATGAAAATCCAGCTCCTCGGCGACCGAATCTCCGTCTGGGTCAACGGAGAACAGGTGGTCCGCAACGCTGAACTCCCGGGTATACCCCTTCGTGGGCCCATCGGATTGCAGCATGAACACGGGCGCATCCAGTTCCGCAATCTCTTCATTCATGAAACAAGTCGCTGAACCGGAACATCCGACCGTCAGCCATGGCCGTTTTTTTATCCTGAACAGCTCTTCACCGCAATGGTGCCGCCGACTCTTCCTCTCGATGGCGATGGCACTCGCCGGGTTGGCTCGGGCTGATACCTTCACGCAATCGACGCAAGCTCGCCTGGGAAATGACCATGGCCGGTGCCTATCAGACCACCGGCGAACGAGCCAACATCGCCGGCCAGGGCGGTTGGATTACTGGTCGCGGCAATTCCGAAATGACCATGCTCGTTGGCTACGCGCGAATGCGAGGGTTCTTCGAGCGCTTTTCCTGGTGGAAGCTCGAACCGCATCCCGAGCTTGTGAACGGCGAGAGTCTGGCATTGCCCGTGATCGAAGGCGGCAGTCCCATTGCCCCGGCGCTATGCCTGGCCGAGCCGGGGCAACGCTACGTCCTGTATCTGCGGCAAGGCGGCACCGCCACCGTACAACTGTCTCCAGGTCATTATCGGGTCGAACTGTTCAACCCCCGAACCGGCGCGTCTGTGAAACTCGCGGATGCCCCTGGCGGTTCGTCGTGGACCTCGCCCCGGGTGAAAGACACGGAGGACTGGGTCTTCCTGTTGGAACGCCGGGACCGTTGAGACAGGCGGAAGCCAGCCCAAGGTTGGACCCCACGGGTCGGGCGCTCCTCGGTTTCTCGCCGGCCACGCTCCAAAGTCGGATCGACTCACGGGCTTTATTTGATGCCCCAGCTTCACCCCCCGCTGTAGTTTCGCTTATACTGGGTCTGCGAGGGGAATGTCCTCCGGTTTGTAGACGTTCAGGCGGGGAACTCTGTCAAAACCGTTGTCGGCAGTGGCGATGTCCTTGATGCCGTGCCGCCGTGCGATGGCGAGATTGAGTGAATCGTTCGTCAGGAGTCCGTGTTGCCTTTGCAGTTCGAGAGCGACATGAAAGTCTTGGGGGGTCGGTTCAGCAACGACGAGCGCACAATCCAGCAAATCACGAACGCTCTCCGAGTAAACACTCAGTCGGCGTACCAGTTCAGGACGCTCGGACAGAGCTCGTGCAGGATTGGAGACGGCCAACCCCTTGGCCCGAGCTTCTTGAATCATGCAGCGATGATTGAACTCGGCAACGATGGTTAGAGTGATAACGCCCGTGACGACCCCATGCTCACAGCGCACCAACAACTCGCGACATTGACTTGAACGGCTGTTCCGGGCGTAGAGCAGCACGTTGGTGTCCACAAGAATCGTGCTTCCGTCCGGTAACTCACGCAGTTTCACTGCTCATAGGGGTCGAGGTCCAGGGATTCACAGAATTGTTCATCGGTCAGGTTGAAAGAGGGCGCTGCAAGGAAACGGCAAAGCCCAGACCCGAACGGATTCTTTCGCTTGGACTTCTCAACATAATCGTTCAGAGCGATTTGAACCACGTCAGAAATTCTCAGCCGCTCCTGAATGGCGAGCACCTTTACTTGGTTGTAAAGAGTGTCTTCAACGACTGTCCCAATTTTCCTTTTCATCGCAGTAGAGTCGACTTAACGCACGCAACTTGTGCCCGCTTTCTAGGCGCGTCAAGAAAACTATTTGTGTCAAGAAATCAGTTAAATTGTGGTCGGTCCATGATCAGTTCCTTTCCACATGCCCAGTCCTTGAACGCCTAGCACGGCTGCACCGCATGGCCATCAAGGTGCCCCCCTGACCACTCCAATGACCGGATAATGGCACTTTCGACCGAAGCCAGCGCGTCTGGAAGCCAAGCAGAGGTCACTGCGGAGGCGTTGAGCCCACCGCGCACACCATTCGTTGCCAGTTCGGCGCGGAAATTGCTGCCTTGGGTTAATGGAGGTGTCGACGAACAAATTCATTTCCCGCAGAACTCGTGTTCTGCGTTGTCGTGGATCGTCGGTTTCGACGGTCCAAACGATTCCACTTCAATCGCCATAATCTAACCCTGTAGAGCATCCCCATCTTCGCTAAGCGCGTTACCCTGGATCGTTGGGCAGCGTCTGAAGGGGGGTGATTGTTTCAACGCCATGATCCATCGCCTCCTTCTTTCTTTCACCGTCCTCGCGTCTTCGTCCGCCCTTCTATTTGTGGGTTCGGCCTCCGAGAAGGCAGGTTCCCCCACTCCCGTCAACGTCCTCACCTGGCATTACGACACGGCGCGGTCAGGTCTGAACACCAACGAAACCTTCCTGACTCCCGCCCTCGTCAACTCCGGCACGTTCGGGCTTCTCTTTAACCTTCCCACCGACGACTTCCTCTACGCTCAACCTCTATATCTCGCCGGAGTGTCCATTCCGGGAAAAGGGGTCCACAACGTGGTGTATGCAGTCACCGAGAACGACAGCGTCTACGCCTTCGATGCCGACTCCGACATTGGAGTCGCAACGGAACCCCTCTGGACCGTCCACCTGACCGACGCGGCCACCGGCACGTCGGCTGTTCCGCTCTTTGATTACGGAACCAGCGACGGTTCGTTAGCCCGATTGGGAATCACCGGAACACCCGTGATCGACCCTCAATCAGGCACGCTCTATCTGGTCGCCCACGTCAAGGATACCAGCGGAACCAATCCCACTTACTACCACCTGTTATGCGCCCTGGACGTGGCCACTGGCGCTCAGAAATTCGGTGGCCCGGTGAAAATCTCCGCCAGGGTCCCGGGGACCGGAGGCAGCTCCAATGGAAGCGTCATCGAGTTCGACGATTTCTATCAATTCCAGCGCAGCGGCCTCCTCCTAGTAAATGGGGTTGTTTACATCGCCTTCTCTTCGCTGGGTGACTTTGGGGTGTACCATGGCTGGCTCCTGGGCTATGACGCTAAAACGCTTCAGCAAGTCTCCGTCTTTAATGACACGCCGAACGGGGTCGCCGGCGGGATTTGGATGGCCGGAGCAGGGCCTGCTGCCGACCCCGCTGGAAACATCTACCTCATTACCGGCAACGGGTCCTTTGATGGCCAGTCGAATTTTGGCGACAGTTTCGTCAAACTTGCGCCCACCCAAGGCTCAACCCCCACGGGCATCGGCCTGCAGGTTCAAGATTACTTTTCTCCGTCGGACCAGGCGCTTCTGGCGTCAATTGACGGGGATTTGGGCTCAGGTGGCCCCATACTCCTTCCAGAAGAAGCAGGGAGCCCTCAACACCCGCATTTGGTCGTTGGGGCTGGCAAAGACGGTATCATCTATGTCGTTGACCGGGACAACATGGGCCACAATTCGCCCACGAGTAATGACCAAATCGTCCAAGCGGTATCGACGGGAATACCCAGTTGCGTTGATTCGCTCTATTTCAATCACCGGTTCTATATCAACCTCATCTCCAGCTACCTCTATTGCTACTCGGTGGCCGATGCCACTCTATCGCCCGCACCGACATCCCAGACCGTGGAAGGTTTGGGCTCACCCGGCGGCTCGCCCTGCCTCTCCGCCAATGGCATGACCAACGCCATTCTTTGGATCGTCCAGGCCAGCGGTTTCCGGAATGGGTGGCCCGCCATTCTTCGGGCCTACGATGCCAAGGACATCACCCACGAATTGTACGACAACACCCAGGCGGGTGATCGCGATCTGACAGGACTCGCAATGAAGTTTTCGACCCCGATTATTTCGAACGGCAAGGTCTACGTCGGAACCGGCAGCGGTGTCGCCGTATTTGGAGTGTTCCCGCCGCCCTCTATTTCGTTCAGCCTTCCTCAGGAGATCACCGTACGGGGAAGGACCGGCATCGACTGCACGGTTCAATATTCCTCGAACCTGGACGCCACAGGAGGCGGGTGGAAGACACTCACCACCCTGACCCTCAATGGCTACCCTCAAACCATCTCTGATCCCGGGGCAGGGAAGGGAAGTCAGCGCTTCTATCGGGCGGTGAATGGCACTCCGTGAGCGCTTGGAGGTTCGGATTTTGAGTCTTGGGATGAGCACGGCCCCTCCAATCCGGGAGCCCGGGCGTCTCGCCCGGTGGCAGAAGGAATCGCACCGATTGAATAAGGGCGACATTGGGCGGCGATCTGAACCGCCGCGGTTCATTAAGAGGTTCGCTCAAGCATTGCTTTGTGGTCGCTCGATGTACATCATCGACGACGAGACACATTGTGCATTGCATTTAATGGATATTGACTTCGAGTTCGTTGTGCAATAAGATGGAATTATGAACATACTACACAAAAAAGAAATAGCAGCAAGTCAGATGGTTGATATTCATAGCCGATTTCGCGAAGTTATCGAGAATCTTCAGAGTCTTGATGCAAGGGTTGAAGGGCTTAACCAGGTGAATCATGATCCTGCAATTCCCAAGGAATCAAATAGAGCCGTCATCAATGCGAGCAAAGGACTTAATAACCTAACAAATATTCGCGAGATTCCGCAATTTATTAAGGGTTAAGTCAAAGAAGAAGATGGAAAGGCAAAAAGCAGTAATTAGTCTCATAGTGCTAGCATTAATCAGTTGAGCACGTTTCGGTGAACCTCGATCTTGCCGTTGAGAGGCTCCAATTCTGGCGAGCGTCTCGCCGACATCATAGAATCGACGGCTCCGTAAAATCGCCCGCCTCATTTTGTCTATCTGTGGATCCGATGATGTTACAGAAATGCACTATCACATCCGGCTTTCTGTTAATTAGTGAATGACGCATGGCCAGAATTGTGTCCCAACGTAGAATTGTGAGTCCCGGTCCGCTTACTTCCCTAGGCAAAACTGGCTGAAGATGGAATCCAACAGATCGTCCGTGGTGGTTTCCCCCACAATTTCTCCAATCGCGCTCAACGCTGTCCGGAGTTCAAAGGCGGCCAGCTCCAATCCCGCATTTTCCTGAAGCGCCACCCCGGCTCGCTGCGCGTTCTCCAATGTCCGGCGCAGGGCGTCCGCGTGGCGGGCACTGATGGCGACGGCTGACGGACTCCATTGCTGCTGACCCGATCCGACAAACCGGCGCACCGCCGCTTTGAGATCATCCATGCCGTCGCCGGTGAGACTCGATATCCGAATGAATTCCAGCCCTTCCGGAAGCTGAGCCAATACCGGTCGGTCTCCTTTGTTCAACAACGTGAGGTGGGGACGATTCCGCAGTCTTTCCAGTTGGACGGCGTCGTCCGCGGTGAGAGGCTCCGAGCCATCGATCACGTGCAGGATAAGGTCCGCTTCCCGGGCTGCGCTTTCACTGCGCCGAACACCTTCTGCTTCCACCGGATCGTCCGTAGCCCGGAGCCCAGCCGTGTCAATCAAGGTCACTGGCACTCCGCCCAGATTGGCGGTCTCTTCAACTGTGTCCCGAGTGGTCCCCGGGATGGGTGAAACGATGGTTCGGTCGTGTCCCAAAAGGCGGTTCATCAGCGATGACTTCCCCGCATTGGGACGTCCCAGAATGGCGGTGCGAAGCCCTTCCCGCAGCACCCGTCCTTCCCGGGCGGTTCGCAACAATTCCGCGAGCAGATCGCCACCGGTTCCAAGCCGGGAGATGAGTTCAGCCTGCGAATGGGGGGTTATGTCCTCCTCGGGAAAATCCAGATGGGCTTCGATATGGGCAAGGTTCTGCAACAGGAGTCGTTGGACCGCCCGGATGGAATCCGACAGCCGACCCGCCAATTGACGATGGGCTGATTCCAAGGCCAGCTCGGTCCGGGCATGGATCAAATCAACAACCGCCTCGGCCTGAGTGAGGTCGATTCGACCATGAAGGAAGGCCCGCTGGGTGAATTCGCCGGGCTCGGCCGCGCGCGCCCCCGCTGCCAACACTGCACCCAGCAACAGCCCCGATACGAGCGAACCGCCATGCCCGGAAATCTCGACCGTGTCCTCAGTGGTGAAGCTCCGTGGAGCTCGAAAAACGGTCAGCAGTACTTCATCAATCACCTGGCCATCGCGGTGAACGTGGCCGTAATGAACCGTATGCGAAGTCGCGGACGATGGCTTCAGACCCGACGGCGACCGAAAGACGGCGTCGGCCACCGCCAGCGCCCGTTTTCCAGAAATGCGCACTACGGCGAGCGCTCCCTCACCTGGAGGTGTGGCAATCGCGGCGATGGTGTCCGAAAGGGAGTGGCTCACACGTGGCCGCAACTACCCGTGACGTTTTCCGCCTCGCGCCCTTCGAGCCAGAGTCGCGCCTTTTGCCAGCTTTGCTTGTGAAGGTAGTGCAACAGGGTCGGGTCCGTGGAAGGTGGCATGTCGTGGGTCAACTGCCGCAGTTGGTCAAACAGCGGCAGCAGGCTCGGACCGCTCTTGTGCGCGGCCAGTTGAGCCACCCGGGTCTCCAGTTCCACCAGAGTCTTCAGGACTGCCTGTTCGTTCGAAGTCACGAATCGAAAATAGCAGTTGATCCGGTCGACACCAAGCGATCCCATTGCGCCCCACCCGGCGGTCCTACTATCGTTCAACCCTGCATGACGACTGTCGGACGCAATTGGGTACCCCGGATTCTTGGGATCGCATGGCTTTGGCTCTCCATTGGATTGGCGACACCAACCGCTGAGGCGGCTGAGGCCACCGGAGGCACGAACCATGTTCTCGCCCGGGCCAAAGGGTGGACCGTCACCCGGGGTGACCTCGACAAGATGGTTCGGCGGGTCCAAACCGAACTGATGAGCACCGGCAGCCTCGTTCAGGAGGATAAATGGGAAGAGTTCGAAGGCCGCCTGCTCGACCAACTCATTCTCATTCAAATCTGCCGTGCCAGGGCGACGGACATCGATAGAGCCATTGCCCGGACCAACGCCGACGCGTTCATCCACAAGATTTACACCAACGCCGCATCCGAAACCGACTATGCCCGGCGTTTAAAGCGGGCGGGCTATACCCCGGACTCCTTCAGCCAGGAGAAATACGATGAGGCCCTGGTCAATGCCCTGATCACTCGCGAGGTCAAACAGGGGATTCAGATTTCGCCCGAAGCCATTGAAAAGGCGTATGCCGCCCATCCTGAAAACTGGAAAGTGCCGGAATCGGTCAAAGTCGCTCAACTCTTCCTGCAAACACGAAATCCGGTCACAGGGGAAGAGGTGTCCCCGGACGACTATTCCCGAAAGGAGTCGCTCATCAAGGAACTCAAGACTTTGGCGAGCAAACCGAACGCTGATTTTTCTACCTTGGTGAAGGAGAACAGCGAGGACACCAAAACCCGAGCCAACGGTGGTGAAATCGTCGTTGTTCGGGGACAAACCCCTTGGGAGTTTGAATCCGCCTGTTTCAGTCTGCCGGTCGGAAAGTTGAGCGATGTGGTCGTGACGGCAACCGGTTTTTACCTGATCAAATCCTTGGAGAAAAGCCCGCCGCGGGTGGAGCCTCTGGAGGCGGTCCGAGAATCCCTCCGGGAGGCACTGGTGGAGCAGGAGTCATTGAAGGCTCTGCCCGCTTATGCCGAGCGATTGCGGAGGGAAGCGGGGGTGGAATTGAGCCCCGACGCACCGAAACTTCCTCCCCAGGGACCCGGTCGCCCACCGTCCAAAGTTTGACGCCCGTCCGCCCGATCTTAAACTAAGTAACTTAGGTAGTTCACTGAACATTATGACGAATGTCGCCGAGGCAGAGCCAAAACCTCTCACCCGCAACGAGCAGCTCAAGCTGGCCGTTCCAACCCTGGCCGGTGGGATTGCCGCCACGCTGGCTGATGCTCAGGCGGCCGTTTTCTCGGCGGACGACGAGCAGTTCCTCAAGTTCCACGGCATCTACCAACAGGACGATCGCGACCTGCGGAAGACGGGGAAGAAACACATGTTGATGGTTCGCGGGCGGATTCCCGGCGGCGTTCTGACGGCATCGCAATGGCGTGTGTTTGATGATCTCGCCACCCGCTGTGGCAATGACACGTTGCGGATCACCACCCGTCAAAGCATTCAGTTTCACGGAGTCGTCAAAGACCAGCTGGGACCCCTGATGAAGGGAATCAACGACGCATTGGTCGACACCCTCGCCGCCTGTGGAGACGTGAACCGTAACGTCATGGCTTCGCCCACACCTTCGGACAGCCTCGCTCGGGAGCAGGTCTACGAGGACGCACGTCGGGTCTCCGAAGCCTTGCTGCCCAAGACCAGCGCCTACCACGCCATTTGGATTGATGGGGTCCAGCTCAATTTGGAAGACCCGGCCCAGCGCGACTTTGTTGACCCGCTCTACGGCAAACAATACCTGCCCCGCAAGTTCAAGGCTGCCATTGTCCTCCCCCCGGTGAATGACATGGATGTTTTCACCAATGACCTCGGATTCATTGGTATCGTCGAGAACGGCCAGGTGGTCGGTTACAATCTTACGGTCGGAGGTGGGCTCGGTCGTAGCCACGGCAACGAGGCCACCTACGCCCGCCTCGGGGATGTGCTCGGATTCCTCACTCGGGACCAACTGGTGCCGGTGGCCAAGGCCGTCTTGACCCTGCATCGCGATTTTGGTGACCGCACCGACCGGAAGCATGCCCGCCTGAAGTATGTCATCGAGGAGCGCGGTGCCGCCTGGGCCCGGACCGAGATCGAGCATCGGGCCGGATTCGTCCTGGAATCAGCCCGTCCGTTCCAATTCACCACAACGGGCGATCAGCTGGGATGGCGGCAGCAGTTGGATGGCCGTTGGTTCCTTGGCCTGTTTGTCGAAATGGGACGCATCAAGGATTCCAACCAGAGCAAGCTGAAATCAGCGCTCCGACGCATCGCCAATCAATTCCCCGTCGAGTTTCGGTTGTCGGCCAACCAGAATATCTACCTGGCCAATGTTTCCATTGAGGACCGGCCTCGAATTGAAGCCATTCTGGGCGAATTTGGGGTGAAGACATCCGAACAGGCGTCCCCGATTCAAGCGGAGGCATTGGGATGCCCAGCCTTGCCCACGTGCGGTTTGGCCCTGGCCGAGGCGGAACGCTATCTCCCAAGTTTGGTGGGGCGGCTGGAATCCCTCTGCGCTGAGGTCGGTCTGCCCAACCAGGCCATCAAGGTCCGCATGACCGGTTGCCCCAACGGTTGTGCCCGCCCCTACAGCTCTGAGATTGGCTTCGTCGGCAAGGCTCCCGGACGCTACCAGATATGGCTCGGAGCAAGTCCGGAAGGCACGCGGTTGAGTCGTCTCTGGCGGGACAACATCAAGGACCCTGAGATCGTCAACGAATTGCGACCCGTGTTCGCCCGATTTGCCGCCGAACGCTTGGCAGAAGAGGCCTTCGGAAACTGGGTAGAGCGCACGTTCTGGGGGACATCCGAAACCAATCCGTCCATCTAGGCGGTTCCACTGCGCCCGACAGACGCTGACTGATCCTCTTCATGTCTCTCTCTCTTTCATTGGCCGACGAAAACCGGCATCTGCGGACCCTTCCCCCGCAGGACATCATCCGGTGGGCTCTTGCGAAAGCCCCGGGGCGGGCCGTTGTTTCGACGAATTTCCGGCCCTACGAAGCCGCGATTCTCCACCTGGTGACCCAGGTGCAGCCGGACATTCCGGTGCTGTGGGTCGACCACGGCTACAACCGCCCCGCCACCTATCGTCACGCCGAGGAACTTCGGCGGCGATTGGGTCTGCACATCCGTCCATTCCTCCCATTGAAAACCGCCGCCCATTATGATGCGTTGCACGGGGGGCTGCCTTCGCCACAGGACGAGGAAGGACTGAAGCGTTTCAGTGCCGAAATGAAGCTGGAGCCCTTTCAGCGCGGTATGCGCGAACTGGCACCGAAGGTCTGGATCACGGCCTTGCGGAAGGTGCAGAACCCGAATCGGGCAGAACTCGATATCCTGTCTGAAGACGCCAATTTCGGCACCCTGAAGGTCAGTCCGCTCTTCTATTGGTCGGATGCGGACGCGGAGGCCTACCTGGCGGCTCATCAACTTCCCAACGAATGGGATTACTTCGATCCCGCCAAGGCCGACGAAAAGCGCGAGTGTGGCCTGCACGCGGCGTGGGGCGCCAAGGCCGTGGCAGCCGCCCGCTGAATCGTCTCGCCCGCGCCTGCGGGCAACGGCAAGAGATCGCGCAAGAATCGAAATGAGCACCTATCACCTGGACCATCTCCAATACCTGGAGACGGAGGCCATTCACATCATGCGGGAAGTCGCCTCCGAATTCGAGCGACCCGCTCTGCTTTTTTCCGGCGGCAAGGACTCCATTTGCCTTCTGCGGTTGGCCGAGAAGGCATTTCGGCCGTCGGACATCCCGATGCCGTTCCTGAATGTCGATACCGGTCACCACTTTCCTGAGCTGAATACGTTTCGTGACGCGCGCGCCCGGGAGTTGGGGGGACGTCTCATCGTGCGCAAGGTCGAGGATGCCATCGCCTCGGGGATCGCCATTCCCAATCCCGGTGAGGTCAGCCGTAATCGGCTGCAAATTCCCACCCTCCTTGCCGCCATTGAGGAGTTCCGATTCGATTGCGCGATTGGCGGGGCTCGTCGGGACGAAGAAAAAGCGCGCGCCAAGGAGCGGTTTTTCAGTTTCCGCGACAGTTTTGGCCAATGGGACCCCAAGAACCAGCGACCAGAGATTTGGAACCTGTACAACGGCAGGGTCAATGCCGGTGAACACATGCGGGTGTTTCCCCTGAGCAACTGGACTGAGATGGACGTCTGGGAATACATCAAGCGCGAGAACCTCGCCGTCCCCACCATCTATTTCAGCCACCGACGGGAATGTGTCCGCCGTCAGGGCCAGTGGCTGCCCGTTACCTCCATTCTTCCACCCAAGCCCTCGGAGGAAGTGCGCGAACTCGTCGTGCGCGTCCGCACCATTGGCGACATCATCAGCACCGGCATGATCGAGTCACCTGCCAACACTGTCGACGATATCCTGGTGGAGATCGCGGCAGCGCGCGTTACCGAGCGAGGCTCCCGGGCGGATGACAAGGCGTCGGAAGCCGCCATGGAAGACCGCAAGAAACAAGGTTATTTCTAGAGTTGATTTGCTCCATGCCCCACTCCTCTCCCATTCCAGTCGACCTGCTGCGGTTCAACACCTGCGGCTCGGTCGATGATGGCAAATCGACCCTGATCGGGCGGCTCCTCTACGACTCCAAGTCGCTGATGGAAGACCAGATCGAAGCCTTGGAACGTTCCGCTGACCTGACCGGTGGCGGCCAGATTAACCTCGCCAACCTGACCGATGGTCTCCGTGCTGAACGGGAACAAGGGATCACCATCGATGTGGCCTACCGCTATTTTGCCACGCCACGCCGAAAGTTCATTATCGCTGACACCCCGGGGCACGTTCAGTACACCCGGAACATGGTCACTGGAGCTTCAACGGCCAACCACTCCATTCTCATGGTGGATGCCCGCCTGGGGGTGATTGAGCAAAGCCGACGGCATACCTGCATCGCCTCGCTGCTCCGGATTCCACACCTGGTGGTGGCGGTCAACAAGATGGACCTCGTCGGTTGGAGCGAAACTCGCTTCCACGAAATCCGGAATCAATTCGAGGACTTTCTGCCCCGGCTGGATATCAAGGACGTGAAGTTCATCCCCCTCAGCGCCTTGAACGGCGATAATGTGGTTGATGCCTCTCCCCATACCCCTTGGTATTCAGGACCTACCCTTCTCGGCCATTTGGAGGGCGTACATATCGGAAGTGATTGGAACCTGGACGGGTTCCGGTTTCCGGTTCAATGGGTGAACCGACCCAATCGTCCCCAGGACCCGGAGTGGCATGACTTTCGCGGGGTCAGCGGCCAGATTTCCGGAGGAATCGTCCGAGTCGGGCAGCCGGTAATGGTTCTCCCCAGTGGTTTAAAGACGACGGTTCAGAAAATCTGGACCATGGATGGCCCTCTCACCGAGGCCTTTTGCCCTGCATCCGTCACGCTTCAGTTGGAACACGACATCGATGTGAGCCGCGGCGATACCATTGTCGGACTGACCACCATGCCCGGGGTATCGAGCGATCTCCGCGCTCGTGTCGCCTGGATGAACACCCGTCCGCTTCAGGCCGGCCGCAAATACTTCCTCAAACACACCACCCAAACCGTTCAGGCGGTCGTCACCTCCCTCGAAAATCGACTCAAGATTGCCGACTTTGAGACAGAGGAGAATCCGAAGGAATTGGGCGTCAATGATTTGGGCGAAATCCGGGTGCGCACGTCGCGTCCGCTCGTTTTCGACTCCTATTCCGTCAACCGGCTCACCGGTTCCTTTATCCTGATCGAGCCGGGGACCAACCAGACGGTTGGAGCCGGCATGTTGTTTCCGCCCACCGAACCGATTAAACCCGAATACACCGACTTCGCGATTTAGGGTCGCTCTTTGGCGGGACCCTCTGGAAAGTGGGCAGATGGATTTGGGACTCAAAAACCGCGTGGTCGTGGTGTCGGGCGCGGCCCGTGGCATCGGTGCCGCTGTTTCCCGTTCTTTTGCGGAAGAAGGTGCGCGGGTGGCCCTTCTGGACCGTGATGCAGCTGCGGGCGAGGCTCTGGCACGGGAACTGAACGATTCGTTGTTCGTCCCCGTCGATCTTTCTGCTGAGAGCGGATGCCGCGAAGCGATCCGGGCTGTTCAACAACAGCTCGGGCCGGTCGATGTGCTCGTGAACAATGCCGGGGTCAACGATGCCGTGCCGCTCCACGGTCCACCGGTGGATTTCCTCGCCTCGATCCACCGGAATCTCCTCCACGTCTATGAGTTGACCCATTGGTCCCGGGAGGACCTTGTCCGGGGCAGGGGAGCGATCATCAATATTGGTTCCAAGGTGGGCTTCACCGGGCAGGGTGGGACCTCTGGATACGCCGCGGCCAAAGGAGCCATCCATGCCCTGACCCGCGAGTGGGCTGCAGCGCTTGCCCGCCATGGTGTTCGCGTCAACGCCGTCATTCCCGCTGAATGCGATTCCGATCAATATCGCCAATGGTTTGCCCGACAGCCCGATCCGGAACTGGCGCGGCGCAGGGTGGCCGATCTTGTCCCACTGGAAGCCCGACTGACGCGCCCGGAGGAAATCGCCGATGCCGTCGTGTGGCTGGCATCCCGCCGGGCCAGCCATGTCACCGGCCAGCATGTTTTTGTCGATGGCGGGTACACTCATCTCGACCGGGCACTGACCAGCGGTCACCAATGGTAACCTGAACGACCCCATTTCGGTGCTCTTCCCGCTGGCATTTCGCTGTGTACCTGTTCATCTCACGGGCCGGTGAAAAACATCGTCTACTTCGACCTTGAAACCCAAAAGTCTGCCGACGAAGTCGGTGGCTGGAGCAAGGTGCGCGACATGCGCATGAGCCTGGGTGTCACCTATTCGACGACACGTGCTTCCTACCTGGTTTACCCGGAAAACAAGGTGGACGACCTGATTCGTGAACTTCAGCGGGCCGACTTGGTGGTGGGCTTCAACCATCTCAAGTTTGATTACGAAGTCCTCTCCGGGTACAGCATCATCGACCTGACCCAGTCCCCCAACCTCGATTTGATGGTGGACCTGCGGGACCGGCTGGGCCATCGACTGGGGCTGGATGCCCTCGCAGAAGGAACCTTTGGTCTCGGCAAAACCAGCGAAGGCCTTCAGGCCTTGGAATGGTTCAAGCAGGGAAAAATGGCCGAAATTGCCGAGTACTGCTGCTACGACGTTAAATTGACCAAAATGGTCCACGAGTTTGGCTGTCAACATCGCCAGTTGTTCTTCAAAAATCGCTTTGGAGCGGTCCTCAATGTGAGCGTCGATTGGTAAATTCGGACGGCCTTTGAACGAGAAAAGTTGGCTTGTCGAATTCCCGTCGTTGAATCCCCGTCTGTGCCCCGGTATATCCATCCCAATGAAGCTTTCCTGCTGGTCCATCTTCCTCGGCGCATCCGCTCTGGCCCTCCCGGCTGCTGCGGTGGATTTCAAGGCCGATGTCGCCCCCATTTTCGAGCAGAAGTGCATCGGATGCCATGGGGCGGATAAGCAAAAGGGAAAGCTCCGCCTCGACACCCTCGAGAATGCCCTCAAGGGAGGCAAGGGCGGTCCCGCCCTCAAGGCCGGTGACCCGGACGCCAGCGAAATCATCAAGCGTGTCGAGTTGCCCAAGGACAATGACGATCACATGCCGACCGAGGGCGATCCCCTCACCAAAGAGCAAATCACCGTCCTGCGCGACTGGATCAAGGCAGGTGCCGTCTGGCCTGAGGGTGTGGTCTTGACCGCCAAAGGCGGCAAATCTGCGGCTACTGCCGATGGCGCGGCGGCTTCCGCCCAACCCAAGGCTCCGGTTGGCCCTCCGCCTCCACCCCTTCCCGAACTTCCCAAGGATTTTGTTCCCTCAGCCGCTGAAACCAATGCCATCGCCGCCATTGCGAAATCCGGTGTCGACGTCCGGTTGATCGCCCAGAACGGACCATGGCGCGAGGGTAACTTCCGGCTGTCCGGCTCCAACGTCACCGATGCCGTCATTGCACCGCTGAAGGACGTCACGAGCCTCGTCGAGTTAAACCTGGCGACGACCAAGGTGACCGACGCCGGGCTTTCGGCCGTGGATGGCCTTGGATATCTCCAGAATCTCCAGTTGCAGATCACCGGCATCGGTGACGGTGCTGCCGAACACTTCAAGAAACTCACTAATCTCGTCACCTTGAACCTCTACGGGAGCCAGGTGACCGACGCCACACTGCCTGCCTTGAAGGACCTCGCTCACCTCAGGTCGCTGTACCTTTGGCAGACCAAGGTCACCCCGGATGCGGTCCAACAGCTCAAGGCCGCCCGCCCGGGGTTGTACGTCAACACCGGCTGGGAAGCTCCAGCCACGAATGCCGTTCCGGCGACGAACGCACCGGCCAAGCCAGAGGAAAAGAAGTAGGTCGTGACCCCATAGGCCGCCCCAGTTGCCCAAACCTTGCAAATAACAGCGTTTCTCGTCACTGACCGATTCATCAGCAAGCTATTGAATCACAGTTACATCGGTAGGGCGAGGCTCCGGCCGAGCCGCGGCGGTTCAAACCACGCCCGTTTCGCAGAGGCGAAGCCAATTGGCCGTCCGCAGGACCGAGGCTGTTACGCCGGAGCCAGCTCCGCATCCGCCAACTCCAGTGCGGCATCGATGGCCGCCACCACAAAGTCCAGTTCGTCCCGGCTAGCCACCAAGGGTGGCACCACCCAGATACCGAATTTGTCAGAGGGGACATACACCTGGCGTTCCTTCAGAAGGAAATCGGAAAGCCGGCTGACCACGGTGGAGGTGTACTTCTCGGTGAAACGGCGAAGAGGCTCGCGGGTTTCACGATTCTTCACCAGTTCGAGGGTCCAGAAAAAACCTAGCCCCCGAACGTCCCCCACACAGGGGTGGCGTTGGGCCAGGGCTCGCAATCGAGACCCGAGATATTCCCCATCCGTCTGGACACGCTCAAGAAACCCCTCTCCCTCAATCACATCCAGGCTCGCGACCGCGGCCGCGCAACCAAGAGCGTGCCCCGAGAAACTCTGGCCGTGCCCGAAGATGTTGTGGTCGAAAGAGCGGGAAACCCGTTCGGAAAAGATGGTGGCGGCCACCGGGCAGTAGGCCCCCAGAGCTTTTCCCAGGACGATGATGTCCGGTTGAATTCCCTCGTGGTCGATGGCCAGCATCCGCCCCGTCCGCCCCAGACCGGTCATCGTCTCGTCCGCGATCAACAGCAGATTCCAGTCGTCACAAATTTGTCGGAGACCTGCAAGGTAACCGGGCGGCGGAGGAATGATCCCGTTGCTTCCGACCACCGGCTCAATCAGGACTGCTGCCACCTTGTTGCTTCCCCCCTCCTGTTCGATCAAATACTCGAGGTAGTTCAGATGCGCCTGTAATCCCTCGGCCCCGCTCCCAAAGAAAGATCGGTACGGGTTGGCGTCTGGGGCAAAAACTACGCCTGGAACGGTGAACGGTTCCTGAAACCATCGCCGCGGATCACCGCTCGCCGAGGCCGCTCCGGATGTCGAACCGTGCCATGACCGGTACCGTGAAATGATTTTGTAGGGAAACGGATATTGTCGCGGTGCATCGAGGTCTTCGGGTCGTGTTGTTCCGCCAAATACCCGGTTATATTGAAACATCCGGGCCGCCTTGATGGCGGCTTCCACTGCCGCTGCTCCGCTTTGCGAAAGAAAGACCTTCTTGTCGGGACCCCCGGGTGCCAGTCGGGCCAGTCGGCGAACCAACTCCGCCGTCGGCGCGGTCGCAAAATCGTCCGTGACATAGACCACCCGCTCCATCTGCTCCCGCATGGCCTGGAGAACGTGTGGGTGATTGAACCCCAAATTAATGCATTCGTGGGCACTGCGCAGATCAAAAATCCGACGGCCATCAGTGGTATGTATCCAGCAGCCGCGCGTTTCAGCGACCGGGATAGGGGCATATCCGGCCTGGGCCGACCAGCACTGCATCAGATGCCGGCCCTGAACACCGGCGAAATCCACGGAATCAGAAGACAACGAACTCACCTGTTACACATGGTCTATTCTGGAAAAGCATCCGAGCAAAATCGTGTTCAACAAATGACCTGTCCCTTTTGTAATTATAAAGGGACAGGTCTTTAGTTTGACATCTTCTAGCGACTAGCTACTGTCCATCCATGCGACAGGCTCGCCTGAAGTTGGATTCCTGTGTTGGACCAGCGTACTACCATTGCATTTCGCGGGTGGTGGAGCGGCGGATGGCCTTTGGGCCCAACGAGAAGGAGCAATTTGTCCATTGGATGCAGG
>CAITXU010000156.1 GCA_903896505.1 uncultured Verrucomicrobiota bacterium | reverse complement strand
CCAGCTTACGAACTTCGGTCATTGCCTCAGGAGTAGCGATGGCGACATCAAAATCCGCCCATCCTTCCTGACACTTTTTGATCATGTCATCAAACCCGACAAACTCGGCTCCTGCCGCTTGTGCGGCCTCGAACGGAGCCCCGGGCTTGGTGAACACCAGCACCCGAACGACCTTTCCAGTGCCGTGAGGCAATGGGCAGGTACCACGGACCATTTGGTCCGACTGCTTGGGGTCTACTCCCAACTTGAACGCCACGTCGACGGCCTCGACAAATTTGGCTTTGGGAAATTTTGCAAGAAGCTCGACCGCCGATGGAAGCGGATACGACTTACCTGTTTCTACAAGCTTGAGAGCCTGTTGGTAGCGTTTGCTGGGCATGTTTTATTTGCGGTCCAAACGGGGTAACCCCTCCCGCTGCAATTTTCAAACCTCAGCGTCCAACATCCGTTGATGCACCGAAGTCGAGGGGTGAGCATGGCTAATGAGAGACAATGCTGTCAAAATAAATTTCAAGGAAATCGAGACACACCCGACCTGCGCCGAACTCCAAGCCCCGGAACAACACCAGTCCTTGCTGCGCTTCGCCCCGTCGCCACGGTTGTGAAAGCGCTCTCCAAATTGGCGAAACTTCAACGGGGATTCGGTGTTCGACCGCTATCGGGTTGGTTCACGACGAATTCCGCAGGATTTGGCGGCCCGTTGGTTTCTTGCCAATGTTTTGATTCCGTCTCAAGGTCTACCTGATGCTTGGAGAGAGGTAAAATGGATCGATGGTTCACAGGAAGGTCGTTAATCGTCGCCTTGACGACGTCCACGGTGCTGTTCATGCGGCACGCAATGGCTGGCGAAGCCCCGGTTTCTGGAGATACCTCCACAAACTCCCCGTCCGCCTCCGAAGAACGGGATGTCCCAACTTCCGATCCCTTCCTTGCCATCGCCAAGAGGAATGCATTTGGAATCAAACCTCCTCCACCTCAGCCGCCACCCGAAACGGTCGCTCCCCCTCCCCCTCCCCCCTCGAACCTTTTTCTGACCGGCATCAGCGTCATCGAGGGAATCCGTCGCGCTTACCTGGTTCAGGTGGAAGCGTCCGGCAAACCACCCAAATACATCACCTTGGACGAGGCTCATGGCATGCGAGACGGGATAAGATTGCTGGGTATCGACCTCAAAAAGAAGGTGGTTCGTGTCCAAAACGGCAACGAAGAGCTGGCTTTGAACTTTAAGGACAACTCCTGGAAGGGTGCCAACACTCCCGGAGGAGCCCCCAACCCCAATGCCGGAGGACCTCCGGGTATGCGACAGGTGCCGCAGCCTGTGGCCACACCTCAGGCCAGCGCACCAGCAGCTTACGACGGCCCAACTATTATCAACCGTGGGGGAGGTATCGGACGTGCAAACGCCAATGCCGGCGCGGGAGTGGGTGCGTTCGAGGCCGGCGTCAATACCTCGGGGGAATCGACCGCCATACGGGACCTTCCCCGACGCTCGGGCGTCTACCTGGGTGGCCCCGGCGCTCCGTCCGTCGGCGTCGGAGGAAATGGCTCAGGGAACCCCGCCCAGAATAATCCAGCCGCCTTTAATTCTTTCCCCGGTGCCACACCTGGTTCCATCGTTCCACCGGTAGTTCCCCGGTAGTTCCCCGTTCCCCCCCCGAGGCAACCGGTAAGCGTGTGCCGTTGTGACGGACAATGAGGTCCTTGCCGGTTGCCGTATGGGCAACTCGGTTTACGATGAGGTCCAAAATGGCGGCGTCTTCCACCCTATCCCCCGAACCTCGCGTTCTAACGGTCAGCGGGGTCCATAAGTCCTACGCGCAGCGACCGGTTCTTGGTGGAGTCTCGCTGACCGTCGATGCCGGTGAACGGGTGGCGCTCATGGGTCCTTCAGGTAGCGGAAAAACCACCCTTCTGAATTGCCTCGGGGGAGTGGACCGTCCCGACAATGGCTCCATCCAATTGATGGGACAAAAGATCGAGCACCTTTCAAGCGATGAATTGGCGGGAGTGCGCCGGGCTCGTATAGGGACCATTTTTCAGTTCTTTCATCTGCTGCCCACCCTGACCGCGTTCGAAAATGTCGAACTGCCCCTCCAATTGCTGGGAGTAGCCGCCGCCGATCGGCACAAACGGGTGTCCGCACTGCTCGACCGGGTTGGCATTTCCAACCGCGAACAGGCGTTGCCAGCTCAAATGTCCGGCGGCGAAATGCAGCGGGTTGCCATTGCCCGAGCGCTCGTCCATCGCCCCAATCTGGTTCTCGCCGATGAACCCACCGGTAATCTGGACAGCCGCAACGGAGCCATTGTTCTGGACCTTCTCCGGGAACTGTCGGACGAGACCGGAACGGCCATCGTGCTGGTCACGCACAGTCAGGAAGCGGCCGCCATTTGCCATCGCGCCCTTCACCTTCGGGACGGCCTCATCACTGAACCGAATCTCAACGTCGGATGACGACTCCTTCCCCCAGTCAGGGGCCGGATTGCTACCGTCCCGGCGGAACGACCGCAGTGGGCCTGGGCCGATTGCTCTTTCTTCGCTTCACGCTCCGTCATTGGCGACGCTCCCCCCGTCAGGCGGCCCTCCTCGTGATTTTGTTGTCGCTCGGAATCGGCGTCTATTTTTCCGTTCGACTGGCTAATCGGGCCGCCGTCACCAGTTTCAGGGACTTTACCGAACTCATCACCTCGCAATCGGATTGGGTTTTGACTGCGCCGATGGGATCGCTCCCCGAAGGAGTGCTCACCGAAATCCGCCAGAAATTGGGGAATCGTCCGGTCGTCATCGTTCCCGTGGTGGAAACAACGGCCTCTCCTCCTCGGGGAGGCCCCGATACCGCCATCGCCTCGGGCCTGACTTACACCGTGTATGGCATCGATCTCGTTGCCATTCGAAACGGCGCACCGCCCGGTGCGGCGGGAGCCAGTTGGCTCGGACAAGGAGACTCTCCGGAGGCATTCTGGAGCGCTTTTCAAAATCCACGCAGCGTCTTTATTTCCGAGCGATTGGCACAGCGCCAGCAATTGAAGGTCGGGTCTTTGCTTCCTTTGATTGTGCTGGAGCAACTGGTGAATTTAGAGGTGGCTGGAATCATCCCCCCAGCTCCCGGTCGCCCCGAACCACCCGAGACCCTTCTGGTCATGGACCTGCCGGCCCTTCAGACCCTGACGGGAAAACAAGGCCGATTGGACCGGGTCGAACTTCTGGCGGAGGCGGGATTCGGTGGCGCCGCCCGCCGCGCCTCCATTCGTCAGGAGTTGGACGCCATGGCGGCCAACCGATGGACTATCACCACCCCCACCGACCGTCGTTCTGCAGGCGAAGCCATGACTCGAGCGTTTCGGCTAAACCTGACCCTCCTTTCGTTGATCGCGCTGATGGTCGGCCTTTACCTCGTCTTCCAGGCACTCGATGGAGCGGTGGTCCGGCGTCGGGAAGAAATAGCCATCCTAAGGTCTCTCGGCGTCGAAGAACGCTCGATTTACAAGGCTTGGCTCAACGAGGCCCTGATTCTGGGTCTATTGGGCGGAGCACTGGGTTTGGGGATCGGATGGCTGGGAGCGCAAGGCGCCGTCCAACTCGTGGGAAGAACGGTCAACGCTCTCTATTATGCCAATAGCGTGAATTCCGCCCAACTCACGGCCGGTGAGTCCATCGGCGCCTTCGTCCTTTCCATCAGCGCCAGTCTGTTGGCCGGTTGGTGGCCCGCCCGAGTCGCAGCACAAACTCCTCCAGCACAAGTTTTAGTTCGCCATCGCACCCCAACCGGTTCTCGTAATCGAAGGCTTCGGACGCTGATTGGATTGGCATTTGCCGTGGGAGCGGTGCTCCTGTCTCTGTTGCCACCCTATCGCGTGGACCCGGGCTTTCGAATTCCCGTCGCCGGGTATGCTGCAGCGTTTTTTGGAGTGATGGGAGCAGGTCTCTGTTGTGGCGAACTCGTCCGGTGGGCGGCCCGTGCCTGCGCCCGAATCGGCAATGCTTCGGTCTCGGCCAAGCTGGCCCTGAGTCAGTTGCGCATCGGCTCGGGTCGGCATGACCTGGCCGCTGCCAGTCTCGTGTGGGCGGTGGCAATGACTTCGGGAATGGCCATTCTGGTGGCTAGTTTTGACTCCACCATGCGCGGCTGGATAGGGCGCACGTTTCAAGCGGACCTCTACGTCTCCAGTGCCGGAGTTCAAAGCGCTTCCTCCCAAAACCGAATCTCCCCGACGACCTGGCGACGTATCGTCAGCCACCCCGGTGTCCTTGACGCTCAGGTCATCCAGGTGGCCGATGTGCGCCTTGCGGAAGGTCCAACCATGCTTGTCGGTGTCGACCTGGCCTTCATACGACGTCACCAAGCCTTGGCTTGGTTGTCCGCGCCGCCCGAGTCTTTTTTTGATACCGACTTGAATGAGGGGATGGCCCTGGCCAGCGAGAGTTTCCTCGAACGATTTCAGAAGAAGTTGGGCGATACCGTGGATGTTCCAACCCCTGGCGGTGTCCGGCATCTCCGCATCTCCGGAACCTTTGCCGATTATGGAAACGAACGAGGCTCCTTGACCATTGATCGCCACCACATGGTGGATTGGGTACGGGATGAACTGGCCACCAGTCTCATTCTCAACCTGCAGCCGGGTGCCTCGGCTGAGACGGTACGGTCGGAGCTTCTGGCACAGTTTCCCGGACTTCAGGTGTTTACCAATGGACATCTCAGGACCGAACTCATTCGGATTTTTCGCCAGACATTTTCCATCACCTATGCGCTGGAGCTGATTGGGATGGTGGTGGCTGTCGCCGGGTTGGCCTTGACCCTGGTCAGCGTGCTCCTGGAACGGCGCAGCGAGTTAACAACGCTGAGGGCCTTGGGAATGAGTCCCAAAAACATCGCTGCCAGCACCGCTTGGGAAGGCGGTCTTTTGGCAGCAGTCGGGTCCCTCACCGGACTGGTAGTGAGCCTCGCTCTCGGCGCGCTTCTGGTTTACGTTATCAATAAACAGGCCTTCGGTTGGACCCTCCAGTTTGCCGTTCCATGGACCCAAATGGCTGCCTTGGGAGGTCTGGTCACCTTCTCGGCTTCCGCCGCCGCCTACGCCGTAGGACGGTGGGGCTCCTTCCTCCCTTCGGATCGCAATGAATAAACGCTCCAACCACCTCGCTTCGGACAGCATTCCAAGGCGGCACAGACTGTCGTGGCAAAGGTTCGCCATTCTGTGGAACCTCCTTTTCTCGTTGATTGCAGGATATGCCGCCCAACCGACGGAATCCCCCCCCGCCTTTCTCACCAAGGACGGCTATGCGATTCCTCAGCCTGGCCATCAATTCACGTTCCCCAACGACCATGGCAACCATCCCGAATTCAAACTGGAATGGTGGTACGTCACCGGACATCTGAGAACCCAAGGCGGTCGGCGTTTCGGATTTCAAGCCACTTTTTTCCGTGAAGCGGGACCGAATCAACCATTGGAATCCGAGACCTCAACGGACTTTTCCCATCGCCCCCTTTACCTCGGCCACATGGCGCTGCTGGACGTCGCCGAGGGCCGATTCCTCCATCAGTCCCGATTGAATCGTTCCGGCTGGGATGCGGGTTCCGTCAGCAATCGCCTCGATGTTTGGAACGGCAACTGGCGGCTGACGGGAATGGACAAAAACGTCAATCCCAAATGGAGCGAGTCGTCCCAACTCGAACTTCGTCTCGCCGGCAGTATTCGTGGGGATGCCATTCTGGACCTGCTGCTCACGCCTGAAAAACCACTCGTGATTTTCGGGACCAATGGCGTCTCTCGAAAGGCGGATTCTTCATCGGCTGCCAGCTACTATCTGACCTTCTCTCGATTGGCAGCCAAGGGCTCCATGGTCTTGGGTGGCGAATCACTGGCGGTCGAAGGGCTGGCTTGGATGGACCATGAAATTAGTAGCGGCCAGTTGGGAGAGGGTCAGGTCGGTTGGGATTGGGCCTGCCTTCAGCTCAATGACGGACGGGATATCATGACCTACCGGCTTCGAAATTCTGACGGAAGCACCGATCCCAATTCCTCACTCACCTGGGTCAACCCCGATGGCGCAACCACTCCCGTCGGACCCGATAAATTTCGCTGGCGGGCGACTCGGACGTGGAAAAGCCCGATCACGGGTGCCAAGTACCCCAATTGGGTGCGGATTGAGACGACGGACCCAGTTTCCGGTAAGCCGATTTCCCTCGATCTGGAGCCCCTTGCCGAACGACAGGAACTCATCGACGAATTGAGTGGAATTGCTTACTGGGAGGGAGGCTGCCGTGTGCGGGATGCCGACGGTCGCGACATTGGGCAAGCCTTCCTTGAGTTAACCGGCTACTCCGCCAGCCTCGCCAGCCGATTGAAATAGGGCGGAATAATCCTCAAGGCCTCGAATCTCCCGCCACGTGTCGGCCCATCCAATCCACCATCAAGCCCCACATTTCTTCAGTGTAAACATGTCCCAGACCGGGATAGAGGCGACTGACAAAGTTGGTCGGGGACCGATACAAATTCCAAACCGGGCTTGCCGCTCGCTCGATCTCGCGAACACCAGCAGCAGGTGAGCCTCCATCGATTTCGCCCGTGAGAAACAAGATCGGGCGCGGAGCAATGCACGCGACCACCGCCTCCGTATCAAAGTGCTCCAGTAACCCGGGTACGTAGTAATAAATCCCGTGATACCGGAGTCCTCCGATCGCGATCAGGTCTTGATAACGGGTTAAACAAGCCACAGCGACTCCGGCTTTCAATCGATCGTCCAACGCCATCAACCACCAGGTTCGTGTCGCCCCCATGCTGATGCCGGTCACTCCGATTCGACGGGCGTCCACCTCCGGCCGCGACGCCAGGTAGTCCAACGCCATCAAGTCGTCGCGGAGCATCCATCCCCAGAGGGTGCGCCCCGTCCAAAGGTTGAATTTGGCGGCGCTCACTTCACCCGCAGCCCCCAGTTCCTGGTCGGGCCCCTGGCCATTGCGCTCGCCAAAGCACGGGGCGTCAATGGCGAGAACCACATAGCCCCGGCTGACCAGCGTCGACCCTGGAACCACAGGAGTATGGTTCGTTTGGAAAATCTCCTCTTTGCCAATGCCATATTCGCCACCGTGCCAGTGACAGTACAGAATCGCCGGGTGGGGTCCCGCAGCGAGTGGGGTCAGCAAATAACCCGGTACCTTCCCGCCAATTCCATCATCGAAGACAAACTTCTCCCGCCAGTAGCCCGGTTCCCGGGTCCGGGAAAGAATCGTCACCGTGGGATGGGCAGGACGCTCGGGAAAATGTCCCAGCAACCGCAGCAACGTTGCCCGGATTCCGGCACGCTCTGCTTCCCAACTGGCGATATCCGCCGGAATTTTCAGCGGTGGAACCGGGGGTACGAAAGCCAGCCAATTCGTAGGATGGGTTTCAGCCATGGATTTGAAAAGGATCAGAAACGGGACGGCGACAGAAATGCACCACCTCCGAACGGAATTCCCCACACCGGGTGGCAATTGGAACACCATGGGCGCGTCAGGTTTCGTGCAACAAATGTTCATAGAGCGACACGTATTCCGAAGCCTGCCGTTCCCAGGAAAAATCGGCATGCATCGCATTCCTGCGGAATTGTGCCAGAAGCGACGGCTCCGAAAAAACCGCCAACGCCTTTCGAATGGCATGCGCCAATGCCGCACCCGATGCCTCGTCGAACTTGATGCCCGTGGCCGCATCCGGATTTTCGCGAACATCGACGACAGAATCGTCCAATCCCCCGGTCGCCCGAACGATTGGGATGGTTCCGTAACGGAGCGAATATAACTGGTTTAGTCCACAGGGCTCAAAGCGAGACGGCATCAGATAAAAATCGGCTCCGGCCTCGATGCGCTGTGCCAGACCGGAATCAAACCCCAATCGAACCGCCACGCGTTTCTTGTTTTGTTGAGCCCACTCCTTGTAGGCGGTTTCCAAAACCGGGTCTCCACTTCCCAACAGAATAAACTGGAATCGGGCACCTTCTGAAAGCAACTGGCGCAGGGCAGCTAATTGTATATCCATTCCCTTTTGCCCGGTCAGGCGCGAGATATTGGCAAAAAGCGGGAGATCGGGCTCCAGAGGCAGTCCCAATTCACGCTGCAATGCCTCTTTGTTGGAGGCCTTGCCTTCCAGGGCACCCGCCGAATAGGGAAATGGCAGCGCCGGATTGGACGTCGTATTCCACTCTTCATAATCCACCCCATTCAGGATGCCCGTGAGCTCGTATTCCCGCCGCAGCAATTCGATTTCGAGTCCGCATCCGAATTCAGGGGTACAAATCTCCCGGGAGTAACGAGGACTGACCGTCGACAACGCATCGGCCAGCTTCAATCCAGCCTTTAGGAAGTTGAATTGTCCATGCGACTCCGCGCTATCCCGGTGAAACCAGCTGAGGGGAAGATTCGTCAATCCCCACTGTGGGGCCGGAAACCATCCTTGATAAGCGAGATTATGGATCGTGAACAAAGTCGACGGTGCGGACCCCCATCCCTCCACGACACGGGCATGGTGGATGAACAGCGGGACAAGTCCGGCCTGCCAATCGTGGCAATGGACCACGGCAGGCGTCGGCTCAAGATACCGCGCCAGCAGAAGTGCCACCTTGCCCAACAACGCGAATCGAGCCGCATTGTCCGGATAATCCACCTGATTCTCGTTATAGATTCCTACCCGGTCAAAAAACCTCGGGTAATCCAAAAACCAAACCGTCAAACCTGGCTCCACGTCATGTCGGAGCAGTTCACCGGTCATCCACTCCGATCCCAGCCAGAGACCGAAGCGCCAATCAGCCGGGCGAATCCCGGAAAAGCGGCCCGCCACCCCCCGATAAGCCGGTGTCACGACGTCCACCGAATGCCCCTTCCGAGCCAGCGCCCGGGAAAGTGCACCCACCATGTCCGCGAGACCGCCGGTCTTGGAGTAGGGATGAACCTCACTGGCGACCTGAAGAATTCGCATGCCGGAGATTCTTTCGGAGGGGTACCAAGGACAAGCGTGGAGTGAATCGCTTGCGAAAATATACAAAGGGACAGGTCATTTGTTTGCCGCTTGCTGGATAAAACGTTGGCTTGGCCATTTCGGTTCAAATGCGCACACTCTCCCCCCCTTGGGCCGCGTGGTCCGCCTATTTTGCAGTGGCGGATGACGTTCGGATGGGTAGTCAAATCCTCCCGCCCCAGGCAGGCTGAACATGAAACGCACGCATCATTGTAACGAAATCCGACCGGCTGATGCCGGAAAGACGGTCATTCTTGAAGGCTGGGTTCACTCCCGGCGCGACCTCGGTGGTCTCCTATTCATGGATATCCGGGACCGTGAGGGCCGGACTCAGACGGTATTTGACCCGGCAAATCTGCCGGCCGCCATTTTTGACTCTGCCGCCCGATTGCATAGCGAAAGCGTTGTGCGGGTGACAGGCGAGGTCCGCTTGCGTCCGAACGGAACCGATAACAGCCGGATTGCCACAGGTCAGGTTGAGATCATTGTCAAAGCCTTTGAAATCCTCAACGCGGCTGCCGTGCTCCCATTTGCCGTGGATGACCCGGAAATCGCCAACAAGGTTAACGAAGAATTGCGGCTGAAATACCGTTATCTGGACCTTCGGCGCCCCGAAATGATCCGCAACTTGCGCCTGCGGTCCAAGGTCGCGATTGCCACCCGGCAACAATTGGACGAACAGGGCTTCCTGGAGGTGGAAACCCCCACGCTTTTCAAGTCCACTCCGGAGGGTGCCCGCGAATTTCTCGTTCCCAACCGTCGCGAAGCCGGAACTTTTTACGCGCTGCCCCAATCCCCGCAGCAATTCAAGCAGATATTGATGGTCGCGGGCGTGGAGAGATATTTCCAATTGGCCCGTTGCTATCGCGACGAGGACCTTCGGGCGGATCGTCAACCGGAGTTCACTCAGGTGGACATCGAAATGAGCTTTATCGACCGCGAGGATATCTACGCGTTGATTGAAGGATTGTTACAACGGGTGTGGCGGGTAGCGCTTGGGCGGGAGATACCCCTGCCCTTTCCCCGGATGAGCTTCTTTGATGCGCTGGACCGGTTCGGCATCGACAAGCCGGACACACGCTTCGGCATGGAACTGGTTGATTTTACCGCCGATTTTCAAGGCTCGGCCTTCAAGGTATTCCAGTCGGTCATTGCTTCGGGAGGGGTGGTCAAGGCCATCAACGCCCGGGGCCTGGCGGGCGCCACCCAAGGACAGTTGGAGACCATGACGGAATACGCCAAGAGCTTCGGGGCAAAAGGTCTCGCATACATCAAGGTGGAAAACGGCGATTGGAAGTCGCCCATCGTCCGCTTTTTCTCACCAACAGAGAAAGAGGCGCTGACCACCAAACTGGGAATTCAGGAAGGCGACCTCATACTTTTTGCAGCGGATCAATGGCTGACCGCGTGCGAAATTTTGGGAAAGATTCGGCTCTATTGCGCCGAGGTATTGAAAACCCAGGGCAAGCTGGTCATTGATCCGACGGCGTTCAACTTCCTCTGGGTGGTGGACTTCCCGCTCCTCAGCTTTGACCGGGAATTGAACCGCTGGTATTCCAGCCATCATCCATTCACCGCACCGGTAGAAGATGACATTCCCTTCCTCAAAACGGACCCGAAAAAGGTCCGGGGACAGCATTATGACATCGTGGTGAACGGAGTGGAATTGGGCGGAGGCTCGATTCGAATTCATCAGCCCGACGTTCAGAAGACCATTTTCGAAGACCTCCTCCAGATTCCGCCTGCCGAAACCCAACTTCGGTTCGGTTACATGCTTGAGGCCTTCCGCTACGGAGCCCCTCCGCACGGAGGAATCGCACTGGGATTCGACCGCCTATGCGCCATTCTTTGCGGGTCGACGAGCATCCGGGACGTCATCGCCTTCCCCAAGACGGCCAAAGGCACCGATCTCATGACTGATTCACCGTCAACGGTGTCGCCCAGACAACTCCGTGATCTGCATTTGGAGATCAAGGGAGCGGTCAAAGACGTTCCGCCACCGGCCGCCTGAGGCGGATGCACTGGAATTGGACTCGCATCGTTGAGGTATGGCTTCATCGGCTTCCCTCGACGCACGTCCGACCCGACGGAATGAGCACCTCGAAATCCCCTGCGTTGCACAGCGTGTCCCATCCGGGAATCACCCACTTATTGTTAGATTGTCACCTCCGTCACCGGGAGTTAACGTGTCGATGGTTTCGGACCAACTGTAACCTGATTTCCACATGAGCGGTCCATCGCAAAGTCCCGACGGGGAAGAGTTGATAGCCAAGGTGGGGGTGGACTTTGCCTCAAGAGTGCTGTCCCGGACCATCGCGGGTTCGCCCTATTTTTTCCGGCGTGCCACCACGCGGGAGGACCTTCACTCAGCGCAAGCCTTGCGGTTTCTGGTGTTCAATCTGGAGCTCAACGAAGGTCTGGAAAGCTCCTATGCCACTCTTCGGGATGAGGACCCCTTTGACCAGGCCTGCGATCACCTGCTGGTGGAAGACAAAAGGAGCAGTGAGGTGGTGGGCACGTATCGACTCCAGACCGGCGTCTCCGCCGCCCAACGGCTCGGATACTACTCCGCGCAGGAGTTTGATTTCGGTCCTTTGGAGCCATTTCGCACACAGATTATCGAATGCGGACGCGCCTGTGTGCACAGCGAACATCGGAATCTTCAAGTGCTGAGCCTGCTTTGGCGGGGGATCGCCGAATACACCCGGGAACACAAGGCTCGTTACCTGGTGGGTTGCAGCTCATTGACTTCCCAGGATCCCGCAGTAGGACTGGCGGCTTATGCAGTCTTGGCCAGGGACCACCTGGTTTCCCCCGAGTTTCGGACGACCCCGATTCCCGCGTGTGCCTGTACTGCGGACCAACCGAGCCCGGAGGCACCCAAGCTCCCCAAGCTGTTGAGAGCCTACCTATCGCTCGGTGCCAAGATTTGTGGACCACCCGCCATCGACCGGGAATTCAAAACCATCGATTTCCTGACCTGGCTGGATATTGAGCAATTGCCCGACATTGCCAGAAAGCTCGTGGACTAGCAGTGGCCATGAGGCAACATCCGTTCCGAGTCGCGTGGCGTTTCTGGCTTTTTTTGTGGATGTCGGGAACGGCGCTGTGGGATTTCCGGCGACGCGTCCGTCGAAGCGAGCAGGCCCGTGGTGGGGTTGACTTTCTCGCGCGCGCTCGATGGACCCAACGCCACGCCAGGAGAATGTGCCGATTTATTCATGTGGATGTGGAAGTCATTGGGACGCCGCCGCCATCCGGCATCGTGGCCTGCAACCACATGAGCTATCTGGACATCGTAGTACTGGTCTGGGCTCATCCGATGGTTTTTGTTTCCAAGGCCGAAGTCGAGTCATGGCCCGTGGTGGGCGCTTTGACGGCCTGCGCCGGCAGTGTACTGGTTCGGCGGGAAAAACGTGGGGATGTCGCCAATGCCGCCCAGCAGATCGAGAGCGTCGTTCAACAGGGGGTACCGGTGGTCATCTTTTTAGAGGGAACCAGCTCCGGAGGCGATGGCGTGCTTCCGTTCCGATCGTCCCTGCTTGAGCCGGCGGTCAGTCGTCAATGGCCCGTCACACCGATCGGGCTCGACTATCGACTCGACGACGGCAGCGTGTCGGAGGAAGTGGCGTATTGGAAGGATATGACATTCTTGCCGCACTTCCTCAATCTGCTCTCGAAGCGTCGGATCAAGGCTCGCATCTCCTTCGGGAATTCGAGACCGCCGGGAGCCGACCGCAAAGTCCTCGCCCAGGAGCTCCACTCCGAAGTTGTTCACCTGCGACTTCCCACGGCGCCATCCCCATGAAGTACAAGTCCCTGGCCGTCGCCCTCTTGATTGCCATCCCCACCATCGGGGCGGACGAAGCGCACCAGCCATCAAAAGCCCCGACCGACAAGGTTCTGCCACGACCGGGAGAAAATTTCCTGGTGGATGGTCATGCCGCCTTCCTGATCCCAAGCCGGATATCCGCGGTCTCCTCCCCACATCCTTGGGTCTGGTATGCCCCCACCCTGCCCGGATTGCCCGCGTCGGAGGAGGGATGGATGTTTGACCGCTTCCTCGCTGCTGGAATCTCCATCGCAGGAATCGACGTGGGCGAGTCCTACGGAAACCCTGCCGGACGAGCGTTGTTTACCCGGCTATACCAAACGATGACCCAGACTCGGGGGTATTCCAGTCGCCCCGTTCTCCTTGGGAGAAGTCGTGGTGGCCTGATGGTGCTTTCATGGGCGGAAGATCATCCGACGTGGGTGGGAGGTGTGGCCGGCATCTATCCCGTCTGCAATCTGAACAGCTATCCTGGATTGGAGACGTCCGCCGGGGCTTACGGGATGAATCTCGAGATGTTTCGGCTCCATGTGCGGGAATTCAATCCAATCGACCGCCTGGCCAGCCTGGCCGGCTCGGGCATATCCATTTTTGCGATTCATGGCGACGTCGACACCGTGGTTCCGTTGGAGGCAAATTCCGGGCTGCTGCAGCAACGATATCGGGTGCTCAACGGCTCCATGGAGTTGGTGATCGCTCATGGCCAGGGGCACAACATGTGGGAGGGATTTTTCCAATGTCAGGCACTCGTTGATTTTGTTTTGACCCATAGTGCCCAAGCCAGCCCTCCCGCGGGAGACAAACTTAAGCCGTAATCGGCCCTTGAGCCTGATTGGCAGGAATTTCACTGCTTCGTGTCAGCGTTTTCCAGGCCAATAGTCCGGTCACGGAGGCCAGACCAGCGCAGGCGAGATAGGGCCATGCCGGATGACTGTCATACAACCCGCCGATGAACAGGGGACCGACAATCCGGGCCAGACTTGCCCCGGATTGGGCAACGCCAAAGGTTAGTCCCCGCTCATGAGCGGGCGCGCATCGCTGAATCAAGGCAAACAGGGGTGGGCGTGTCATTCCCGAGCCGATGGCAATCAGTGTGACGAAGAGCAAAAGAATCCACCACGAACCTCCGTTTGCTGAAAACAGGTTTGACCAAGTGAGCGGGACGTTTCCTTTAATCCATGGCATCGGCGCCAGTCCCACCGCGAAGAGCAGCAGGCTGATGGCGACCAGTCGGGGCTCGCCCAACTTCTTAAGTGACTTCCAGATTCCGGGCGACTGGACGGTGGCCCCCATAATCCCGGCGAAACTGAACAAAACAGCCCCGGCGCTGTAGGAATTTTTGTCGTTCAGTTGAAAGTTTTGGGTCACCAAAATGGCCAGGTTGCTCTCAAAACAGGTGAACCCAAAGGTGGCCAGAAAGAAAATGAAAACGAGAAAGCCAATGACCGGCTGTCCGAGAACATGTTGAACGCCTGCAAAACGTGAACGCTTTGGAGCGGCCGGATGAAGGCCGGGACGCCAGCTTTCCGGCAGGAATTTCCATGCGAAGAAGAAGTTGGTCGTACAAATGGCACAGGCCAAAATACCGGGACCAATGCGGCCCATGGCACCCTGACCTGCGACTGCCACCAAAGGTCCGATGATGAATCCCAATCCAAACGCCATGCCGATCAGTCCCATACGCTTACCGCTCTCCTCGGGCGGTGTGATGTCTGCGATGTAGGCCTGGGCAACGGTGATATTGGCCGCGCAAATTCCTGCGATCACGCGGGACAAAAGAATGACCGACAGAGCCATTGAGTCTGACAAGGTCGAGCCGTAGGCGAACACAGCGTAGCTCGCTGCGGCACCACCGGTGCTCAGGAGCAATGCCGGGCGACGCCCAACGCGGTCACTCCATGCCCCCCAAACCGGGGCAAAGAGAAATTGCATGGCCGAGTAAGAGGCCATGATCACTCCGACCATCAAGCCTTTTGCCCCGAGACTCTTGGAGTAGGTGGGAAGCAATGGTAAGACGATTCCAAATCCGATCAAGTCCACAAAGACCGTCATGAAAATGGTCGCCAGCGGGCTCATTCGCCTGTTTTTCGTACCGTTCATTCGCGGCTCCATCGTGGCGCGAAGTCTTGGCCGTGCAAGTGTCCACTCGATCTTCCGTCAATTCAGGAGTTACGGCTTGCCGTAGAGCCTCGATTCAGGTCAAACACTCACGACCTCGTGAATGTCGCGCCCACCCCATCCGTCCCCCTTCCCCGAATGCCCTTTCGTCTCATGACGCGCACGCTCGCATCCGTACTGATTCTCACTGGACTACTGGCCGGACCGGTCCATGCGGTCGTGACTCCGCCCGGGGTCCTGCCGTCCAGCCTGACCGAAGGGGAATGGCTCTTGGGCGAACTCAACTGCACGGCCTGTCATTCCGCCAGCGAGTCCACCCGTCAACGGCTGGCTTCCAATCCCGGCCCACTATTGGGAACCAATGGACTCCGCTTGAACCCCGTTTGGTTGAAGGCATGGCTTGAAGCCCCGTCGGCATCCAAGCCAGGAACGCGGATGCCGCACGTGCTCGAGGCAATTCCATCAGCAGATCGCACTGTGGTGATTGATGCCTTGGTCCACTACCTGGTTTCTGTTCAGCCTCCCGGAGAAGCTGCAGGAGCGGAAGCCGACCCGTCCCTTATCGCCCGCGGAGAATCCTTGTACCACAGCGTCGGATGCGTGGCCTGCCACGCACCCTTCAAGGCTGCGGCAGAAGGTGGCGAAGCCGCTGTCGCTACCGCCACACAAGCTTCGATGCCCATGGGCCGCCTGGCTGCCAAGTATCCGGCAACGGAATTGGCGCGATTCCTCGAGAATCCGGTCGGGCATCGCCCGGGAGGCCGAATGCCGAAACTAAACCTTTCATCCGACGAGGCCCTGGCCATTGCCACCTATCTCGTTCGGGACCAGGCCGGAGCAGGCTCCAACGGGACCGACGGACTTATTCCCGGATTAAAGTTGAAGTACTACGAGGGTTCGTTTAGACGATGTGCCGATCTGTCGGCTGCCACACCGAAAACGGTCGGGAGCAGCGACGGCATCCCACTCCAACTTCCACAACGGGAAAGCGATTATGGTTTGATCCTGACCGGAATGATCGAAATTCCGAGCGACGGAACCTACACCTTTTGGACGACTTCGGACGACGGAACCACCCTGCAAGTCGGAGACCGGGTGGTCGTCGACAACGACGGGACCCACGCTCCGCGCGAGCGTTCCGGCAACATCGCACTGAAACAGGGGTTCCAAGCCTTTGAATTGCGCTACTTTCAGGGAGGGGGCGGTACCGAATTAAAGGTGGCGTGGGAAGGTCCGGGCTTCAGCCGCAAACCGTTGGGCAAGGAATCCTTCAAGCGCAGTGGAGCGATTATCCGTCCCCTGGGATACGAAGGACTGACGCTCAATCCTGATAAGGTTGCCCTGGGACGGCTCAAGTTTGCCGAGTTGAATTGTGTCGCCTGTCATTCCATGGCCGATCCCAACGGCCCCCTGGCCCCACCGGCATCCGCCCCGACTCTGGCTGGATTGTCGGCGCATCCCCAAAACGGGTGTCTGGCGAATAACGTTTCAAGTGCCGTGCCGCATTATGCATTGAGCGAAAGCCAGCGCAGTGCCCTACGCAAGACGGTCGCCACCCTGGCCACCCTTTCGGATTCCCGTTCCGCAGGTGCCGAGGTGGAAGCCACTTTGTCGCGCTTCAACTGCTATGCCTGTCACCAGCGGGGGGGCATCGGTGGGCCTGACGTCCACGGTAAGGCTCCGTGGTTTTCCATCGTCGGCGAGGCGGACCTCGGCGAAGAAGGACGACTCCCTCCTCATCTCAATGAAGTGGGAGCAAAGTTGCGATCCGAATGGCTGATGCGGCTGTTGAGCGAAGGGACCAAGGTCCGACCCTACATGGCGACACGTATGCCCGTCTTTGGACCGTCTGTCGCAGAGAACCTTCCGGGCCTGCTTGCCGCGGCGGACAAGAGACCGAATGCACTGGTTGAGCCGACTGCCTCGGATAGGGATGCCAAATTTGGCCAAAAACTGGTCGGACGCGATGGTCTTAGCTGCGTCTCGTGTCATACCTTTGCCCAGTACGGGTCGATGGGAATTCCCGCACTCGGACTTGAGCGGATGCATGAGCGGCTGCAATACGATTGGTTCCGCCGCTATTTGCCTGATCCCGCCGCTCTTCGCCCGGGAACCCGTATGCCAAGTTTCTGGCCCGAAGGAAAAGCTGTCAACACGGCCTTGCTGGGGGGGGAAACGGATGCCCAGATTCGAGCCATCTGGGCCTGGATGAAAGATGGAGCCAAGGCGGAAGTTCCTGCAGGACTCATCCGTGGTCGAAAAGAAATTGTGGTTGGCAACGAGGCGGTGATTTACCGGAACTTTATCGAAGGGGCCGGTCCGCGTGCCATCGCCGTGGGCTACCCGGAACATGCCAGCCTGGCCTTTGATGCCAACAATCTTCGTCTGGCCCTGATCTGGCAGGGTGCTTTTATTGATGCGGCACGCCATAGCACAGACCGCGGCGTTGGATATGAGCCCCCACTTGGTGACCATCTTTTCCGCCTGCCGGAAGGCGACGCCTTCGCCGTCCTGCCCGACGAGAACGCCCCCTGGCCCACGGCTGCCCATCGTTCCGCACGAGGAAAATTCCTGGGGTACAGATTGGATGAGAAACAACGCCCGGCGTTCCAATACCAAGTGGATGGAGTGGGCATTGATGATTTCCCCATCGTTCGCGCGGAAGGGGTGGACTTCATCCTGGAACGGACCTTCAAGTTATCTGGCAAGCCAATTACCGGAGCTCTCTGGTTGCGCGCGGGCGAAGGCACCATTCAAGACGCGGGAAACGGAGAATATGTGATCGATGGCCGTGTTCATTTTAAATTCAGCCATGTTCTGTCGATCCGAATCGTTGGACGTGAGCTCCGGGTGCAAGTCCCGGTGGATGGAGAATTCACCGAAGTGATCAGCTGGTAAATCAATCGTTTATGCGCCTACCCACCCTTCCTTTGGCCGCAGTCATGGCAGTCGCTCTTGCCGCCTTCGGTTCCATTTTATCCGTTTCTGCCGCGACCATGGCCGAAACCGAAAACGAGTATTACGAGCTGGCGACCGTTCCGATTCCAGAGGGAGTCGTGCTTGAAGCGGGGGCCATCCAGCATTTTGGAGATCACCGACTGGCAGTTTCGACCCGTTTGGGAGAAATCTATTTTGTCGATGGGGCCTACGGCAAGAGCCTGACACCAGCCAACGTCAAATTCACCCGCTTTGCGTCGGGTCTGCATGAAGTTTTGGGCCTTACCACCCGGGGGGATGGCTGGTTTTACATCACCCAACGCGGGGAGGTTTCGCGCCTGAAGGATACCAATGGCGATGACCACGCCGACCTATTTGAGACGATTTGTGATCGATGGGACATCAACGGCGACTATCACGAATACGCCTTCGGTTCGAAGTTCGACCGGGATGGAAACATCTGGGTGGTGCTCTGCCTGACCGGTTCTTTCACCAGTGAATCGGAGTTCCGGGGCTGGTGTCTTCGGGTCACTCCGGATGGCAAGGCCATCCCGACCTGTAGCGGCCTTCGTTCTCCCGGTGGTGTGGCGACGAATCACCTGGGGGACATGTTCTACACCGACAATCAAGGACCATGGAATGGGACCTGCTGGCTCAAGCACCTGAAGCCCGGCGGGTTCATGGGAAACCCTCAGGGCAATAAATGGTACGGCCTTGCCCCGAACCTGGGACCACGACCCGCGGATCCGAAGAGTGGCAGCCGGATTGCCGTGGAATGGAAAAATGTCCCGGAGCTCGTTCCTCCCGCCGTCGCCTTTCCCTATCAACGCATGGGCCAAAGCGCGAGTGGCATTCAGAACGACTTTACCGGAGGGAAGTTTGGCCCCTTCACCAACCAATTGTTTGTGGGCGACCAGACTTGGAGCACGGTCATGCGGGTTTCATTGGAACAGGTCGATGGGGTCTATCAAGGAGCCACTTTTCCTTTTCGTGAAGGGCTGGATTCCGGAACCTTGAGTTTGGAAATGTGCGAGGACGGCTCGCTTTTTGTCGGCGGGACTGATCGTGGCTGGGGGGCTCGTGGCGGAAAGCCGTTTACCCTTCAACGGCTTCGCTGGACTGGAAAACCGGTGTTTGAGGTGCAAACGATGCATGTGCTCCCCGATGGATTCGAAGTCACCTTCACGCAACCGATCGATCCGGCGACGGCGGCGAAGCCCGAATCCTACCAGTTGGATACCTACACCTACGTGTACCGGGCCGAGTACGGTTCCCCGGAAGTGGATCAAACCAAGCCCCCCATCAAGTCGGTGGCCGTCGCCAAGGACGGTCGCAGCGTGAGATTGACGACTGATCTGGTGGTGGGCCACGTCCACGAGCTCAAGCTAGCCGGAGTCCGAAGCCAGGAAGGGCACCCCCTGCTTCACCCCGTCGGCTACTATTGGCTGAACGTCATACCGCGCGCTGAACAGCGCTGACATGACCCTCCGTCATCGTCGTTCATAGGATCGACTGCCATGACGGAATGACTTGCAGCAAGGCCCCGTGCCTTGATTATCCAACCCGTGCCAGAATCCGGAAGAAATTGGCAGAAGAACAAACGGTATTTCGACCCAAGCGTCGACAGTTGGATGCGTCGGCAATTTGGGGGGCTCATTCAGAAACCCGCCTCGGGGTTGTCCCCTGAGGTCGATGATTGGTTGCGGTTACTTCGTGTAGGGACGGACGAAACGCTCCGCCGCGATTCACAAATTGACCCTGCAGGACCAGAGAGCCACAGGAGAATTTTCATCCTGCGAACCGACTTTGGCCGGATCATGGTCGATATCGCCCGCCAGCGACTCCTCAAAAATGGAGCCTGGAGCACGCCCGAAACGTGGAGTTGGGACCAACTGCGGCGCGAACCCAAATCCACTTCGACGGAACTCAATGATGACCGACAACTTGCGGTGGAGCTTGCCTGGGCACAGGAGACCCCCGGAGTTTCGTTTCGCCACCTCACGGGCGAGTCCGGGACGGTTTTGCTTCAGAGGTTGATAGCGACCGACAGGTGTTACTGGCTTGCAGCGGGAAATCAGCGGCAGCACCTGAAGTTGGGGGAAAAACGAGCGGCAGAATTGGGATGGGAGATCGGTCCTGACGGTCTGCAGCGAACCACCCTGGCGATGATTCCGCCCGCCACCACCGTCCTTGATTTGGAGCCACTCTGGTATGTTGATGAAATCAGCCACACTTGCGGTCCCATCGAACTGACGGTGCCGTTGAAGGTCGCCCGAGTCTGGCTGACAGCACCGGAGATCAGTTCGGACGAGGGCTTGCGTCTTGCCGTTGCTTTGGAGTCAAAGCCGCTGTCGTTACCGCTCCCCAAACCGCGCCGCTTGAATGTCAAGCGGTTATCGGATTGCCGTCCGATCCCCTGCCTCCGTTTGATGACGATTTCCGAAAAAAAATGGTTCGGTGCCCCGCCGCAAGAAGAAGCCGCCGAGTTAAGCCTGGCTCGTTTTGAATTCGACTATGACGGAATCCGGGTACCTTACGGTCAGCCGGGTGACATCCTTCAGTCCATCGAAGGGGACATCCTCCGGGAGATTCAACGGCGTCCCAACCTCGAGTCCCGGTTGGTCCAGCCCTTGATGGGTATTGGGCTGCTCCAGTCGCCATTTTTTCCCAACTTGGAGGAATTCGACATCCGGGAGAACGACTGGGTCTCGAATGACCCGACCGTCTGGCTGAAATTCGTCCGGACGACCGTGCCGGCGCTAAGAGCTGAGAATTGGCAGATCACGGAAGACCCTGGATTTCGATGGAGGGTAGTTGAGGCCGAAGCATGGACGACCGAAGCCCACAGTGACCCTGCCGAGGGAAATACGAATCAATGGTTTGAAGTTGAGTTAGGGGTGATGGTGGATGGCGGAAAAATCAATCTTCTCCCGCTGCTCCTCCATCTCCTGGAGCACGACCCGAAGGCGCTCTCGCGCGAGCGGCTGAACTCAAAAGAACCGGATGCCGCCTTTCCCCTGCTTCTTCCGGACGGTCGCAATCTCCTGTTCCCCCTCTCCCGAGCCCGGCAGATACTGGGCATCCTTCTCGAACTCTACGATTCTCCGCCCAAGGATAAAAACGGACCGATTCGCCTCGATCGCCTTCGCGCTGCTGAATTAGCCGGCAGTGATGAGTGGCGATGGCTGGGGCCGACCGAATTGGGCCAGATGGCCAGGAAGCTCCGGGATTTTCGGGGGATTCAACCTGCTCCGCTCCCTTCAGGCCTCCAGGCTCAACTCCGCCCCTATCAGAAGGAAGGTGTGGACTGGCTTCAATTCCTCCGTGAATACGACCTGGCCGGAATTCTGGCAGACGACATGGGATTGGGAAAGACCGTCCAGACACTCGCTCACCTGTTGTGTGAACAACAGTCCGGGCGGGCGGACCGTCCCACCCTGGTTGTAGCTCCCACGACCCTGATGACCAACTGGAGCCAGGAGGCCGCCCGGTTTGCGCCTTCACTCCGAGTTCTCATCCTGCACGGGCAGGATCGCAAGAATCACTTTGACCGAATCTCCGAACATGATTTGGTGCTGACAACCTACTCGCTACTACCCAAAGACCTGCCGGAGCTTCTCCAGCATTCATTCCACTACGTCATTCTGGACGAAGCGCAATACATCAAAAACTCCAAGACAACCTATGCCTCTGCCGTTTGCGAACTAAAAGCCCGACACCGGCTCTGCCTGACCGGGACGCCGATGGAAAACCACCTGGGGGAATTGTGGTCCTTGTTTCGATTCCTCCTGCCGGGATTTCTTGGAGATGAGATGCATTTCAATCGCCTGTTTCGACATCCCATCGAGCGACACCAAGACACAGAGCGTCAAAAGACCCTCGGCAGGCGGGTCGCCCCGTTCATGCTCAGGCGGAAAAAAAGTGAGGTGGTCCTCGAACTTCCGCCAAAGACAGAGATAGTACAAACCGTCGAGTTCGGGGCAGCTCAACGGGACCTCTATGAAAGCGTGCGCCTGGCGATGCACGCCAAGGTGCGAGCCGAAGTGGCGAAAAAAGGGTTGTCGAGGTCCCACATCGTGGTTCTCGACGCGCTGCTCAAGCTGAGGCAAATCTGCTGTCACCCCCAATTGCTTGCCCTTCCAGCAGCAAAAAAGGTCGGCGAATCCGCCAAACTCGACCTTCTGATGGAGTTGCTGGTGCCCATGGTGGCGGAAGGACGTCGCATCCTCCTTTTCTCGCAATTCACCTCCATGCTCGACCTGATCCAGTCCCAGTTGAAGCTGGCAAAAGTTGAGTTCGTGATCTTGACCGGAGAGACTGCTGACCGTGCGACACCGGTCAAAGCGTTTCAATCGGGCCGAATTCCAGTTTTTCTGATTAGCCTGAAAGCAGGCGGGACGGGTCTTAATCTGACGACCGCTGACACCGTCATCCATTATGACCCGTGGTGGAATCCTGCGGTCGAAAACCAGGCCACCGACCGGGCGCACCGGATTGGCCAATCCAAGAACGTCTTTGTCTACAAACTGATCGCCACCGGTACCGTCGAGGAAAAAATCGCCGCGATGCAGGAACGGAAACGGGCACTCGTGGAAGGATTGCTGGGAGCCGAATCCAAATCCAAAATGGAATTGGGTTCTGACGATATCGACTTTCTCTTCGGCCCCCTTTCCTGAACATGCCGCCGCCTACAATCCTCGGGTGGAATGCTCCTGCATCCAAAAGATGTCCGGATTGTTCGCTTGGTTAACGGGCTGATTCAACTTGTTGATCGGCGGCGTCGTCCGGCCATCCACCCATTTCTTGACTTCGGCGTGACCGTCCGCGAAAGAAAATCCACCGGCGCGATTATGATATCCAGCGGGCCAGTCAATCATTTTGGTCGCCGCTTTGTTGGGATAACTATCCATGGAGACCACAAAGAAACCGTCGTTGATGCTATCCTCGCGCTCATCGAGAAGAACGTAGGTCATCGAGGGACCTGGGTTGTCGAATGACGTGCTCTTGGTGAACACCCTCCATTTATTGTTGCCCCAGCCGCCGTCAATTCCCGCCCCGTCCTTGGGATTGCGTCCTCCCGTCCAAATGCTCATCGACATGCTGCGAATCCGCTGCACCTTTTGCTTTAGAGAATTGACGGCCACACTTCGATCAGCCGGGCATTTCCAGATACCGATAGACTTTCCGGTGTAATTCCAAAGCGGACTCCTCGCGAGAAAATTGGTGTCCCAATTGTCCCGGGTTGACGGGTTGTTGACGTCGATGATCCCCTGGACCCACGCCCCGTTTGATCCCCGGGGGTCGATGTCGTTGGCATAGGCATAGGGCAGGTTTTCCTGATTGTCACCAACGTACATGGTCCAACCGAGAAGGAGTTGGCGGTGGTTGTTGATGCACATGATTCCCTGAGCCTTGGTTTTTGATTTTGACAACGCCGGTAGCAACATTCCAGCGAGGATGGCGATGATCGCGATCACCACCAGCAATTCGATCAAGGTGAAGGCAAAAGTGGAACCCGGCTTGAAACCAGGGTGAAGAACTGAGCAGCGTGAAGAAGACTTGGATTTCATGGGTAACCAGTCAAAAGCCCCCTCACTAACTACCGTAATTCCCAGAAAATCAAGTTCCAGTTCGAGATTCCCTCATGGAAGATGGTGACCTACATCAAGAATGCCGGGCCGCTCCCGATCATTTTTGATCGCTTGACGGGCAGGCAGCCGGTAAAACAATTGCCCTCAAACACTAAAAAGCCAGTTCATGCTATCCTTTCAAAAGAGACGCCCTGGCTCGCCGATGTGCCTGGCAGTGAACCATTATCCCCTGCCGACCCTCGTCGCCATCTTGGGGACGGTAAGCCGCCTTTTCGCAAACGAGGGTAACGACGATCTGTCCAACCTCTCCCTAGACCAACTCTTGGAAACTAAAGTGGCCACCGTCACCGCCGCTTCGCGGCGTGATCAGGCCGTGGAGCAAGCGCCATCTTCCGTGACGATTGTGACCAGCGATGACATCCGCAAGCTGGGTTATCAGACATTGGCCGATGTCCTGACGGGCGTCCGTGGATTCTACACCACCTCGGATAGAAACTATTCGTATCTCGGAATCAGGGGATTTGGACGCCAGGGCGACTACAACTCCCGAGTCCTGGTTCTGGTCGATGGCCATCGGGTCAATGACAATGTCACCGGCGGTGTGACTATGGGGGACGGTTTCATCGTGGACGTCGACCTGATTGATCGGGTCGAAATTGTGCGCGGCCCCGGCTCTTCGCTCTATGGGAACAATGCGTTTTTCGGGGTTGTCAACGTCGTGACCCGAAAGGGGAAGGATCTTTCAGGCGTTGAAACATCCGTTTCGGCCGGCAGTTTCGGAAGCTATCGCGGTCGGTTGAGCATCGGATACGAACTGGACCACGGAATTGATTTCCTGGCCTCCGGCACGCTTCTCAACCGGGATGGACACGACCGACTTTTCTATCAGGAATACGTCAACCCTCCCGTGAGCGACGGTTTTACTCGAAACACCGATGGCGAGAACTCCCGGTCGGGATTTGGTCAGCTTTCCTGGAATGGAATCCGCCTGGAAGGCGGCTGGGTGGAAAGGACCAAGAACATCCCCACCGGCTCCTTTGGCACGGTCTTTGGGGACCCTCGAAATTCGACGGTGGACGGCAATTACTTTGTCGATCTCTCCCTGAATCACTCGTTTGAAAACGAAGTCGTGTTGGATGCGCGGGTCAGCTATGACACCTATCATTACAGGGGACTCTACGTCTATCCTCTTTCGACACTGGACAGCCCTTCAGGCACCACCGATTCCATCGAACACATCTCTGGACGATGGTGGACGGAGGATGTGCACGCTCATCGAATCTGGAACGACCAATTTACTCTGACGGCCGGATTTGAAATGCGCCAGAATGTCGCGCAAAATCAAAACAATATTCAGACCGTGCCGTATCGGCAGACCCTGCATGAGAATCATCATTCGACGGTCTGGGCCCCGTATCTGGACGGATCCTGGGACGTTTTGACAAACCTGACGATGTCAGCAGGTATCCGGTACGATCAGGGTGACTTCGTCGGGAGCTCCTTGAGCCCCCGGGCTTCGCTGGTCTTCAATCCCATCACGCCAACAACGTTCAAACTGCTCTACGGCAAATCTTTCCGTGGCCCCAATGCCTACGAGCGTTTCTACAGCGACGGTGGCCTGACCCAAAAGGGAAATCCCGGACTCGAGGCAGAAACCGACGAAACCTATGAACTCGTGGTGGAACAGAAGCTGGGAACCCATTTTCGGGCATCTCTCTCCGGATATTATTACATCGCCCACGATCTCATCAACCAGACCGTCGACCCAACCGACGGGCTCCAGATTTACAAAAACATCTCCAGCGTGCGTGGGCGTGGCATTGAAGCAGAAGTGACCGGCCATTTTGAGGGAGGGCTTCGAGGTCGATTGAGCTACTGCCTGCAAAGAGCCGTGGCGGAGGATACCCACGATGAACTTAATAATTCTCCCAATCACTTGATTCAGGGCAACATCATCTTTCCGATTTATCAAGAGACATTATTCGGGGGGGCCGAGCTCCGATATGTTTCAGCACGGGAGAATGAACCCGCCGGACATGCGAATGCCTACTGGGTGGCCAACCTGACCTTGTACAGCCATCGTATCTGGCGTCGGGTTGATATATCAGCCAGTATTTATAATCTTTTTGATCATAAATATCTTGACCCAACGCCCATCGAGTTGCGACAGACCGTCCTGGAACAGGATGGACGAACCTTTCTGGTGAAATTAACCGCCGGCTTTTAGGGCTTGTCTGTCGAAATGACCTTTTGCATTGCCCTATTGTCTCCGCGCTTCTGGCGTCAGGTTCGTGGAATTTGCGCGTCCATTGCCTTCTTCCTTGCGGTAGTTTGTCTTGGCAAGGATGCCTCGCCCCCACCAATCGCATCGGCCAAGACGGTAGGCGCGCCGCTGGAGACCACAGAGTACGATGAACCCTCGATCAAGGCGGCGCTCCTGATCAAATTGACGCCCTTCTTTCGGTGGCCGGACATGGAAGACACAGAAACCAATCGCCCCATGAGAATCGGTGTCCTCGGAAGGAACCCTTTTGGCGACTCACTGAATGATTTAACAAAGGCCAAGACCAATTCCGGACGGGCATTCCAGGTGACCTACGGCTCAAAGCCCGAACAATTGAAGGGCTGCCAGGTCATCTTCATCGCTTCGGAACCGCCTCCAAACTGGGCCGAAATTCGACGGGTATGGGAGGCAAAGCCAGTGCTTTTGATGGGCGACCAGCCTGATTTCATGGAACAAGGAGGCATGGTCAATCTCCTGATTCGGCAGCAAAAACCCTTCCTGCAAATCAAACGCCGCACCATCGAAAAAGCGGGACTCAAGGTGAAAGCTCTGCTCGATAACACCAAACGCATTGAATGGATACCCTAGGGACAGCATCGGACCGACCGTCATGATTCGGATCGCTTGCACTACGAGCAGGAACCGACCATCGTGGAATGGGAAGCCGAATTGGAATTGACCTGTTTTTCCCGGCCTTGACCTGAACTTCAACTTCATGATCAACCGTCTGTACCACCAGTGGAAGTCTCCATCGTTGCGTTTCAGGTTGATGCTCCTGGCACTGACCACCAGCGTGGTCTCGCTCCTGGCCGCCATCGGTGCCGTCATCACCTATGACTGGGTGCATCGCCGCCAGTCAGCGGAGGAGAATCTCGAGGCTGATGCCTCGGTGGTGAGCAGGACACTGGTGGTCGACCTGCTGCTGAACGACCCGGAAACAGCCGCCCAGAAATTGGAAGTAATCGGAAGCCGTCCCGGGGTGCGGGCGGTGGTCCTCTACGGACTGAATGACAGCCCGTTCGCCCGCTACGTCCGACCAGGCATCACCAATTTCATCCCGCCTCAGCCGAATGAAACCAATACAGTCGACCGTTCGAACATTGCCCAATACTGGCACACTCTGGAATCCGACAACGAGCAGACGGGACGCCTCTATCTGGAATCCGATATCGGAGGATGGGACAGGAGAACCCGTGGATTTGGCGGGATCGCCACGGTGGCAGGTGCGACAGCACTGATCATCGGCGTCCTTTTGGCGGCTATCCTTCAACGAACCATCTCGAACCCCATCCGCCTTCTGGTCAGGCTGATGCATCGAGTCGCGTTTGAGCACGACTACACGGTCCGTTCCGGTCTGGCGGGGCCCAATGAAATCGGTCAGCTATTTCAGGGTTTTGACCGCATGGTCACGGAAATACAATCCAACAACCGCGCCCTCCGGGAGGCCCACGATGAACTGGAAGAGCGTGTCCAAAAACGGACCCAAGAGTTGGAGCGAACCACGGTAGAAGCTCGAGAACTCGCCATTGCCGCCGACGCAGCCAGTCGGGCAAAATCCGATTTCCTGGCCACGATGAGCCATGAAATCCGAACCCCCATGAACGGTATCATCGGCATGTCCTCCCTGCTTTTGTCACAACGGTTGGACATTCAGCAGCGGGAAATGGTGAACGCCATTCGGACCAGTGGTGAAGCACTTATGGCCATCATTGAGGACATCCTCGATTTCTCAAAGATAGAGGCTGGGAAACTCGATCTCGAGGCCACCCCTTTTGCCATCGATGCCGTCGTCGATGGAGTGATCGACCTGCTCGCGTACCGGGCTCAGTCCAAGGGCCTTGAGCTCCGCGTCATCGTGGACCCGCAGGTCCCTGCAAATCTTTTGGGCGATGCCGGACGGTTGCGGCAAATTCTGCTAAACTTGGTCGGAAACGGCATCAAATTCACCGAAAAAGGCGAAATCCGGCTGGAAATCCAGCCTCTGCCCGGAACCAACCGACTTCGTTTTGATGTTTTTGATACCGGTCCGGGAATTTCCGAAGATCAAAAGAGCCGCCTGTTCAAGCCGTTTTCACAAGTTGATTCTTCCACCTCCCGGCGATTTGGGGGCACCGGGTTGGGACTGGCCATTTCCAAACGACTCGTCCAACTCATGGGGGGCACCATCGGAGTCAACAGCACGATGGGGGTCGGGTCGCAGTTCTGGTTCACCGTGGCCATGCCCGCCGTCAGCGCCCCTCCCATCCCGGTCACCGAATCGCATACAGTGCTGGTCGCCGACGGTCACGAAAACGGTTGCCTTGCCTTAGCCAACCAATTTCGGGGCATTGGTGCCACGGTCCGGACCGCCAGTGACGAACGTTCCGTCGTCGAGGCTCTGCTTGACGATGCCGACAAGTATGACTGGATCATCGTCGACAGCAGCCTGGTTGGAGAACACTGCGTGGCCGCACTCCAAAATAGAGGTCCATCGGTCTCGCGGCGGACTCGCGTCGCAGTTGTCAACTCGCTGATGGAGTCCCTCCGGGACAAGCCTGAATTCGCAAGGGTGGATGAATTCATCACCAAACCAGTGAAGCGGACGCGCCTTCGGCAGCTCCTTGCTCCCCCTGAGCCTTCAGTGGTTGAAGCGGAAACCGCCAGCAGCAATTCCCAACGCCGTCCATTGCAGATTCTGGTGGCGGAGGATAACACCGTCAATCAACGGCTGGCGGCCTTGATGCTTGAACGTCTCGGTCATGTATGTGTCCTGGCGGAAAATGGCGAGATCGCTTTTCGAAGGGTCACAAGCCAGGCGTTTGACGTGGTCCTGATGGACTGCCACATGCCCATCATGGACGGATATGAGGCAACGGCAAAAATCCGGGAATTCTACGTCGGCCATCCGGAATTGGTACCACCCCGAATCATCGCCCTCACCGCCAATGCCACCAGCGGTGAACGCGAACGATGTTTGACTGCCGGAATGGACGATTACCTCCTCAAACCGGTCGCATTGGCACATCTGCGGACTGCCCTCGAAAAAATCTCATCCGGGATTTTGACCGCAAAGCCGGCGGTGCCTCCGGGCGACGATTCCGCAGCGGAGGTCGCGCGCACCCTCCAACATCTCGCCGACCAATTGGGCCAACGGTCGGCCTCGGAATTGTTGGGCTCATTCCTGGAATCGACTCCGCAACAGTTGGCGGAATGTCGGCAATTCGCCGGAAAAGTGGAGCACCAACAGCAGCTGCGCCGAAGCGCTCACACGGTGAAAGGCACTGCTGGCATCTTTGGGCTGGCGGCAATGAGGTCGTTGGCATTTCAGTTGGAGGAATCTGTTGAAATGCGGCAGGTAAACCGTCAAACAGACCTCGTGAACCAGTTGCAGGCGGAATATTTACGGTGGGTGGCACCTCTTTCCGCCGCCCGTCGCGATCTCCTCACTCCATCACCCAAGGAATTTCCATCCTTGTGATCCCCCCCAAGAACATCGATTCCACGACGCAGCCAACCGAAGTGTCGTCGAAGTTTGATCAGACTCCCACGGGCTCACGGGATGGCTGCCGTGACTCCCAGGATCGGGGAACTCCAGCCACTGAGGTCGCCCCCGAGCATTTGCAGCAACTGAAGGAACAGATTCAGGACCGGACCGCTGAACTCATGATGGCGCAAACCCTCCTGGCTGAACGGGAGACCGCCCTGAAAGAGTTGGAGGCCCAATTGATCGCCCGGGAGGCCGAGGCACACAAGCTGGCCATGGTGGCCGCCCGAACCGACAACGCCGTTGTTTTAACCGATCCACAAGGACGGATCGAATGGATCAACGAGGGATTTACTCGCTTGAGCGGCTACTCATTCGAGGAGGTCCGCGGGCGTACCCCGGGTTCAATCCTTCAGGGCCCGAACACAGACCGCTTCACGGTGGAAATGATACGGGAGCGGATCGGCCGGGGTGAGGGATTCAAGACTGAGATTCTTAACTATCACCGTTGCGGAAGAAAATATTGGGTCCAAATCGAGACACAACCGGTGCGGGACGCCGATGGACGACTCATTAATTTCATGGCGATCGAGTCGGATATCACCCACCGGGTTCATATCGACCAACGTCGATCGACCCAGTATGAGGTGGCTCGCATATTGGCGGGTTCTGATGGACTCACCACCGTCATAGGACGATGCCTTCGCGCTGTCTCTCGCGGACTGGGATGGCGATTTGCCTGTTTCTGGCAGTGGGAATCGCGCACTGAGCGCCTTCGGATGGAACAATGCTGGCATCAACCGGAGATGCACATCGGCAACTTTGCCGAGACATGCCGCAACCTCTCGTTCGGCCCCGAAGAGGCCCTGCCAGGACAGGTCTGGAAATCTGGACTCCCGGAATGGGTTTCCAACTTTGCTGCGGAAGGCGATGCCAAACGACGTGATTCGGCCGCTTCGGCCGGTTTGCATTCCGTGCTGGCATTTCCGTGCCGTGCCGACGAGCTCACGCTGGGCATCATGGAGTTCTTTGGGAGTGAAATCGAAAACCCGGATCAGGATCTACTACGCCTTGGAACTGCATTGGGAAATCAAATCGGTCAGTTCATTATTCGAAAGCAAGCGGAAGTCAACGTTCAGGCTCAGCGGGATTTTGCCGTTCAAGTAATGAACTTGATGGGGCAGGCCCTCACAATCACCGACGCCACCGGGGAATTGGTTTTCAGCAATGCCGCCTTTGGGCGTCTGGTGGGACTGTCCATTGAACAACTCGGCGGACGTTCGCTAGGCGAATTCACCGTTGCCGAGGACGTGCCCATGCTTCACGGAGCGAGGGCGCGTAATTTGTCGGGTGAGACGACCAGTCTGCCGCTGCGTTTGCACCATGCCGATGGACACACCATCAACGCCTGGGTGACGGGGGTTCCTCGTCGTCAGGATCATTTTGTCACTGGAATCATCGAATCCATCACCGACCTCACCGAGCAACGTCGGCATGAAGCGATCTTGCAGTCTGCGCGGGAATCCGCCGAGGCGGCAAGCCGGGCCAAGAGTGAGTTCCTCGCGATGATGAGCCATGAGATTCGCACACCAATGAACGGAATCATTGGAATGTCGGGGCTCCTACTGACGTCACCGATGCCGCCGCAACAGAGGGAAATGATTGACGCCATTCGGAGTTCGGGCGAAGCGCTCATGGCCATCATTGAAGATATTTTGGATTTTTCAAAGATTGAAGCCCGCAAGTTGGACCTGCTGACCGAGGAATTCGCTCTGGATACGATCCTGGAGAACGTCGTCGACCTCCTTGGCCACAAGGCCCAGCAAAAAGGTCTGACTCTGGCGGTGATTGTTGCTGCCGAAATCCCGGCGCGCCTGACAGCGGATTCCAGCCGTATTCGCCAGATATTACTTAATCTGGTTGGTAATGCCATCAAATTTACCGAACACGGCGAGGTCGTCCTCGAAGTTCGGCCCGATTCCGCCGGACGTGGCGTGGAATTCAGCGTCCGGGATACGGGCATTGGAATCCGTCCCGATCAACTCCAGCGTCTCTTCCGCCCCTTCAGCCAAGCGGACGCATCCACCACCCGTCGCTTTGGTGGGAGCGGACTCGGCCTGGTGATTTGCCAGCGACTTCTGGAGCTGATGGATTCCCGTCTCGATGTCGCTTCAACCGCTGGTGAGGGCTCGACCTTCTCGTTCGTTCTTCCTCAGGAAGGGGCGGCTCGATGGTGTCCACCAGCCATCAGAGACCGCAGAATCCTTGTAGGTGAAGGTCACCCGGAAACCCGTCGCAGCATCGCCTCCGCCCTCCGCTCGGAAGGCTGTCAGTTCGAAATGTCCGACTCCGAACTGGAATGGGCTCGCCTTTTGGAATCCGGTCGCTTCGATGCTGCACTGATCGATCGAAATTGGTTTGGATCGATGGCGATGGAGATTGTCGCCAAACTGAACGCTTCCAATTCGCCCAAAGGGCCACGTGTGGCACTGACGGGCGGTTTGACCGATTCATTGCGTTCCTCTGGGAATTTGACACATATCGACGGATTCATCGGAAAACCGCTACGACGATCCAACCTTCGTAACTGGCTCGAAAACCGCGAGACCTCAAAATTCAGCAGTCCGGCATCTCAACTCCGCAGCTCATTCCCTCCCCCCAGTCGCCGGTTGCATGTCCTGGTGGCGGAAGACAACAACATCAATCGCCGACTGGCTGTTTTCATGCTGGAGTCACTCGGCCACCGTTTCGCCTTGGCGGCCAATGGAAAAGAGGCCGTCGCGGCAGCCATGCAGGGCAATTTTGATGTCATCCTGATGGATTGTCACATGCCGGAAATCGACGGATACGAAGCGGCCCAGATCATTCGCAAGTGGGAGGTCGAAGCCCATCGAACACAAAGCGTTCGAATCGTCGCACTGACCGCTGCCGCCCTTCCGGGAGAACGTGAGCGATGCCTTGCGTGCGGAATGAATCACTATCTGGTCAAACCAGTTGGCCTGAACGAATTGAAATCCGCCATTGAAGCAGATGAAGATGTGCCCCCGCCCAATTTCGACTCCAATCAACGGGAGGACGAAATCCAACACTTGCGAACTACAGTCGAAAGCCTCGGAAACGATTTGGGGCGCGAGGAGGTTTCCGCATTGATTCACGACTTCCTGGCGGAAGTCCCCGGCAGGGTGGCGGAACTCAAGGAATTGGTGGATCGACAGGAGAACGAGGGCATCCGGCGACAGGCCCACGGTCTGGTGGGAAGTTGCCTTCCGCTCGGGTTACGCCGGGTCGGAGAGCTCGCACGGGAGCTTGAGCAACGGGCGGAGACAGGCTCACGCACGGATCATGTCCGTCTTGCTTTGGCGATTGCCACCGCCTTCGCCGAGTTCAGCCCGACCCTCGGACAACTCGCCGATGAACTTCGATCCGGTGCGAGCACAGGACGTGGCTGAAACACCTCCCGATGCGACATTGACCCGGCGATATTTTGTCGCAAACTCCCTGACAATGGTTTGACGACTGCCGCGTTTGTATCCGCAGGATAGTCGGCTGGCACCGCTTCTGTTGACTTTCGGTATATGCATTTCGAGACAACCGACCACATTCTGCGGGTATCCCGGCTTGCCGAATTGAATTCGGCCACCGCCGGAGCCTTCCGTGACGAGATTCGGGAAGCTCTCGTGGCAGGTCACCAACGTGTGGACATCGATTTTTCAGAGACACGCTTTGTCGACAGCTCGGGCCTCGGGGCACTGATTGCCGTTCACAAGACCCTTTGCGGCCAGGGAGGAAGCCTCCGCATCCTCAATCCATCACCGCAGGTTCGCCAGATTCTCGAGTTGACCCGGATGCACCGCATTTTCGAGATCGTGGTGGAGTCTCCCAAATCGTCATAAACCGATGGCCGGTCGATTTTGGGGTCAGTACTGAGCCTCGGTGAAGCTTGTGTAGGCCCGGGTCGACTGCATTCCCTTCACCACCAGACTTGCCGGGTTTTCGTTCCGTGTGCTCTGATAGCTCCCCGGTATGGAAGAAACCAGTGCACTGATCGAGCAACGGAAGGCGAAGTTGACAACTCTTCGGGAGAAGGGCGTCAACCCGTTCATGAACAAATTCGCACCCGATATTGGGTGCGGTGTCGCCCGAGAACGATTCGAACGGGGCGAATTGTCCGAAGGCACGGTGGTCCGAATCGCCGGCCGCGTCACGGCCCACCGGGACATGGGGAAGAGCCAGTTCTTTGACCTTCGAGACAGTACCGGACGAGTCCAAGTCTACGCCCAAAAGAGCAGTCTTTCCGTCGACGCATTGACGCTGATTGAGAACCTTGACCTCGCCGATTTTCTCGGCGTTCAGGGGGCATTGTTCCGAACGCGAACCGGGGAACCCAGCGTGCGACTCGATGCTGTGACCATCCTTGGCAAGGCCCTTCGCCCTCCGCCGGCAAAATGGCACGGCCTTGAGGACACCGAGATTCGTTACCGGCAGCGCTACTTGGACCTGATGGCCAACGAGGCTGCGTTCAAGGTATTTCAACAACGCTCGGCGATTGTCCATGAAATCCGCGCCTTCCTCCACGAACGCGGCTTCATGGAGGTAGAAACGCCCATGATGCAGTCCATTCCGGGCGGAGCAGCAGCGCAACCATTCAAAACGTACCACAATTCGCTCGGCTGCGAGTTCTTCCTCCGGATAGCCCTCGAACTTTACCTCAAGCGCCTGCTCGTCGGCGGGTATCACAAGGTGTTCGAGATTGGCCGTAATTTTCGCAACGAGGGTCTTTCTCGCCGCCATAATCCGGAGTTCACCATGCTCGAAGCCTACGAGGCCTTTGGCGACTACTCGACCATGATGAGCCTCGTCGAAGCTTTGATTCAGCATGTCGCATTAAAGGTCGTGGGGACTCTGGTCATCGAGCACCGCGACCCAGAGGGTCAGGTAGTGAAGACCATCGATCTGGGAACCTTTCGGCGGGCAAAGTATCGAGACCTGGTTCGAGACGTCGCCGGTGCCGACTGGTTTGACGTGTCCCCCGCCGAGCGGAGGCGGAGAGCAGTGGAAGACCTTAAACTGGCGGGAGATATTGCCGCCGGATATGAGGATTTCGAGGTCTCCGCAGCGGTGTTTGAAAAACTGGTGGAGCCGACCCTTATCCAACCCACCTTCGTGACCCATCTACCCTACCAGTTGGTACCACTTGCCAAACTTTCACCCGACGAGCCGGAAACCGTGGAGGTGTTTGAATGCTGCATCAATGGCCAGGAGATTTCCCCGGGCTATACCGAGCAGAATGACCCCATTGAACAGCGGGAACGGCTCGAAGGCCAGGCCGGCGGCGAACAGCAAAAGCTGGACGAAGACTTTCTCATTGCCCTCGAACACGGGATGCCACCCGCAGGCGGCATCGGCATCGGCATCGATCGCCTGTGTATGATGCTCCTGGGGCAGGAGAGCATCCGCGATGTGATCCTGTTTCCCCAATTGCGCCCCAAAGTCTAACCCGCCCCACGTCCGGGATTATTTGGGCGTCGGAATCCGGTCCGCCTTGAGCCACGGTCGGAGAGCCTCTGGTATGAGGACGCTGCCATCAGCCTGCTGATGGGTTTCAATCAGCGCGACAAATAGCCGGGCGAGGGCCGTGCCCGATCCATTGAGAATATGCGGCATCCGGTTCTCCCCGGTCTCGGTCTTGTACCGCAGGTTCATCCGGCGCGATTGGAAATCCTCGCAGTTGGAACAACTCGAAACCTCGAGGAACTGCCCCTGCCCTGGTGCCCAGACCTCGATGTCGTAGGTCTTGGCCGATGCAAATCCCATGTCCCCGGTGCAAAGACTGATCACCCGGTAATGCAGGCCCAGTCGCTGCAAAACAGTTTCGGCGTTGGCAACCAATCGTTCCAATTCAGAATAACCGCTTTCCGGAGTAACAATCTTGATCAATTCCACCTTGTCGAATTGGTGCACCCGGATCATTCCTCGCGTCCCCAATCCTGCTGCTCCGGCTTCGGCCCGAAAGCATGGTGAATAGGCCACGTATTGGACCGGAAGCTGGGACACCGGTAAAATTTCCTCCCGATGGATGTTGGCCACCGGCGCTTCCGCAGTGGGAAGGAGGTACAGTTTGCCGAGGGTGGATGCGTCCAGACCCTCCTGAACTGCATAGGCCTGGTCCCGAAACTTCGGGAACTGGCCGACTCCAACCATACAATGCTCTCCGATGATATAGGGGGGCGCCACCTCCACGTAACCATGTTCAACCGTGTGAAGATCCAGGAGGAATTGAATGAGTGCCCGCTCCAGTCGAGCACCCCAACCGGTGTACAAAAGAAATCCGCTTCCACTGAGCTTTGCTCCCCGGGCGAAATCGATCAAACCAAGCCGGTTGCACAACTCCACGTGATTGGCAGGAGGAAAATCAAAAGTCGCCGGAGCACCAAAAACCCGGACCACCGGATTGTCTTCACTGGTGCGCCCCTCGGCCACCGTCGAATCGGGAAGATTGGGGACCGTGAGCAGAAGTTGCTCCCGCGCCAGCTCCGCGGTGGCAATTTCAGTATCCAACTCAGAAATTCTATCCCCAATTTTCCGGACCTCGGCCTTGGACGCGTCCGCCTCCGCCATTTGTTTTCGCGCAATCAGGCCTCCAATCTCTTTTGAGAGGGAATTCCTTCGGGCTTTCAGTTGCTCGGCCTCGGTCAGGGCAGAGCGCCGACGTTCGTCCAGGGTCAAAATCTCCGTCACCTTTCCTTCGTCACCCGCATGGCGGAGGGAGAGGCGTTCCCGAACAAAATCGGGGCGTTCGCGCAATAGCTTGATGTCGAGCATTGAGCGGAAAGGGTAGAAAAAAGAAGGCCGGGAGGCAAAGGGGCAATCGTAAATTGGAAGCTCCGCCGGACTCCATGCCAGTACCGCACATCGATGTCTATATCCGAAGGCTTCTGCGGCATTGCGCCAGACCACGACCAACGGAACACTCCCGGGATGCATGTACCGCTTGCCTATGGGCAGGGCCTGTTGCCCGTGGAGTTTCCCGAGCATCGAACCACGGTGATCGCCCCTTCGCCCCGTCCGGGACTGCCGGATGAACGCAGCGCCTTTCGCGCCGCCCTCGACTCACCGATTGGCACCCCATCCCTGAAGTCCCTTCTCCGTGAAGGAATGCAGATCGTCATCCTCTTCACCGACATCACACGGGCCACTCCCAACCGTCGAATCATTCCGTGGTTGCTCGAATACCTGGAAGAAAACGGGGTCAGTCGGTCTCAAATCACGCTGCTGAATCAATTGGGGACTCACCGTCCCAACACCCGGGAAGAACTGGAACAAATGCTGACCCCGGAAGTGGTGTCCGGCTACCGGGTCATCAATCACGAACCCGAAAGCCACGCGGCCTGTGTCGCGGTCGGAACCACGAAAACCGGTGTTCCGGCACTCATCAATCGCATTGCCGTAGAAGCCGACCTACGCATTCTGACCGGCTTTATCGAACCGCACTTCTTCGCGGGCTTCAGCGGGGGACCCAAGGCCCTCATGCCGGGTGTTGCCCACCTGGAAACCGTCATGAGCAACCACGGTGCCCACCACCTCTCCGAACCCAATGCCACATTTGGCATCTGCGAGGGGAATCCACTTTGGGAGGAACTCCTGGAGATTGCCACCCGGGCCGGCGGCGGATTCCTGCTGAATGTGACTCTCAATGACCATCGGGACATCACTGGTGTCTTTGCCGGAGACCTGCGCGAGGCCCATCGGGCTGGACGGGAGTTTGTTCGGGCTTCGGCCATGCAGGCGGTGGACTCCCCATTCGATATTGTCGTCACAACCAATTCCGGCTATCCGCTCGATCTCAACCTCTATCAAGGCATCAAGGGGGTCAGCGCAGCGGCTCGAATCGTGCGCAAGGGCGGATTGATCATTCTGGCGGCCGAATGCCGCGAAGGGGTACCAGCCGGCAGTCCTTTTGACCGCCTTCTTCGCGAAGGAAAGACACCGGAGGAGGTGCTGGCCCTCCTGGCGTCGCCGGGTTTCCAACGAGCGGAACAGTGGCAGGCCCAAATCCAGTGCCTGCTCTTGCAACGGGCGGAAATTCACGTCTATTCCTCGATGTCCGATGCAGTGCTTCAAGCGGCTCATTTAACCCCGTGTCACGACATTGCAGCCACAGTCACTGCTGGATTGCAACGGTTCGGACCTCAGGCTCGCGTGGCCGTACTTCCGCAAGGACCGCTCACCATTCCTTACCTTCGCTAAATTTCATGCGGTCCATCCTGACATTTCTTCGAGTCCTGGTGTGGGTGGCGGCTTCCTGCCTCTGCCTGGCTCAGAACACCAATCGACCACCGATTCGCGGCTTCGAACGCAAGGCCAAGACCCCCAATATCATCCTCATTGTCGCCGATGACCTGGGCTACGGAGACCTGGGCTGCTACGGCCAGACGCGCATCCGAACTCCAAACCTCGACCGCGTGGCGGCCGAAGGAATGCAGTTTATGCAGGCGTATGCCGGTAACACCGTTTGCATTCCCAGCCGGTGCGCCTTGATGACCGGGCTCCATTCCGGGCACGGACAGCTCCGGTCCAACAACGAAAAGCCCCTTGCATCCGATACCGTTACCCTGGCCCGCGTGGCCCACGCTGGAGGGTATGCCACCTGCGCTCTGGGAAAATGGGCATTGGGAGCACCGGGAACCAGCGGGGCACCTGCGCACCAGGGCTTTGATGAGTGGTACGGATATCCAGACCAGATATCGGCGCACAATTACTATCCCGCCGAGCTTTGGCGAAATGACGAGACGACACCCCGGATCATTTTGGGCAACGCCAACGGAAAAACAGAAAGCTACGCCCCCGATCTCTTCGTCAAAGCAGCTCAGAACTTTATCAAGATCAATCAATACGAGCCCTTTTTCCTCTATCTGGCGACCACCATACCCCACGCCAATAACGAGCTCGGCACCAATGGGATGCAGGTTCCTTCCCTGGGAGCCTACCGGCGCGAGGCATGGCCGAAAGCTGAGCAGGCCAAGGCCGCGATGATTACCCGCCTGGATGATCACGTAGGCCAAGTTTTCACCGAACTCGAACGACGAAATCTGGACCGCGATACGGTCGTCATCATTACCAGCGATAACGGCCCCCATTCCGAAGGGGGAGTTCAATCCAGCTTCCACCGAAGCGCGGGTCGGCTTCGGGGTCAGAAGCGGGACCTCTATGAAGGAGGGATTCGTGTCCCCTTCATCGTCCGATGGCCGGGACACATCAAACCGGGCACCACCAACGGACTCCCTGTCGCCCTTTGGGACCTCCTGCCGACCGTGGCGGAGTTGGTTGGCGTCACACCACCGGCAAATCTGGATGGAATTTCCTTTGCTCCGGTGCTCTTTGGCAAGGAACCCATTCGGCAGCACGAATTTCTCTACTGGGAATTCCATGAACGAGGCTATCAGCGCGCCGCCCGAATGGGTTCTTGGAAGGCCGTCCAACTGGGACCGGACCAACCACTCGAACTCTATCAATTGGACATAGACCCCGAAGAATTCAGGAATGTGGCGGCGAAAAACCCGGAAATCGTCCAAAAATTCACCGAATACTTCCGCACCGCAGCCGATCCCTTCCCGGGCCAGTAGCGAGGAGCGACGGATAGCAGGTTTTCTTCCCACCCTGATGATTCGGGTGCACCCTATTGAGGTGGAGCAACATCACTAGGGCGAGGCTCCAGCCGAGCCGCCCCCCCCTCGCAAGTTATATCCTGCCCGCCGCCAAAGCACCACGGGCGAGGTTCCGCCTTTTCGCGTTCGGTTCTTCTTCGCCTGGAACCTCTTTTGACGCTACATGAAGGAGATCATGTTGTCCCCGAATTCGGAGCACTTGATTTGGGTGCCTCCCTCCATCTGACGGGCAAAGTCATATGTCACCCGCTTGCTGCCGATGGCTCCGTTGAGTCCCTTCAGGATCAAATCGGCCGCTTCAATCCAGCCCAAATGGCGGAACATCATCTCGCCTGAAAGGATGACAGAGCCCGGGTTGACCAGGTCCTTGTTGGCATACTTGGGCGCTGTGCCATGGGTGGCCTCAAAAATGGCGTGGCCGGTGATGTAATTGATATTGCCTCCCGGCGCGATACCGATTCCACCCACTTGGGCCGCCAGAGCGTCACTCAGGTAATCGCCGTTGAGGTTCAAAGTGGCGATCACGTCGAAGTCTTCGGGGCGGGTCAGCACCTGCTGAAGGGCGATGTCCGCAATGGAGTCCTTCACCAGGATTTTTCCGGAGGCCAGTGCCGCCTTCTGTTCGGCATTGGCCGCTTCCTCACCTTGAGCCGCTTTGGTCTTTTCCCAGCGAGACCAGGTATAGACCTTGTCGCCGAAATACTCCTCGGCCACACCGTATCCCCAATCCCGGAAGGCACCTTCGGTGTACTTCATGATGTTCCCCTTGTGCACCAGGGTCACACTTTTCCGACCATTGCGAATGGCGTAGCTGAGGGCGCTATGAATCAATCGGACCGAACCCGACCGACTGACAGGCTTCAGTCCCAGGCCCACGGCAACATCCGTGGGGAACGCGGCATTGCCGACGGACGCCCAAAACTCAGCCGCCTTGGCCTGGGTTCCAAATCGAATCTTGTTGAACTCTTTCGGGAATTCCCGCGCGAGGAAATCGAGGACCTTTTGGGCTTCCGGTGTGCCTGGGGCAAATTCAATGCCGGCATAGATGTCCTCGGTATTTTCGCGGAAAATCACCATGTCGACTTTCTCGGGGCGTTTCACCGGGCTCGGCACTCCCTGAAACCACTGAACCGGGCGAAGGCAGACATACAAATCGAGCATCTGCCGTAGGGCCACATTCAGCGACCGGATGCCACCGCCCACGGGCGTGGTCAAAGGTCCTTTGATGCCGACAAGAAACTCACGAAATGCATCGACCGTATCGTCCGGAAGCCAGTTGTTGAACCGCTTGAAGGCCTCCTCACCCGCAAAAACCTCCATCCAGGCCACCTTGCGAGTGCCGCCATAGGCTTTGGCAACCGCTGCATCAAAGACCCGTTCGCTGGCCGCCCAGATATCCGGGCCGGTACCATCTCCGCGAATAAACGGGATGATCGGTTGGGCCGGAACCTGAAGCTGGCCGCCTACTATGGAAATCTTCCCGCCTGCGGGAACGCTGCACGTCGTGTACGCCATGAAAAATCCTACGGTTGAACTTTCGGGAATGCTTGCACCATCCGTCAGCCAGCCGACTTGGCCAGCCAACGTTCCATCAGATTAGCGATCCTCCTGAAACTGGGGCAAGTGGTTTGCAACGACTTATGACTTGGCCGAATAATAGGCGTCCACACGCTCCGTGACATCACGATAGGAAACATCCTGTTCATAGATGACCTTGAACTGCTCGATGGCCTCATCGGAACGCCCCATTTTTTCCAGAATGGTCCCGAGTTGATACCGAAGCTCCTTGGCTTCGTCGTCAAAAACGAGCTTTTCCTTGATCGCTTCCTGCAATTTCTTGGCAGCCAGATCGTTCATTCCCCTTCGGCCAAACGCCTGCGCCAGCAAATTCATCGCCGCGATTCGGCGATTGGGATTGTTCTGAGCCCTTTGGAGTTCAGGAATGGCCTCGCCCACACGGCCAGCTTCCAGATAGAGAGCGCCCAATTCGAATTTAATCGAAAGGTCGGTCGGGTTTTGCTCCGAGCGCCGACGCGCGTCTTCCAATTGCCAGTTGAACCGTGTTTTGCGGAGTTCTTCCAGGCGAATAGAGTAGTCGGGATCGGTTTGGTCCAAATCCGCCTCGGATTTTGCAAACTCCGCCAGACGGGTATTTCGCAACTGCTCCAGAATCATCGGATCATTCACCCCGCTTACGGAGATGACGCGTTCCAAGTACTCCCGGGCTTTTCCAAACTCTTCCCGCTTCAAATGGAGCTCAGCCAAATCCCGCAGGAGTTTTAACTGGTTGGGTTCAGTCGAGAGTTGTGCTTCATAGTCCGCGATCAATTGGCCGGCGACTGACTGGTCTTTCACCGCCCGGTTCTGTTGCTCCAACATTCGAGCCTCGTCCTTGTTCTTCAGGATATCGCGGTAACTGCCCTGACCATCTGCCAGCCCGGCATAGCCCCCCTCCTGCATCGAACGTTCTGCCAGCAGGTTCTTGAGGAGTTGATTGAGCTCTGCATCGTTCGGTGTTATGGATAACAGGTCACGGTAGATTTTTTCCGCCCTCGGGCGGTTACCCTGTCGTCCGAGTGCCTGTGCCAGATTCAGTGCGAGTTTTCGATTGGAAGGACGGGCCCTGAATGCCACCTCCAGCGACAAAAGTGCGGTTTTCGGAAGGTCGGAAGCCATGGCGGCTTCCGCCAACAATTCATGGGCATCCAGATTGGATGGATCATCGTTTAACGCGTCCTCGGCAACCTGCAATGCTTCGAGTGGGTTGGTTCGCAGCGCCATCTTTCCGCGAGTCAGGCTCGAGGCGGAACCCACCAATTTCTTGAAAAAGCTCCGGGTTCCCACCACCCGCTTGTGTTGGGCGGCCCTCAACGCCTCGCGGGCCTCGTAAAATGCCGGTTCGGTCTTCAGAACCGAGGTCAAAAGGGTGACGGCATAATCGAGGTTGTTCTTTTGGATGGCCGCGATTCCCTTCTCATACAGTTCCCGCGTTGCCTGTGGAATCTGTGCGAGTGGCTTCTCTGACATGGCGTCACCGTAACAAATCCTGTCCACCACGCCAACTCCGATTGCCTTCGGATACCACAGGACCTGGCAGCAGTCAGCCGTCAATATCTCCACCAGATTCGTAGGCCTCCAACAAGGCTTTTGCTGCCCGCCGCCCGGATTTGAGGGCACCATCGATCGATACCTGCCCCCAAGCGTCGCCCGCGACGTAGATTCCCGGAGCCCCTCCTCGAAATCCACCAGGAATCAGACGAGCCAATTCGCCCGGCTCAGGTTGTGCATGGGCAATGGAGTATGTCGCAAGATGCCTCCAATCCGCAGGCTCAAGGCCGAACCATTTTCCCATCTGTGTCCGGATGTCCGACTCGGGAGTGACTCCCGAGCCGAGAACGGTCGCCGAAAGCAACCCCTGGCCCGGCGGCGCATAGGCCGGAGAAACTTCATTCATCCACGCGGCATGATTGACAGGACCTTCCCCGCTTCCGTTGAGGTATAAAATGGGGTCGGGATGGGAGCGGGCTGGGGCGGTAAAATACCACGTGCAGACCGACCTGGAACGGGGGATCAGCGGTAGCTTCAGCAACCGGGCGGCAGCTGGAGCTTCAACCGCAAGAATCAGTCGATGGGCTGCGCGAACCGCTCCATCGGCAAGTTGAACCCCCGTCAAGTTGCCATCCGGTCCACGGACCAAATCCACAACGGTCTGTCCAAGACGGAGTTCCATTCGTCCCGAAGGGATTTTTTGCATCAAAAACCGGGGAATGGCCCCCATTCCAGCACTGGGCACGGCCGTGGCTCCCTGGGCCATCATCCGGAATACAAATTCAAACGTCCTGGATGAAGTCCTCAATTCGGTTTCCAAGAAAATTCCGCCGAGGAACGGTCGAAAAAAGCGATCCATCATCACGTCGGAGAAGCCTTGTCCCTTCAGGAATTCATGGGTCGAACATTCCGGGCGGTCCCACAAATCCTCAATCGTTCCCGAAAGTGCCCGATGCCGCACACGGGCAATCCGGGCCTTGTCACTCCATGAACCAATGGGGCTGTTCACACTGGCCAACGCATCCCACAGTCGTCTAAACGGGTCGGCCACCCGGTGAAATTGTCCGTCCCACCAGACTTCCGCCCCCGGGTAAAATGGGCGAAGGTCCAAACGTTCGTCCCGCAAAGATCGGCATTCGGGATAGGCGGTGAGGAGGACCTGAAATCCCCGGTCCAGCATGAAGCCGTCCCGCGAGTCGGTTCGCACTCTTCCGCCAACCGCATCGGACGACTCCAGAACCAGACTTTCAACTCCAGCCTCGGCTAACCGACGCGCCGCAGCCAATCCTGCCAGACCTGCACCTACAATGATGACGGGACTTGATTCTGCCATGTTCAAGGAGCATAGGCGCAAAGCCAACTCATGTCAGGCAACCGCCTCTTGGCTTTCATCAACGGATTTGTCACTTTCCGATTTCCCGCCATCTAATGAAACTCGCACTGCCCAAAGCCTCACAAACACCACCACCGGAGGTGCCCAAGAACACCTTCGGGAAGCTCCTGACTTCGACTCCCGTGATCATGACGGTGGTTTCCACTCTCATGGCCGGTTTGTCCCAAAGCGAAATGACGCGGGGGCAGTACGACCGATCGACCGCTGCACAACTCCAGTCCAAGGTGGGGGACCAATGGAGCTTTTACCAGGCCCGACGACTTCGCAGTGCCAGCATGCGAGGAAGCGAATTGATTCTCACCTCGACATCGGACACCTCACGGTTGCAACCCGATGCCCTGCGACAGGCCCTGGCCTCCATTCCGGGGGAACCGCCCTCGTCACGGCTGTTGGACTCCTTGGGTCAAGGCACCCTGCCCCATGGATGGACCAACACCATCCCGTCCCCCCTCATCCAATCCGCCCTCGATGCCATTTCAGCCGGCAAGTCGGACCGGGAACTTTACCCCCTTCTCGCCCGGATTAGACCCGACGAGGTCGCCTCGGCTCTGGAGTCCGCCCAGACCAATTCCGCCGCGTTCGACCGGGCCATGGGAGAATTGAGTGCCGGACTGGACCAGTTGGAGAACCGTTTGGAACGGCAACTTTCGGCCACACCAGCGGCCATCCGTCCCGTTTGGCGCGATTTTGCCGCAGCCCGGATGCACCTCGATGCCCTCCGCCTGGACGCCGAGGCGAAACTGAGCCGTCCCGTTGCTGATTTGTTGGAACTCCAGGTCCGCCAAAGCAACCGGGATGCGGAACGGCATCGGCTCCGGAGCGGACGCTTTTTTATTGGAATGCTCGCCGCCCAGTTGGCGGTGGTGATCGCGACCTTCGCCCTGGCGGTCCAGCGGCGAAACACCATTTGGGCGGTCGCGGCTTCCCTGGGCCTCGCTGCGATTGGCTTTGGCGTCTACGTCTACCTGCACGATTGAAAAAGCGTTCTTTTGATCCCGCAGAATCTTTTTGAGCGGAAAGGCGATCTTTGGACAATCCCTCCAGCCGTCTCTGGCACCCATTGTTGAAGGGAATGGTCAATTGGATACCAATTCGAAATTGAATAGGTATCTTATCTGTTGATTCGGACAAGATTTGTCATATTCGCGCAACGATTTTGGAGCGATTACGCGACTCAAGCTTGCATTTCATCGGTAATATAAGACAACCACCTTTGTGACGGCGTGCGGTTCTGGCTTCCGTCAACCGCATGTCCAATCTCAAACGGCCCAATCGTCGGACGTTTCATCCGCGTTCTACGGTCGTGCCGGATCATTCGCCATCCAACTCATGAATCCATCTCTACTAAAACCCGGCGCGAGAGCCTGCTTCTTTGGAGCTCTCCTCTGCGCCAGCACGCTCGTTCACGCCGACTATCCATCGGCGGTATCGGCATTAGGTCCCGTCGCCTACTATCGACTGGGCTCCACCAACTCCATTCCTTCAGAGGTAGGTGCCACCAATATCGGGACCCTCTGTACCGAGTATAATGGAACTTACGTCTCCATGGCAAGCTCGCGCGGGGAGAGCGGTGCCCTCGCCGGCGATGCCGATACCAGCGTGTCAATTGATGCCGGAGCGGGACAATTGATTAAGGTGCCCAACTCTCCGGTCTACAACCCCAATGGGGCGTTTTCGGTGGAATTCTGGGCCAAACCGGCCGACACCGCTGGGGGCAAGCACGCAGCCGTGATTTCCATGGTCAATGGTCAAAATGCCGCCAACGGAAATGATCGCAGTGGATGGGCCGTCCAAAAGCTGGGTGACCAATGGCAGTTCGTCCTCGGCTTCGATCATTCCGACGGCTCCACTTTTTACGCAACGACACTTTCGGGAGCGAATGGATCCGTTGTTCCGGGAACCTGGCAACACATCGTGGCAACATATGCCCCGGGAACGGCCACCCTTTACATCAACGGGGTTCCGGTCGATTCCCAAACGCCCGCGCAACCATTACTCCCCAATAACCTGGCCCCCCTCCTGATTGGCAACCGCGGTTACGGTGGATGGAATTATGTCGGAGAGATGGATGAGGTGGCGATTTACACCACCGCTTTAAGCTCCAGTGATGTCAAGGCGCACTACACCGCAGGCACGACTGCCAATTCCGCCCCCAGCTACAAGTCGCTGGTTCTCGCCCAGAATCCGCCACTGTACCTTCGCCTCGGCGAGCCCTCCCTGGCTCTGCCAGTTGCAGTGAATAGCGGAAGTTGGGGGAGTGTTGCCAATGGTGCCTATAAGAGCGGTTCCATCCCGGGAGTCCCGGGTCTGGAAAGCCCTGCCGCACATGGCTTCGAAACCAACAACCTGGCAATCGGCCTCGACGGCACCAACGGTTTTGTCCAAATCCCGGCTCAAAATCAGGTCATCAACGAGGCAACCTTTGTCGCCTGGGTCAAACGCGACGGTGCCCAACCCAACTTCTCCGGCATCTTTTTCCAGCGGGGATCCGATGCCACCCCGACGGATGTCTCCACGGGCCTGAGCTATCAGACAACGGGCGATTCGCTCGCCTACACGTGGAACGGGACAGCGGGGTCGTATAATTTTAATCCTGGACTTTTCATTCCCGACCAAACCTGGACATTTGTCGCCGCTACCGTCTCCTCCGACCATGCCGTCCTTTACGTCGGCTCTTCGAAGGGACTGCAGGCGGCCACGAACACCTTCGCGCACGATCCGCACGACTTCAGTGTTGCCGGGTTGAAAATCGGTTGGGACTCGACATCCAACGCTCGCATCATGAAGGGCTCTGTGGATGAAGTCGCCTTGTTCGACAAGGCACTGGATTACAACCAAGTCTCCTCCTTGTTTAACGCAGCCCTTCCGGCAATTCTGAGCGTCAACCGCACCCCGGCGGATCCGGTTTACCAAGGTGAAACGGTCACCTTTACCTCGGGAGCGGTAGGATCAGGGACACCGTCCTACGCGTGGCTTAAGGGCGGCTCCGCCATCCCTGGACAGACCTCCTCGACTCTGACCATTCCCAACGTCCAGCCATCCGATGCCGGGAATTACGTTCTTACCGCAAAGGTTGGCGGTGTTTCACTCACCAGCGCCCCCGTAAATTTGGCGATCCAGTCTTCGGTTCCAGTCATCACTCAGGCTCCGGTATCGGCCTCCCGCTTTTTAAACGGTGTGGCCGGATTCTCCGTGACTGCAGTCGGTACCCAGCCCATCACCTACCAATGGGTTCATGGAACGACACCCATTCCGAATGCAACCAACAGCAGCCTGGCGCTGCCTGACCTTGCGGCCACAGATGCTGGAGATTACACCATTGTTCTCACCAATCCGCTGGGCACTTCGTCCGCGACAGCCACCCTGAGCATTGTCAACACCCTGCAGTTCGCTGCCACGGTGGTCGACGATGGTCCGCTGGGCTATTGGCCATTGACGGAGTCCTCTGGTTCAACCGCATTTGACGCCTGGGGAGGCCGCGATGGGCATTTGGAAACCGGTGCCACGCCAGGAACTGTCGGACTGGCCGCTCCTGCCTATGCGGGCTTCAGCTCGACGAATACGGTCTACAGCCTCGCCAATGGCGGTTCAGTCACGGTACCCCCCATCCGCCTGAACAAGAATACGATGACCATCGTGACCTGGATCAATCCAGCCATTGTTGAGCCAGACTTTGCCGGAATCGTTTTCACTCGCGGCGCTGGTACCACGTCAGGATTGGACTTCAATACCGGTGGGCAGATTGGCTACCACTGGAACGACGATTCGAAGACCTATAGTTGGACCTCCGGACTGTTTCCGGCCACCAATGCCTGGAATTTTGTCGCACTCGTCGTCGAACCGTCACAGGCCACAGCCTACCTTGACTCGGGCACAGGACTTCAATCTGCCGTCAACGCTGTCGATCATGTCGGCTCTGGTTGGGGCGCAAATATCAAGTTCGGCTTGGACGACAATGGCGGCGGACGCAGCTTCACAGGGCTGATCGGACCCGTAGCCATCTTTGATCGCTCTCTCTCGCAGGCAGAGATCACCGCACTTCATAATGCTGGAATTTCAGGAACCTATACCGGCCCCGTCCCCGTTTCCATCAGCCAGAGTCCCGTGAGCCAAACGGTGATGTCCGGGGATTCCTTCACCGTGACCGGCAAAGCGACCGGGACACCGCCCATTAGCTATCAATGGCTGAAGGACAATCAACCGATTCCTGGCGCCATCCGGCAGTCCTTGACGGTAGTCGGTGCGGCGGTGACCAGCTCGGGAGCCTACAAGCTCACTGCGACCCAAAACGGGACGACAGCGTCAACCACAGCTGCCAGCATTGTGGTCAACCCCGTTCCCGAATACCTCAATGCCACCAACGGACTGGTTCTTCACCTGAAGTTCGATGGTGACTATTCCGACTCCAGCGGACGAGGCAACAACGGCACTCCCTCGGGGTCACCGAGCTTCATTCCGGGCGCGATTGGTTCGGGCGCATTGCAGTACAGCACGGACTCCGCCAATCAGGTTTATAACTACGTGACCCTCGGGACCCCTCCCGACCTTGCATTCGGCGCCGATGTCAACTTCACGGTATCCTACTGGATTAAATTCACGGGTGCCCCGGGCGACCTGCCCTTCCTCGGCAGTGCCAACAATTCCACTTACAACCCCGGACTCACCTTCTCGGCATCCTACAAACTTGGGGGATGGAATTACACTTTGGGCGACGGCACGACCACCATCGGGCCCTCCGGGGCCAACAACTCGCTCAATGACGGCAGTTGGCACTCATTGGTGCATACGTTTGACCGGACCGGAAACGGCGTGACCTATCTGGACGGCGTGATTGTCAATGTGAGTTCCATTGCTGGCCTCGGTGCCGGTATTGACACCGGTAACGTCTTCAACATTGGTCAGGATCCAGGCGGCACCTACGGCGAATCCGCTGTTGAAAACATCGATGACCTCGGTATCTGGCGCCGTGCTCTGTCGCAGTACGAAGCCGAGGCCATCTACGTGGTCGGTAGCAAGTACGGACGCAGTTTCGACGTTCCGGCACCTCCAAGCGTCACCCTCACCATCCAAGAAACCGGTTCCTCCATCGTCATTGGCTGGTCCACGGGAGTCCTGCAGTCGTCCTCTTCGCTGAAGGGTCCCTGGACAAACGTTCCGGGTGCGGTCCTGCCCAGCTACACGGTGACACCTCCTGCGGGAGGCGCGACCGTTTTCTACCGCGCCAGCTACTAAAAACAACCGCTCCGACACGGCGCAGAGGATTAGCATCCTCTGCGCCTATTTTCTTTTCGGGATTCAAAACTTCAATTCAGACAGTGCACTCTCCCGTTCGATCAGGGTGGGATGCGAATAATTCCAGGCACTATACCATGGGTGCGGGGTTAGATTCGAAAGGTTCTTTTCGTTCAGCTTGCGGAGGGCGCCGATCAATCCGCCAGCACCCCGGAGAACTGTGGCTGCATAAGCATCCGCCTGGTACTCGTGCCGCCTGGACCAGAAATTCATCAGGGGCGAGGCCCAGAACGTCACCGCCCCACTGATCAGGGTAAACAGCAGAAGCGCGGGAGCCAGACCCGTTCCCGAAGGAAATCCAAATGCCCGGGTGAATTCTGGTTGGCGCATGAGCCACGCAATGACGGCAAAGCCACCGAACATGGCTGCCGTGTTGGCCAATAACATGCGAGGGACGTGTCCGCGTTTATAGTGGCCAATCTCATGTGCCAGCACCGCCTCCAACTCTTCCTCCGTCAATTGTTGAATCAAGGTGTCAAACAGCACGATCTTTCGAAACCGTCCGAAGCCGGTAAAGAAGGCGTTGGAATGTCGGGACCTTTTGCTCCCATCCATGACCAGGATGGTTTGAGCTGAAAATCCGGTCTTTTCCCCCAGTTGGAGTAATCGATCTCGAAGGCTTCCCGGAGGCAGCGGGGTCAATTTGTTGAAAAGCGGCAGGATGAAAACCGGGGCGATGACCATCATGAGCAACTGAAATCCGATCAGCAGAGCCCAAGCCCAAAGCCACCAACCAGGTCCCACCCAATCCACCAACTTCAAAATCAACAGCAGGAGAGGATAACCGATGGCGACTGACAGCAGGAATCCCTTGATGCGATCCCCCCACCAGACCTTTTGCGTGGTGGTATTGAATCCAAACCGTTCTTCAAGGCGGAACTGCGCCCACCATTCCCAAGGTAATCCCGGAACCGACAGCAGAAGCACCACAGCAAATAGCCATGCCGACTCCGCCCATGCATGGTCTCCCAAGAGTCCAACAACAACGGAGTAACTGACCGGTAGAGCGGGAGATGCGAGCAACAAGAGCAAAACCAGCAGGCTCCAGGCGGACTCGGCGACCCCGAATTGATTCCTGGCAAGGGTGTATTCGGTTGATTTTTTGTAGGTGGGCAGGTCAACCACCCCTTCGAATGCCGCAGGAATGGCATCGCGACGATCCAACACATGCCGTCGATTCAGAATGGCAAGAAAGGTTTGCGCCACCCACTGGGTCACCAGCAAAAAAAGGGAGGCAAGGAGAATGAATGAGGTTCCAGACATGCGCGTCAGACCAGCTTTGCCAAAGCCGTAGGATCAAAACAATACTGGTTGCGGTCAAAGATTGCACGTACACGTATTAACTCTACCCTCGACGGGTCACTCATGAAAAAACTTGTTGGACTCGTTCTTGTGATCGCGATAGCCGGAGGTGGCTGGTGGTATTGG
>CAITXU010000155.1 GCA_903896505.1 uncultured Verrucomicrobiota bacterium | reverse complement strand
GTCCGGAGCGCTCCTGCAAGTCCCCAATCACTGCAGGGATCATCACCGCTCCCGTTCTAAAGGCACTTCAGAAGCACGGGAGCCGGTAAATCGCGTCCGCGATACAATTCAATTGCAACCTATTGAACGAGAGCAACATCGGTAGGGCGAGGCTCCTGCCGAGCCGCGGCGGTCCATGACCAGACCCCTTCTGCACCGGGCGAAACCAATGGGCAGTCCGCAGGACCGAAGCCAATAGGCCGTCCGCGAGCCCCCGGGACCTCAAGCCAGTGCCTTGAGAATGGCGCCCTTCGATTGAACCCCGCGCAGGGTCGTCGTTGGCCTACCATTCTTGAATACAATCAGGGTTGGGATGGCCGTAATCCCGAATCGGGCGGCCAGATCGGGAGATTCATCGACATTGACCTTGGCCACGACCGCCTTCCCTTCCTGTTCCGTCGCCAAATCCTCCAACACCGGTGCAATCATTTTGCAAGGCCCGCACCATTCTGCCCAAAAGTCGACGACCGTCGGCAGCGCACTGCTGGCTACCGATTGGTCAAAGTTCGTATCATTCCAAGTCTGAGTTTTCATGATTCAATTCTCCATGGGACGAGGTCAGAGACTTCAACGAGACAACCGCGTCCGGAGAAGTCCCGCCGGGGAACCGTCGTGAACCGAAGCTCACCATCCCCAAGTCTCAGACGACTCGACGGTACCAAACCTTACCGCAAAACGCTGCTTCGGGCCTTGACCCAGTCCCAGTCGGTCGTGGGATCTGCGGCAAAAATACCCCCGGCACCCCCACGGGAATTGGGTCGGATGGTCCCATTCGTACCACCCACCAGCCACCGGTGTGTTTCGGTATGACCGTCCACAAAGGAGAAATTGGCCGCATTCCGATGATAATTGGCCGGCAAATTTCCCCATTTGGGTGACTGCTCGAGCCGGTTCATGAAAAACCCGTCGTTGATGGTATCGGGATGCTCATCGAGAAAAACAAAAATTCCGGACGGAACCGTAACATCGCTTTCCTTGTAAAACTGGATGTAGGAGGGATTGAACTGGTTGGTCAGGATGCCGGGATCGCCCACCAGGGAATTCATCGAGAAGCTGCGGAGGCGGGGACCGTTATCGGCCATGGATTGGTCCGATGGACACTTGAAAACACCGACCGTTTTTCCCACGTAGGAGCCCATCTTGGCATCGGTCAGCGTCACCGGGTTGGTATTCCCCTCGCTATCGTGCCAGTCGATAATCCCGTTGGCCCAAGTCTGTTTGGACGTCCGGGTTTCGCCGAGCCCGTGGTTATTAACACAACGGCCCTGATTATCGTCCACGTAGAGCTGCCAACCCGTTTGCAATTGGCGGACATTGGCCATACAGGCAGCCCCGCGAGCCGATTCCTTGGCCCGGGAAAGGGCGGGAAGCAACATGCCAGCCAGGATCGCGATGATGGCAATGACCACCAGCAACTCGATCAAGGTGAAGGCTCGCGATTCCCCAAAAAACGGGGAACCCGACCGAGGATGCGGGGCAAATGGAATCATGGGACAAGGAGAAACTTTGGGCCAGAGTTGGTGCAACCTGTCGGAGGATACTCAAACCCAATTTCTCAACAAGCCAAGTGAAGCTGAAACAGGATGGTCGATTTGCTTTTCTGCTGGCGTTGAGGCAGGGTGATCAAAACCTGTAAATCCTCCCCATGAACCAGTCACTGGGCATCGAAGGTCGCGGACCCTCACGTCGAAGCGCCGACATTCTTGTCTTCCAGATATCAGCTCCCCTACTTAGCGAGCGGTTCGTCCACAACCTATTGAATCAAAGCCACATCGGTAGGGCGAGGCTCCTGTCGAGCCTCAGGCGGTTCGAACCGCGCCTATCATGGGAACGCGGACGTCTCGTCCGCAGGCGGTCCGAACCACACCCGATTGGCGGCGGCCAAGTCAAAGCGGCGAGACGCCGCTGCCACTTCTGCGCCTCTTTTGCAGAGGCGAAGCCAATGGGCCGTCCGCAGGACCGAGGCTCCCGCCGAGCCGCGGCGGTCCGTACCACCTCCGCCCCGCAAGTTATACCCTGCCTGACCCCAGAGCGCCACGGGTGGGATGCTGCCGTGTCGCCGAAATTCCAGTCGGCAGGGCCAGACCCCGTCCTAACGCACGACGGCTCGTGCGACGGCCCGATAGGTTTGAAAACCTGCACCACGTCGCATGGACACCGTCCCTAAAACCTCCTCTGGAAAGCTTCTGTGTCTGATAGCCAATGTCCCGAGCCGGGGAGCAGTGTGAGCCTCAGGCTCAGGTGGATTCTTTCGTTGCTTTCACTTTGTATCAGCGTGATTGCGTGGTATTTGGACACCCCTTTTCTACGACCAGTCGCTCCAACCCATTATATCATATCGCTCCTCTTCTGCATAGCGTCACTGGTCCTGGGTACCACAAGGAGTGTCCGCGTATTTGCAGCATTACTTCTTTTTATATTTAGCACTTCGACATTTGTCAGACTCAAGAACTACACCAGGTTCAAGGCTAACACACAGGAGATCGCAGGCTTCAAACTTGAAGCAGAGGCCATCTATGGTAGGTTTAGATCATACATAGAGTCAAACAAAGGAGACATAACCAATGTTGACACCCTTCTTATGCACGGGATTGTTTCAACAAATGAGTTCAAAAGATTGAACGATTCGACGTTTAAGATTTATCCTTTTTCACACCCTTTAACAGGTGCTACGTTCTTCACTCTACAACGCGACGGCGTCCTTATTCTGGTCCTGGATGATGGCTCAGTTCATTTTCAATTGCCACCCACGAATCCACGGTAGTTATTGTAACATGAAGATTAGAACAATTCAGCGCCTATCTGAGCGCTCCGCATCCCCATGCGGTTACCAAACGGCAGAATTGGCCGCAGGTCGGTGGGTTCGAAGCCAGTGGGCGTTTACGTTGATGGAACTCCTGGTGGTTATTGGGATCATCGCAATACTTGCGGCGCTCCTTCTCGTAGCTGTAACGAGTGCTGCGCGACGGTCCAGGTCCATTGTCTGTCTGGGAAATCTACACCAGCAATCCGTTAGCTTATCGGGCTTCGTGCTTCAGTATGGGGCCTATCCTGCTGAGGGCCTCTTTGAAGCCGACGGCTTCGCTGGTCAAAAGGGACATTGGATGAAAACCTTGTTCTCTGAAGATACAGCTTCGATTTCTCCCGTCCTCGGGCGAAAAATGTTTCGAGGGATCGTTTATTGCCCAAGCGCACCTAAGAACCTGGATTTCCTGCCGATCCAGGCCGGATTCGCATGTTACGGTTTTAACTCTCGCGGCATCAGTCGTGTCTCGCTAACGACGAACGGATTTGGATTGGGCGTTGAGGTAATCGACGGAGTGAGGAGACCGGTATCGGCTGATCATGTGGTTTCCCCGGCCAACATGTATGCCCTGGGGGATGGTGTTTCAGGAAACGGCGAAAATCTCACAGACGGAACACTGCTTTTAGCGAGAGCAGTCAACATCCAATTCAAGTCCGATGCACTTTCAAGAATTCAAGCACGGCATTCTGGCAAACTCAACGTGTTGAGCTGCGATGGGCACGCTTCATCCATTGCGACGGGGTTCCTGTTCAGTGATTCATCGGAAGTGGCGCTGTCTCATTGGAATCGGGATAACAGGAGTCACCGGGAGATGCTGCGATAATCTCCGGGCAGCCATACCGTCAGACCGTTGGTTCCGTCGGCGATCGGTGTAGGACCAACACCACTTGAGCGTACAGCATCAGCGTGATTTGTCGGGAACCCGTCGCCGGGATTGGCATGACCTCGCCAATCAGGAACGTCCGGGGAATCTGCGATGGATACGACGGTTGGCCGGGCGAAACCTTTTCCGTCGAGTTCACAAAACCGTGGCAGTTACTGGCCAAAACCGTTGTCGCGGCCCGGCCACCACCTCCAAAAGTGGTGGAAATCATCAATGGTGCGGATGGCGGGACTCGAACCCGCACGACTTTTTAGGTCTGGGGATTTTAAGTCCCCTGCGTCTGCCATTTCGCCACATCCGCTTCATTAAATATCAGGCACTTGGAACCGTTGTCATCGAATCCGGGCCACTCACGGCCCCTTCGCCTCCGAGTAGCCCGAAGTACCGTGAAGAGAAACGCTACAACCAATTTCACGACGGGCGCAAGCAATGCGTCCCGACAACAGGTTGGGACGAGCCATAGGTCGTCGTCAGTCCTTAGTGACAACCATCGGTTAGGCCCCGACCTCGGAAGGACGGTCACCCCACCCCTCGACCGCGGCTTTCCATCTGGTTAGGTAATCTCCTTGGATGTCGAACCATTCAATCCGGCGCTCGCGTCCTGGCGACACCGTTACCCGCTGTGGTCTGTGAGAAGTGAGCAATGAAGCGCCACGGTCGTGATGCCACCAACCAGCCACGAATTATCTGGACAAGAGACGCCCATGAGAATAACGCTTAAAGACAGTAATGAATTTTCTTAGGAAATTTCGCCCTCTTCTCTTTGCCGTTTGGTACGGATTCCATCTCGCAGCGGCAAGTCCCATCACCGTCTATCCGGTCACCTCCTCCTTGGAAGTGGGGTCGACGGTGCAATGCACCGCCTATGTTCCCCTTTCTCCCAACACCGTTGTCTGGTCGGTCAATGGCATCACCGGTGGCAGCAGCACCTACGGAACCATCACCCAGACCGGGCTGTATACTCCGCCGACGATTATTCCCACGAACAACGTCCTGACCCTGGGGGCACGAAGCACGGCCTACACCAATATCATCGGCGCCGCATCGCTCACCCTCACGCGCAAATATCCGTGGTTATGGAGCGCCTATCCGTCGACGCTTCAGGCGGGGAATTATCAGATCAGCCTCAACGGCGCCAATTTTGCCCCGGATTCGGTGGTGTTGATCAATGGAGCCGATGTCCCTTCCACCTACGTTTCCTCGACGGCCATCACGGTCAACGGCACGGCGGCCCTTGGCTCGCTGACCATTTCCGTCCGTCAACCCGGCCCGGGTGCCATTACCGGGAACAGCGTGGTCGTCCCGGTGACAGCACCGACCGTCACCGTGGCGGTCATCCCTACCAGCGCGAGCGTCCCGTTGGGAACCACGAAGGCCTTTACAGCCACGGTCACCGGCAATGCGAACAAGGCAGTCACCTGGCAGGTCAACGGGACCGTGGGAGGTTCCGCCACCTGGGGAACCATTTCGACATCCGGCGTCTATACGGCCCCGTCCGTGATGCCTTCGACCAATAGCGTGACCATTACGGCGGTTTCGGTCGCCGTCCCAGGTTCCGCCGCCAAAGCGAAGGTCACACTGGCACCAGCACCTCCTCCGCCGATTTCGATCAGCATCTCGCCAACCACCTGTTCCATTCAATATGGGAAAAGTCAGACCTTTACGGCCACCGTGGTCAATACGACCAACTTGGCCATCACTTGGTGGGTCAACGGGATTCAGGGTGGCTCATCGGCCGTGGGCTTGATCACGCCCGGGGGCACCTATACTGCCCCGGCCTCGCCACCGAGCAGCGGGAGCCTGACCGTTCAAGCAAAGTCCGTGGCCAATCCGAACGCCTCGGCAAGCGCGGCGGTGACCCTCACTGCACCCCCCGTTGCCCCCGTCTGGCTGACGGGTGCCCGCTTCCTCGAACAATCCTCGTTTGGTCCCAGCCCCACAACTCTGGCGCAAATCAAAAGCCTCGGCATATCAGCGTACCTGCAACAGCAATTGAACCTCCCGATCTCTCCCATTTATGTGCCAGCGGATAATTCCATGGGGGAACTTCAACAGTGGGTCCTCTTCAATTACACCACGGCTCCCGACCAACTGCGCCAGCGGGTCGCCTATTCGCTGAGTCAAATCCTCGTCACCTCCGCCACCAAGCTGGTCTATGCCAACGAGATCATCCCCTGGATGAACGTCCTGCAAAACAATGCCTTCGGAAATTACCGCCAGCTGCTTCGCGAGATTTCCGTCTGCCCCTCGATGGCCAAGTACCTTGATTTGGCCAACTCGATGAAACCCGGGATGTCCGGTGGGGCCAATGAGAACTACGCCCGGGAACTGATGCAGCTTTTTACCATTGGGCTGTGGCAATTGAATCAGGACGGAACCCAACAATTGGACCCCACCACCCATCAGCCCATATCCACCTATGACCAGTCGACCGTTGCGCAGGTGGCCCTGGCGCTCACGGGTTGGACCTATGCCACGGCACCCGGAGCGACCCCGCAGCCCGCCAATTGGGAATACTTCGGGGCTCCCTTGGAACCCCGGCCTGCCAGCCACGATACCACTCAAAAAACCATCCTCGGTACCGTGCTTCCCGCCAACCAGACCCCTGACCAAGACTTGGATGGGCTTCTGGATATCCTGTTTCAACATCCTAATCTGCCTCCCTTCATCTGCACGCGGCTGATTCGAAGCCTGGTCACCAGCAACCCTACCCCCGGTTACGTCCAGCGGGTCGTTTCGACCTTCATTGACAATGGATCGGGTGTACGCGGGGATTTGCGAGCAGTGATCACGGCCATCCTTCTCGATGCCGAGGCGCGGCAGGATACCCCAACGGTCAACGGAGGTCGGCTCAAGGAACCGATTCTTCAAATCTCGGGCTTCCTTCGAGCACTCGGAGGCGGCTATTCCCCGACCGAAGGCCTGACCTATCTCTACGACGAATTGGCCCAGGTGCCGCTGGGAGCCCCCTCGGTATTCGGTTGGTACTCCCCCATGTATCACATTCCCGGAAGCAGTTTGTTCGGACCTGAATTCCAAGTGTATACCTCCTCGGAGGCTGTGCTCCGGGGCAACCTCTTCTACGAGCTCCTCACCAATCCGGGAACGGATGCCTCGGTCGATCTCTCCCCGTTTCAACCCTATGGAAATGACATGACGGGATTAGTCGAGGCGGCCAATCAAGCCCTCCTCTACGGACGCATGGACCCTGGACTGAAGAACGCCATCATCAATGCCGCCGCTCCCGGATACGATGCCCAAACAAGGATTGTGACTGCGCTCTATCTGACCGCGCTCAGCGGCCAGTACGCCGTGCAGTACTAAAGACTCCACCCACACTCTTTCCTCACATGAATGAATTCCAAATGAGTCGGCGGCGGATGATCGCCGGTTTTACCAGTGCCGCCCTTCTGGCCCGACTCGGGCGGATGAACGCCTTTTCACAATCCACGTCGCCGAGTTATCGGGCGTTGGTCTGTATTTTTCTGGCGGGTGGCAACGACGGTCACAACACCATCATTCCCCTGACGCAGGCCCAACTGAACGCCTACCGTTCCGCACGCGGCAGCCTGGCGCTGCCCGATTCCAACGGCCCTCTGGCCCAGGTGGTGGCGCCCGATGGAACTCCCTACGGACTTAACCCGGGACTCGCCTCGATTCAACCGTTGTGGGGACAGGGACACCTCGCCGTCATGGCCAACGTCGGCATGCTGGTCCAACCGCTGCATCGCGCCCAATATCTCCAGAAGGCGGTCAAACTCCCGACCAACCTGTTCTCGCATGCCGATCAGGTCCAGCAGATGCAAAGCGGCTTTCCTTCAACCACCGGCGGGTCCGGTTGGGGAGGTCGGGCGGCGGACCAGATTCAAGCATTGAACGGTGCCTCGGGCTTTCCCGCAGCTTTCTCGATAGCCGGCCCCGCATTGTTCTCCACCGGAAGTGTCATTAAATCAGCAGCCCTGCTTCCGGGATTCAATCTGGACGCAGCCGGAATGCAATTGTGGCCTCAGGCCGCAGCGGATGCCCGGGTCCAAGGGCTCCAGCAGATTCTCCAGTTCAACAGCGGACTGACCCTCATCCAGGCGGCGAATCAGGTTCGGGCCGATGCCCTGGCGCTCAATGCCATGCTCACGGGCACGTCCTCGAACCTCAAGACGATCTTCCCCGGTACCAGTCTCGGTGATCAGTTGAAACAGGTGGCCACGATCATGAATCTTCGGAACTCCACCGGCATCACTCGTCAGGTGTTCTTCTGTCAATTGGGTGGATTCGACACCCATGGCAGCCAAAGCTGGCAACAGTTCGATCTCCTCCGACAGGTCTCCGACGCCCTCCTCGCCTTCTACAACGCCACACTTGAGCTCGGGATAGCCAACAACGTCACCAGCTTCACGCTCTCGGATTTTGGACGCACCTTACAACCCAGTGGCACCGGCTCCGATCATGGATGGGGCAGCCATCATCTGGTGGTGGGCGGGGCGGTCAAAGGCGGAGCGGTCTATGGGGCCTTCCCAGACCTGTCCCTGGGCGGCCCTGACGACTCGGGTTCACGAGGCGCATTGATTCCGAGCACCTCCATCGACCAATACGGAGCAACCCTGGCCTCATGGCTCGGAGTGCCGAATGCTCAACTCTCCGCTGTCTTCCCCAACATAGGAAATTTCGCCTCCGCAAATGTTGGGTTTGTTTAGAATCTTATTTTTGAAGGGGAACCCACCACCCCTGAAGCTTCGCGTTTCTTCGTGTGAGGCTGGTCCCATTTGTCTCACACGAAGGAACGAAGCCACGAAGGCAAGAGAACCAGAAGTCGACACAAGAAGTGTGGGATTCCTTCTTCATCTGCGCCCATCTGCGTCATCTGCGGAAAATTCCTCTTCGGATGTGGCCCCCCAGGGAACATTTTCCGCAGATGTCGCAGATTGACGCAGATAATACAAAGCTGGAATCGAATTGCTGTGGACGGTTATTTCACCTCGTCTGGTGAAATACTCCGAGCCACTCCGTTTTCCGTCTTCATCTACGGCCATCGGAGTCATCCGCGGATAACCCCTCTTAATTGCCACCGGGCGAGACGCCCGGGCTCCCAGGAAGAAGGCCTGCCCGTGGTCCTGGCAGGAACTTGGGGTTCAGTCGCCATATCGAATCTACTTCGCCGGATGGGTTTCGATCTCGATGTCCTTGAAGCTCACACGGGTCTTTCCTCCTCCGTGGACCTGAAGGCCCAAGTGACCTGTGACCGGAATTTTGGGGTCCGATTCCGTGTAGTCGACTGTGACTGCACCGTTCAACCGAATCACGATGTGACGCCCTTCACACCGGACTTCGTAGTCATTCCATTGTCCCAGCGGATGAAGGGCCTTTTTCAGAACCTCGTCTGATGGGCGTGCCAGAACGATGTTGCGCCGGGATTCATCGTAAAGGCAGCCGTACCAGCCATCGCCAATGTCCGCCTGATACCCGACCATCTCGGGATCATTCGGAACACGCTGGCTCCGGAACTGGACACCGGAATTCACAAAGCCTTCGGTGCCTTCCAGACGAAACTTCAACGTCAAAACAAAGTCGCCAAATTCGTCGCGGGAAGCCAGGAACTCATTGTTTTTGAGTGAGGTCTTCCCATCCCCGCCCACCAGAAGACCGGATTCCACGCGCCAGACATTGGTATTTCCTTCCCAGTGGGTCAGTGTTTTGCCGTCAAACAGGGACTGACGGTCGGCCAAGGCGACGACGGTCGTCAAGAGGGCGCCAAAAACAAAGCAGCGGGTTTTCATGAACCGATTGAACTCCATCCGAGGGCGCTGTCGAGCCCTCAGATGCCCATCCGGCTTCGTTGAGTTGGCTATTTTCCGAGCGGTAAAGCCATCGAAATGGTCGTTCCCCGTCCCGGTGTCGACCAGACCTTGACCAGACCCTGATGCTGTTCGATCACTCGAGCCACAATGGCAAGGCCGAGACCGGTCCCCTTGGGCTTGGTCGTCTGGAGGAGCGAACTGAACGCGCGTTTTCGCTGTTCGGCACTCATTCCGGCCCCGGTATCCCGGAATCGAACGAGCACGTGCGACGGACGGTTCGTACCCCGATTCAACGGCAATGCCTTGGAACGAATGGTGAGACGTCCTCCGTCCGGCATGGCCTCGACTGCGTTCAAGGTCAGATTGAGGAAGGCCTGTTCCAGCTGGGTCGCATCAGCCCATACGGTTGGAAGAGATTGGTCGAACTTTCGCACCAGAATCACGTTGTGAACCTGGAGGGCATGCCGGGTCAGGAGGCTCATGTCGTCCAGCAATTGGTTCAAATTAACTTCGCTTCGCTCCGGTTCGGCGCTCCGGGCGAAATCCAGCACCCGGTCCACAATCCGATTCAGATGGTCCATCTTTTCGCCCATGATCCGGACGTCGTTGGATCGCGCATCGTCGGCTGGAAAATCCAAGGCCAGAGAGTGATGGAGCATTTTCATGACCGTCAGCGGATTGCGAATCTCGTGGGCAATTTCCGCAGCCAACAGTCCCAGAGCGGAAAGACGTTCACTCTGTCGCAGGGCTTCCTCCACCTGAACAATGCGATCGTAGAGACGTGTCTTTTCCAGAGCTAGCGCCGATAATTCGGCGTAGGCGGTCAAAGTTCGAACCTCTTCGTCGGCAAAGGTGTGGGGTTCCCCGGTATAAAGATTAAGAGCTCCAAATGCCTTTCCCGAAAAGAGCAACGGCACCGTCAAAAGCGATACCAACCCTTCCTTCCGGGCCATCGAGGAATTTTGATACCGACCCGACTTTTGCACATTCTCCAACTGCATCGGCTTCTTGCGTCGCATGGCAATGCCGACAAAACTTTCACTGGCATTCAGACGCGGCTTTGAAAGGTAATCCTTCCCGGCTCCATAGTGCGCCCGGAGCTCGAGCCATTCGCCGGTCGCATCGAGCATCATCAGGGAGCACATTTTTCCGCCCAGGAGAGCACGAGTCTCCCGAACGACGGCTTGCAAGGCATCATCCAGACTTAAAGTGGAATTAATAATCTGACTCACCTTCACGAGTGACCCGAGGAGTCGCGCCTTCTGACGGGCCTGTTCATACATCCAGGTGTTGGCAATGGCCGGGGCGGCCACTTGCGCCAGTTCCTGAAGCAACTCCTCGTCTTCCGCCGAAAAGGCATCTAGTCGGTCGGAATTCAGGTTGATCACTCCACGAACCGTATCCCCCACCCGCAACGGAACCGCAAGCTCGGAACAGATATCCGCCCGAATCCGGATATACCGACGGTCGTTGGCCACATTCCCCACGCGGGCGGATTTCCCCGATCGTGCCACCCACCCGGTGATGCCTTCGCCGATCTTCAATCGCAGTCCACGGGCCGAGGCGGGAAATCCATGGATAGCCTCCAGTTCAAGAAATCCCGTAGTGGGATTTGCAAGACTGACGGTTCCACTGTTGGCGAAGAGGAGGCGAACGGCCTCCTGGAGCAGCAGACGCATCGCCTCCTTCAGGTCCAGCGTGGAATGAATAATCTGCCCGACGGCATGGACCGATTCCAAGCGCGCCAGCCGGGACTTGATTCGCTCATGTTCAGCCAGGGGTATTTCCATATCAACGCACCCGGGTGGTCAGGCCCAGTCCGAGAAGGCCAAAGAATAAATTGGGAAGCCATGCCGCCAGCCACGGCGTCACGATGCCTCGCTGCCCGATGGCAAAGCCCAATCGCTGGATGACAAAATAGCCAAAAGCCAGGGCGATGCTGCCGGCCACGCCATAAAACAGGTTTCGCCGTCCCGATGGAGCGGCGAAGGGGACCGCAATGAAGGTAACGACGAGGCAGGTCCAGGGAGCCGCGAGGTGGGCTTGCAATTGGGTTTCAAGAATCGCCCAGTCCCCTGGCCGAAGGTTGGGATGAAGGCGTTGATAGTCACGAATTTGGTAGGCAGCCAACTCGGGCTTCTTTAGCAGACGACTCTGTCGCAAGAGCCCGGTGACCCGTATCTCGCTTCGAATGATCTCCGGAGTCTCGGTCAGATTTGGAATGACCAGTTCATCGGACGCGGTTTCGAGTGGGTAGACATCGCTGCCCGAGCGGTAGAGATACTCGCGCGAACGATACAGGTGCCAGGCTGAGTTGGTGTAAAGTCCAGCCTCGGCCAAAATAATGCGCCGCGCACCGCTTTCCATGGGGGCACTTCCATGGAGACCCCGCAATTCGCCGGTCGCTGAGCTGTACTGCTCCACATCCCAGCTAGGGCCTTTTCCCGCTCCATCCTGTCGCAGCCCGGCATAGAGGACCCCGTTGGTGAGTCCACTCTTGGAATGGAAGGGCCAGTTGGTGAGCGCCGAAGCGTCCGCCCCCAATTCCGTGGTGTTCAGCACCTGCATCGGACGGCGACGACGAGCGGGTGAAGGGTCGTCCGAAGACCGAAAGACGAGTTCAAAGGCATTGGTCAACACCCAGACTCCATTGGTTCCGCTGGGCGCGTTCCAACGAGCCCCATCGGCGACCAACTCCTGCCGGGCATTCGGCGGCAGAAAAAAGGCCACTCGCGCCTGCCGCAACTCGCCGGTTTCCAGATTAAAACCACCCAGGGACCAGGACCTGAGCTCCGCATGGTTGAAGAAGCTGATGTTATTCTTCCAGGCACGACCGGGCTCCGAAATCCCGGGGTCCGACCAACTGGCCCGAAGAGTGTCCTCTTTCTCCCGGGCATCGGGAGCGATGACTTCGTTGACCAGGTAGAGTGCACCTGAGAACAGGAGTCCGACAACGTAGTAGGGCAAACAGATACGCCAGATACCCACTCCTGCCGCCCGCATGGCGGTCAACTCCTGATGACGGGCATGCTGGGTCAGCGCGTAAAGCAGGGCCAGCAGCAGACCCACCGGAAGAATCGTCAAGAGCAGTTGAGGGAGCCGAAGCCAGTAGAGTCGAGCGATATCAGCAAACCCGGCATGTTGCTGCTGGAAACTGTTCAATTCGCTGAACAAATCGAAAGCCACCCAAAATAGAAGAAATCCCCCCAGGCATATCCCCAGGGGAAGCATCAATTCGCGAACAAGGTACCGATCCAGCAGGCGCATGAACAACGCGGGCAGAGTAGCCGCTCCAATGGAATCGCCAAAGGAGCAAGTCATCCGGAGGGTGTTCCATCAACCACTCGCCGCGACGTAGCGCAGACATTCTTGTCGTCCAGATAACGGCTTTTCGCCCGCCCAGGCGACTCAAACAAACGCCATTGAAGTAAAGTGGTTTTCTGTGCCCCCTCAGCCCTCTGAGGTTGGACTCCTGCTCACTGTTCTGAGGATCAACCACAGAGAGCACAAAGAGCACAGAGAAAGAAGGAGCGGGTGATGGGTTGGATCGTCACCGGGCCAGGCCCGATACAACCGGAACTGAATTTTGTGACGGGCGTGATTTGGACGACCTACCGATGGACAGGAGTCGTTCTACAAAGGTGCCTTTAAATCGGGAATGGAGATGATCCGTGCAGTAATTTGGGACTTGCGGGACGCGTCCCTCCGGACGCAAGTCCCTCCGAGGGAGGGACATCCAACGGAGTGACGCGCTCCTGCAAGTCCCCATATCGATTTCGACCACCTTTGCCCGGGAATGGACTCCCGCCCCGGGTTCGTCCTAGAGTCGCGCCATGACGTCCTGGATTCGGTCCCTGATATGGCTCGGAGTCTCGGCGGCCGGGGGATGGTCCTATTACATTCTCTGTGCGAGCCGCGGAGAACCGGTCAATTCCGCCTATGTGGTGGTCGCTGCACTCTGCACCTACGCCATCGGCTATCGGTTTTACGCGAAATGGCTGGCGGCCTCCGTCCTGACGTTAAATGACCGTCGGGCAACCCCGTGCGAAACCCATGAAGATGGCCGGGACTTCGTCAAAACGAATCGATGGATCGTGTTTGGGCACCACTTTGCCGCCATTTCCGGTCCGGGACCGCTCGTGGGACCCGTTCTCGCCGCGCAATTTGGCTACCTGCCTGGTCTGCTCTGGATATTGATCGGCGTGACCCTCGGGGGAGCCGTGCAGGATTTCGTCATTCTCACCGCCTCGATGAGGCGCAAGGGCAAGTCTCTCGGTCAGATGGTGCGTGAAGAGCTGAATGGCTGGACAGGTGCGGTCTGTCTAGCGGCGATCCTCGCCATCCTCATCATCCTCCTGGCCGTCCTGGCGTTGATCATTGTCAACACCCTGGCGGAAAGTCCCTGGGGAGTGTTCACGGTGGGCGCGACCATTCCAGTCGCCCTCGCCATGGGTGGTTACCTGCGATGGGTTCGACCCGGGAAAACCCTCGAGGCCTCGGTCATGGGCGTGGTTTGTCTGCTGGCGGCGGTGATTGGAGGACGCTGGGTTCACCAAAGTCCGGCACTGGCCCACTGGTTTACCCTTCCAGGAATGTCACTGGCCTGGCTGTTGATTGCCTACGGACTCGCCGCATCCATCCTGCCGGTGTGGCTCCTTTTAGCCCCCCGGGATTACCTCAGCACCTTCATGAAGCTGGGTACCATTCTGGCCCTCGCCGGTGGCGTCCTTCTGGTGCTCCCCGACCTCAAAATGCCGGCGATTACCGCCTTTGTGGATGGAAGTGGTCCGGTGGTTCCCGGTCGGCTGTTTCCCTTTTGCTTCATCACCATTGCCTGCGGAGCCATCAGTGGGTTCCACTCGCTCGTCGCCAGCGGTATCACTCCCAAAATTATACCCAGGGAAAGCGATGCCCGGATGGTGGGTTATGGCGCGATGTGCCTGGAATCCCTGGTGGCAGTGATGGCCTTGGTGGCCGCCTGTTGCCTCGAACCGGGTGTCTATTTGGCGATCAACATCAAAGGTGCGGGTCCCGATGCGGCCGCCATTGCCCTCGATACGGTGGCCAAGGTCAAGGCCTCCGGGTACTCGGTTACGCCGGAAGCCATGAGCGCCCTGGCGGCGTCCGTCGGGGAACCATCCCTTTATGGCAAGACCGGCGGAGCGGCCACTCTGGCGGTCGGCATGGCCAGCCTGTTCAGCCAGGTGACCCAGGGTCGATGGCTCGACCTTTGGTATCACTTTGCCATCATGTTCGAAGCCCTGTTCATTCTGACCACCCTGGATGCGGGTACCCGGGTGGGGCGCTACCTGCTCCAGGATTTTATCGGGCATTTGTGGAAACCGCTGGGCGATACGCGCTCTGCCTGGGCCGGAGGATTCGCCAGTCTACTCATTGTTGCGGGCTGGGGCGGAGTTCTCATCACGGGCTTGCTGAATCCGGACGGGGGCACCAAGGCCCTGTGGCCCATTTTTGGCATCGCCAATCAGTTGTTGGCCGCCATTGCCCTCTGCCTGGCGGTGACCATCCTCTTGAAGCAAGGCCTGAAGCGCCGCAAGGATGGGCAATCAGGCCATGGACCGGCACTGGCCTGGGTGGCGGCCGTGCCGCTGGCGGTTCTTTTGGTCATCACCTTTACCGCCGGCATCCAAAAGATTTTCCATCCCTCGCCCAAGATTGGATTCGCAGCCCTGGCAAAAGTCCAGGCGGCCAAGATTGCCGACCTGGAAAAAACATCTGCCGAGGCTCCAGGAGGGGTTGTTCCCCCGGCCGTGGTCAAAGGTCTGCGGGCCGCCCGCACCGCAATGTGGAACGCCCAATTTGACCTGGCCATCACCGCCGTTTTCCTTGGCTTCGCCGCACTACTCACCGGGCTGTCTGCCTTGGAGTGGGCAAAATTGCTGACCGGAAACAAACTCGCGGAACTGAAGGAGGAGCCGCCGGTGTGGCTGTCCCCGGGACGCGAACCGGTTGCACCGGTCGGCAGGTTTGCAGGAGCAACCGCCATAGCGTGGGCATTGCTCCGGCATTGGTCCGGCAGCACGGACGTGGAACGTGCCCATGCAGACATCGCCCAGGGACGCGCCCACGGATTGGCCCACCGTCTCCTCATTGATACTCCCGAGGTTCGCGCCACCGTCGAGCATCAGCAGGCATCCGCCGCCTACAAGCTGGCCGCAGAACGACGTTCCAATGGCTCCGCACCGTGCTGTTAAACCGGGACTACCGTGAAAATTGGCCTGTTTGGTGGTTCCTTTGACCCGGTTCATTGTGGCCATCTCCTGGTGGCTCAAGCCGCTTTGGAAGAGCTGGGATTGGACGGCATTGTCTTCATTCCGGCCGCCCAGTCGCCCTTCAAGGCCGGTTGCATGCCAACGGCACCGACCGTCCGGCTCCGCCTGCTTCGGCTGGCACTTGCCGGACGCCCGGAGTTTCAGGTGGAACCGCTCGAACTGGAACGGGGCGGCATCAGCTACACCATCGACACCGTCGACCATCTGACCCGCCTGTATCCGGGTGCCGAGTTACTTTGGCTGATCGGGGCCGATCATGTCGCCACCCTGCCCCTCTGGCGTGAAGCGGCACGATTGGCCGCGCTGGTGGAATTTGTCGTCATCCCTCGTCCGGGCTTTGACAAGGTGGAACCTCCCAATGGCTTTCGATTCCACTGGCTCCATGGCTGGCCACTGGGGGTGTCTTCCTCCCTGATTCGCGAAAGGGCAGCCCTGGGCCAATCGCTGAACCAAATGGTCCCTGAGGCCGTGGCGGCGGCCATTTTGAGCGAGAAATTGTATCAGGGATCGGCGACACGCTGAGTCCTCTCCCGGGCGGTATAGCCTCTGGTTCCAAAGTTTTTTAATCGCGAGCGAGGGGCGTGCTCCTGTAAGTCCCCAAATCGATTTTCACCACAATGGCCGGTTCCCCAGCTTTCCCAATTCAACAGAGCTCCCGGGGTCAGCGCGAAACCACAGTGATTCTGATCGCTCTCCATGAACCATCCACGGGTGAAGTACAACACGATGGTTGGAAGGCAACGGGCTGTGGGCACGGTTCAAAGAGATCCGAACCGCCGCGGCTCTCCGGGAGGTTCGCCCTACCATGGTTGTGTGACGTTTCGATACAACTCATTGAATATTAGCCATATCGGTAGGTCTCCAGCTGAGCCACGGTAGTTCGAAACGAGCCCCCTTTCGCATGGGCGAAGCCAATAGGACGTCCACAGGACAGAAGGACAGATTTGGACCGACGGGTGATAGTTTGCACTCCCCCTGGAATCCGCGCTCCATTATCATCCGATGGAGTAACGATTCGAAAACTGACCTATGCCCAATCCTTGGACCGGAAAAGGAAACCCGTACACCCGCAAAGAAGTCGTGGAACGGCTTCATGAGACCCTGCGCCGCGGCGAACCCATCATCGCCGCCGGAGCGGGCACCGGCATTAGTGCCAAGTTCATTGAAAAAGGCGGTGCCGACCTGATCATCATTTACAATTCCGGACGATTCCGGATGAGCGGGCACGGATCGACCTGCGGGCTGATGGCGTACGGAGACGCCAACGCTGTTGCCATGGAGATTGGCGAATATGAGGTCCTGCCGGTGGTCGAGGAAATCCCGGTCATCTGTGGAGTTCATGCCACCGATCCCCGGCGACGGATGTGGCACTGGCTCGGTCAGGTCAAGGCGATGGGATTCAGCGGCGTCAACAACTTCCCCACCCATTGCATCGTGGATGGTCACTTCCGGCAGGTGCTCGAAGAGACCGGCATGAGCGTCAAGAAGGAGTTCGAAATGGTGGCGCTGGCCCACAAGATGGACCTGTTCAGCATCGTCTACGTCTCAAGTCCCGACGAAGCCAAGGCCATGGCCGAGGCCGGGGCGGACGCGATTATTGCCCACGTTGGGACCACGGTCGGCGGCAGCATCGGGGTCACCAGCGCTGTGGTCAGCATGGACCTGGCGATTGAACGCACCCGCGCCATCATTCGCGCCGCGAACGAAGTTCGAAAGGGGATTTTCTACCTTAGCCACGGCGGCCCCATCGGAGCACCTCAAGATGCCGCCCACGTGAACCTCAACACCGGCTGTGTGGGCTTTGTCGGAGCGTCCAGCCTCGAACGGATGGGCGTCGAACAATCCCTCGTGGATATCACCCGCCAATTTAAAGGGATTCCCACCCCGGCAGCAGCGGAATTCCTGCGCGATACTCCTTCGTCCGGCCAATAGAGGGCAAAGATGCGGTTTACTGCCGCCCTACCATGAGCGCTTCCGAAATTCCTCTGGCACTGCGGCGATTTGTGACCGCAGCTGAAAAGATCGACATCCAGTCTCCTTGGACCATTGAGGAGTGGCTGAGTCGGTCCGACATCATTCCCAATCAGCAACTCCTGCTGGTTCGGGCCAACATGGAACCGGGGCGCTGCCACCCCTTTCACACCCATCCGACCCGCGAGGAGATCATCTACATCCTCTCGGGACGTGCCGAACAGTGGTGTGGACACGAACATCGCATCCTGGGCCCCGGAGAAATGGTCCTGATTCCCCAGGGAGAAGTGCACGGAACCTACAATCCCTTCCGCGAGCGACTCGTCTTCCTGGCCATTCTTTCACCCTCACAGGCCCCCGAACCGGGCATTGTCGATGTTTCCTCCCAGGAACCCTGGGCCTCCCTGCGGACCGGCTTTGCGCCGTGTCAGTAGGAACGCTCATTTCATTAGAGACAAACACGGCCACTTCGTGATAATAACTCTGTTTCCAGCAGTTTTTTGGCGACTCTTTGGGAGTCGGCCTCGTCTCCACCACACATGAAAGCAAGTGCAGCGTCCAAACGTTCCGGCATCCTCGCCGGCGGCAACTGGATCATCGATCAGGTCAAGATTGTCGACACCTACCCCGCCCAGGAAACCCTGGCCAACATCAAATCCCAGCACCAGGGGACAGGAGGGTCGCCGTATAACATCCTGGTAGACCTGGCAAAGCTCGGAGTGGATTTCCCGCTGTCTGGTGCAGGCCTCGTTGGGAAGGATGCCCTTGGGGAAAAAATCATCTCGGACTGCGAGGCGTTGAACATTGAGACCCGCCACCTCAAGACGACGTCCGAAGCCCCCACCAGTTACACCGACGTTTTCACGGTTCAGGGAACCGGGAAGCGCACCTTTTTCCATCATCGCGGGGCCAACGCCCTCTGGGACGGCAAGGAGCTGGATTTTGCCAAATCCAAGGCCCGAATCTTCCACCTCGGCTACCTGCTGCTCCTCGACAAGCTCGATGTCCCCAACAAGGAAGGCATCACCGGGGCCGCAAAGCTGCTGGCTGCTGCCCAGGCTGCGGGAATCAAGACCTCAATTGACGTGGTCAGTGAGTTCAGTGACCGCTTCAAAGCCGTGGTGATTCCCGCCCTCAAGCATTGCGATTACGCCATCATCAATGAGTACGAGGCCGGTCAGGTCACTGGTTTCAAGATCCGCAAGGAGACCGGTCTCGATACCGTGTCACTCCGCCATGCAGCCGGTGCCATCCTCCAGTTTGGAGTCAAGGAACTGGTGGTGATCCATTTCCCCGAAGGTTGCTTCGCCCGTACCCGGGACGGCAAAGACCATTGGCAATCCTCGCTGAAGATACCCGACAAGGCCATTGCGGGAACCGCCGGAGCCGGGGATGCCTTTGCCGCCGGGGTCCTCTTGGGCCTCCACGAAGGTTGGGAACTCGAACGATGCCTTCTCACCGGGTGCCTCGCCGCAGGAGCTTCTCTGAGCGATCCGACATGCACCGGCGGCATGAAGCCGCTCACCACCATCGAAGCGCTCAAGAAGAAATACGGCCTTCGCCCGCCCCTGGAACCGGACGACGAAGACTGATGGATCATTCCCGGGCAGCAGACCGGACCGGCTTTTGATTCACCGCATCATTCAGGAAAGAGGCGAAGTCGGCCTTGAATTTCTCGCGCGACGGTTTGTGGATGTAGAGCATGTGCCCGGCCTCGTAGTCCGTGATCCGTAGATTGGCCCGTATGACCGGGTTGAGGTTCATCCCGGCCACGACCAGTTCCGCTGCGTAGAATGGGGTGGCCAGGTCGTAGTAACTGCACGTCACCCACACCTTGAGGTACGGATTACGGGTCATGGCTTTCCGCAAATCCTCCCCGGTGTCTGGATAGCCACCGCCACCCTCGCCGAAATGCCAGGGCTGGACGTTGGCCAGCGTTTCATACGGGAGGTCACTTGAGAAATTCAGGTCTTTTCGGACGTAGTCATTGAACGCCGCGGTAAAAGGACCCGCCACGGCCTCGTCGCTCGGGTCGTACTCTTCGGCGGCGTCGGAACCGGGCTCGTACCGAAACCCGCTGAATCGAGAATCGAGGCGCCCCAGCATTCGTCCGTCGTCCTTGAGCAGTTGACCGAAAAACAAACTGTCGCTCACTTTGAGGTGATGCTGCAGCCAGTAGGCGGTCGGCAGACTCGTCAACCGGCTCAGCCCCTCCGCGATACGCGTCTGTTCCTCGATCGACAAGCCATCGCCATGCCGCAAGGCCAGCGAGTATTCGTTCCCTGCAAACGCCCGGGCCTCGGCCGCCACCTGATGCACCGTCTTGGATTGAAGGTCCGGGGACAGTTTCTTGTGATACCAGGCGCTCACGGCATAGCCGGGAAGAAAGCCGACATAGGGCAGGTCATTTTGAGGAGCAAAAGACAGCGACCCAAAATTCAAGACCGACGAGACCAAAACGATGCCGTTCAGATAGAGGCCGTACCGCGTTTGAAGGTATTCGGATAAACCCGCCGCCCGGGTGGTTCCGTAACTTTCACCCACCAAAAGCTTCGGTGACAACCAGCGCCCCTGCCGGGTGGTGTAGAGTCGGATGAACTCTCCGACACTGGCAATATCCTCCTTGAGTCCGTGAAACTGTCCCGCCTCCTCCTTGGTGGTCGGACGACTGAACCCGGTGGAGACCGGATCGATAAAGACCAAGTCCGACTGATCGAGCCAGGTGGATTCGTTGTCTACCAGGCGATACGGAGGCGGCAAGGATTCCCCTTCGTCGGACAATTCGGCACGGCGTGGCGCCAGGCCCCCAAGGTGCAGCCAAACGGACGATGAACCCGGCCCACCGTTAAAGACAAAGGACACCGGACGGGAGGCCAGGTTCGTGACGTCGTCCAGCGTGTAGGCGACGAAAAACACCCGCGCCTTCGGCTTGAGGCCGTCCTTGGTCCGGCGGGCCTCCTTGTCCGCAGCACCACCGGTGGCACCCGGCAATGGCTTTCCCTCCTCCTCCTTCAGCAGCAAATATCCGGCGGTGGCATGGTATTTGAGCGTCTGACCATGAAGCGTCACCGTGTGGGCGGTCACGACTGGAGCCGGTTCCTCTTCAACTTTCGGGTCATCTTTCGCCGCCGAGGTATCGGGCTTCTCTTCGGCGTGCACTCCCCAGCCCCCGAGAGTCAAGGACACCAACGCCAAGGTGATTCGATGCCAGAATTTACAACCAACCAATTCCATTCCTTGGGCCTACCGTATTTCCGCGCCGACAACAAGCTGGTTCATCGCTGAATCACCGAACGGTGTTGCACGCGACCAAGGACACGGCCAGTCGAAAAGCAAGGGCTTGGAACACCCCAGCCACGGCTCCGACACTTGGGGAAAACATCTTCCGCTCTCAATCATCTGCGCTCATCTGCGTCATCTGCGGACAATCCTTTCCGGGTGGCCCACGCAGGAGGGAAATTGTCCGCAGATGACGCAGATGGCCACAGATAAAGTTGAACACTCTGGAGCCCCAATGCTCACTGAGATTTTAAGACTGTTCGCCTTCCGATTCAGGTATGTCACGAACAGTATATCCGATGATCCGAAAATCGCTATCTATTGCACTGAGTCTATCCACCGACGGCTCTTGAAACTGTCGCAGTTGACTCAATATGGAATCAAATGTCGCTCCACTATCAATCGCATCATCTCGAAGCTCGAACCAAGGATTTAAATCATCCGGTAAGAACATGATTTGACGGGCACCGAAAAAGCGAGCAATCGACTCTGAAGCCAGATCTATTCCGTCACCTATTTCAGAATCTGTTGTCGCCAAATACCAACTATGACCAAAGCTGATGACGATCGAGTGAATTCCGATCCACAGACTGCATCCATATTGACCGTTCTTGATTCCTCGAAAGCTTGTCTCATCCATGTACTCCGCTTTCCAGGCCCAGGATTGACCAGTAAAGCCATTCACCCGTTTGACCCCCTTCATCAATCGCTCCGGCAGGTCCATATCCGGTGGGAATTTCATTTTGTGACCAATCAGACCTAAAACATCTGTAGACATAGATAACCCTCATCATTCTTGGTTCCCGGGGAATTTCGTAACGCAACGAGTCAGAAATCAAGCGGTTTCTCTCCGACCTGTACCGGACGAGCTGGAGGTCTGGGAAGCAAGCGGGTCCCGCAGAGGAGGATGCCTCAGTGGATATCCCCTCCACGTTTTGGAACTCAGGAAGGATTACAGTCATCCGTTCACAGCCCTTTCACCATTTACGCGCCTCAGAAGAAGGAGAATACCCTGATGGTATCGTTGCATTTTGCGTTCAAGAACGACGTTACCATTTTCGGATCACTGCTAGAAAATGTTTTATATAGTTCAGTGGTAGAATTCCCCTGTTCCGGTAAATATATCCACCTCGCTTCTGAAATCATTTTGGTTAAGAAGTACGATGCAGTGTGAATCTGGAACTCCGGAGACTGAAACACGGTCCGCAGGCTCTGCAAATTAGCGTTACCCGCTAAGATAATCGCGGTTCCCCAATTGCCAAGGAAGGCGGCTAACGTTCCATGGTCGTGAATACGCAACAAGACTCGGACAATATCCCCTTCATCGGAATATGTTTCAACAGTCTCGAAATTGCCTGATGGCACGCTCCGCGGATCTGCATTCGGTCCGATTTGTCGAAAATGAAGCAAGTAAGGTTGAGATTCTTCACAATCAGCCATTGCCCAAATCCTCTCAGAAGTTGCCGAATCGTTAAATAATATCCCATGAACCTCCCTATTCAGTGACTCTACATTTTTATAGGCGGCCAAGAGCACGGGGACAGAACTCCCCCCAATTTCGTCGAGAAACAATCCCGATTCCGACATCCGGGAAAAAGAGCCTCCAAGGCAGGAAATTAACTCGTCGCAACAGCGTTCATCGTCCGTCACAAATGCAATCATTTCCATTGACTGCTCTCGTCCCCAGGGACAAATCGTCCAGGAATGACCTTTTGACATTTCCCGAAACATCTCCATGGCTTCTTCGATGGGATGACCATAAAACGGATCATGCTCAGTGATTCGAGGCAGTCCATTCCTTTCCCGGAAAAGGTACCAAAGCCCCCGATAATATGGCCATTCATGGCCATTACTGAAAACCGAACGGACGTCTTGGCATTCCTGGCATTTTTCCGCATTGCGCCAATGAACAGGCCCATGGTCCCCGACAAATCGGTTCAGCCGGTCAACCGTTTCCGGATGGCGATTCAAAGCAAAGATGATATGGAAGGAATTAATAACGGATTGATTGGAATTCACCACGCGGACACACAACATCCTTTCTTCCCATCTTGACGCGTCGGATGCAACCTATTGATTCAGAATAACATTGGTAGGGCGAGGCTCCTGCCGAGCCGCGGCGGTCCAAGCCACGCCAATTCCGCAGAAGCGAAGCTATTTCGCCGTCCGCAGGACCGGGGCTCTTGCCGTGCCTCGGCCGACCGAACCACGCCCGCTCCGTAAGTTGTATCTGGTCTGACCTCGAACGCTACCGGTGGGAGGCTACGGTTCCGCCGATCTCCTAGTTTGCCCGACTCATCCCTGTTGCCAAAGCTGCGGTACTTGCCGACGTAGCGCAGGTTTGGAAACCTGCGCTACGTCGGGCGGACTCCAGTCTCCGGCCGAGCTGCGGCGGTTCGGACCACACCCAATCTGCGGACGCGGGGCCAAAGCGGCTGGATGCCGCTTCCACTTCGGCGGGCTATTCCGCGCGGAATAAGCCAGATGGCGGTCCGCGAGAGCGCGTCCGGACGCAAGTCCCTCCGAAGGAGGGACATCCAACGGAGGGACGC
>CAITXU010000154.1 GCA_903896505.1 uncultured Verrucomicrobiota bacterium | reverse complement strand
GAACCCTTGCGAAGGAATTCGAGGACCGTCTGCAACGATTTCGCCAAGAACAAGCGGTAGCGCCAAAAGTAGAGGAGGTCGTTCATGCCTAAAAAGAAGTTCGATGAACGCCCCTACGATCCGATCTCAGCTGACCTTGTGCGCGAAGCGACAGCCGTCCACACCAACCAACCGAGGTCCGGGCCATCGATTGCGTTGGTAAGCCCCAGACCTCCGCCCATCGCGACCCAAACCGAGCCGGAACCAACCATCACCAAGCGCTTTGTCCTGACCCGAAGCGAGGACGCCGACGTCGAGGCATTCCTGCTCCGACTCCAACGGGCTGCTCGGACCAAGGTTCCGTTGGGCGTCCTGATGCGTGCCGCCCTCGCCTTGCTGATGGAATCGGAAGCCAAACTCTGTGCCGCCGTCGAAAAAGAGACCTTTCGAATGCCCTCCACCCACGACCGTGTTGGCCTCGGAGAATTCGAGGATCAGTGGAGGCGGTGTTTGCCTGCCGCGCTCCGTCGGTAATCTTTTCCATCGATCACAAAACGGTGCTGCATCCGAATACCTCCACAAGGAACAGTTCGGCGGCTTTAAGACTTTGGAATGCGATCTGCCAAGTTTGGGCCGATATTCGGAATCGCCCGATTGACAACGCACGGACGATCTCGCCTCAGGTGAATCGGCTCGCAGACTGCTCTCGGCGTTTGAAAATCCACCTTGCCGTAGATGTAGCTACATGAAATCCTCACCAGATGAAATCGTCGGTGGAGATTCCAGACGGGCTATTCCGCGAGGCCAAGGCCACGGCGGCACGCAATGGAACCAAACTCAAAGACCTGGTGGCCGATGGTTTACGCCTCGTTCTCACCCAGGCTAAGCCTGAACGTTCCCGGTTGCAGTTCCCATTAATTCCCCATCGCAAGGGGTCCCCCCGATTGACCGCTGCCGAGGTCAACAAAATCATCGAAACGGAGGACCTCGAACAGGATGCTGCTAAAGTCTCCACACACCAATTGCGCAATTTCTTCGGAGCCACATTCGAAAAACGGACCATTCTGAAGCTCCGGCAATCGCGGCAACACACTCACCCTGGGGCTCAACCATGAATCGAAAGTCCGCACGGAATCCCAAAAGCCGTGCAAACTACTGAAGCATTCTGGCTAATGCAAAAATACGACACTTAGCGGATCGCGATGATGATTGGTTCTTTGATTAGACTGCGGCGAGCAAAAACGCGATGCCTCACGAATTGCACGACGGTGCTCCCGTATTGTCCCTCACGATGGGAAAGGCCTGTCGTCGGTACTAGCATTCCATATCGAACGTGTAGTCAGCATTGTGCCAATTCTGGCGAACGATCAAACTGATGGTCAAACGACGACTGGAAATGGATCAATCCTCTGTAAAATTCCTATTCATATACTATTTTTCGGTCTTATGAAAACTACGACTCTGACTCATCCCATTTTCTTCGGCTCTCCAACCAAATCAACCCTTCGTACATTGGTGCTGATATTGCTGAGGCTATCACTATTCACTCGATTCGGGATGCCATTTCTCGCGACTCCAACTAGAGTGGGAAATGTCCTGAGCAAGGCATGTCAGTCATCAACCTGTTATTCTATTTTGTTCATCTTGGTATTCATAGCCCCAGTCTTAGTCCAAGCGCAATCCTTAAATACCAATGTCTTTTTGGTGTCAAGGGAAGAATCACAGCGGCTTTATAACACCTTGCTTGTTCCGTCATTCATGGTGCGTCCTCCCCGTTCTACATTGGCTACAATTTCAAGCAACTGTGAGCCACCTGCATTTCCTCTTTATGCTCAGAATGCTATGTTGCGCACCATAGAATATTTCAGAGGGTTGGCCGGGTTGACTAACGAGCTTGCTCTTGACTCCTCCTATTCCGATGGCTGCATGCAATTAGCCACAGTGCTTGTCACTTCTACAAACGGACTCCGTAACCTTCATAGCCCTGATCCTGTATTGAGTCATTGCTACACACTGAAAGCGGGTGAGACAGGCCCTAATTCACTAATTGCGTATTCGTCATTAGGGGAGAGTGTAACGATCGGACCGTACTCAATATTCGAACTGATTGTCGATCCAGGAGATAATAATTCAGTGCTGGGGCATAGGATGGCTCTTCTCCGTCCAAGTCTGACCTTGGTAGGTATCGGTTCAATTGACACGACGACTAATAATCCTTACCGTACGTCATCGCCTTCTTGTTCGGTCGTGCAAGTTGCTGGGCCTGATAGTCCCACCATCTCGACACCTGATACCATCGGACGGGCTTGTCCGGGGGGCGTACTGGCCACACTATTTTTTGCGAAGAATAGAAAACTACTCATTCTCCTACCCCGGTGCTGATTTCAGTCGAGCAAACGTCACTGTTACGGTGCAAGGGTCAAGAGTTCCGGTTCAATTAAGATTCAAGCCGTCTCCGACCGACGGCTATATCGCTTTCAGACCAATAATTGATTATCCGTCAGGCGAGGCTTCAATAAACATCAATATTGGACCATTGCTAATAGACGGCACGTTTCAGCGATTTCAATACCGCGTGATTGGGTTTACGCCGACCCCACCTTCTATCGATGTCAAGTCGTTGCCTGACGGGCGAATTCAACTTTCAGGATGGCTGCTGCCATTCAACTACACCGTGGTGCACTATTCTGATGTATCAACAAATATTGCCAGATCGCAATACTACATAGAAATACTAAGTACCGGAACCATACTGGGCTACCCAGAGGGCAAGTTTACTGGACATGTGAATGAGATTGAAATGGGAAAATGGGACATATCCTTTGACCCCAAGCAATTGTTTCCGGGGGGTAAATCTGGATACTTCCAAATGTTTGACTACTAGTAGCTTGGACGACTTTGCTCCTGGATTGCCGCAGTGTCTTTGGCGGTGGTGACCTTCGCGACTGTCGGCGGTCTCTTAGGGACGATATCGGTCAGGGAGATAAATGCGACTGGGATAAATCATGAGATTTAGGCAGTATAATGATCGCTTCTCATCGAGGAAATCCTTTTGAAGGGTGGTAATTGTTATTAACTTCACTCAACTCAAGAGCTTGATTCTGAGGCTGACCTGATTTCTACGGTCCCTTCGGTTGTGGGCGCTGCATTCCGATTCAAATCGAGCATTTCGATCAATTCCTGCTGCTTCACCGCAAATTCCGCCAACCGCGCTGCGTACTCGAAGGGTTGGTCTACCTGCTCTTTCAAATCAACCAAGCGCTTGCGGGACTGAACCAAGTGGTCATGGCCTTGGATGGCAGTCTCTTCAAGATTTTGAACCAAATGTTCGAGGGATCGGGTTGTCCCGTGGGCAGTGGATTGGATGTTGACTGAATGTCGCACGGAACCCTTCAAGTAGAGCTGGGCTTTCCCATTGCCCATGGGTGCCGCCGATAGTTCAAATCCGGCGAATCGACCCACGACACGGTCGTCCGACAGCGACTTGGTTCGGTCAGCCAAACGGATGAGCATCTCCCCTGCGATTCCCCGGTCGGTGATGGACTCGGACCCGAGTTGGATGACAAACCAGTCGCCCCGTGTGTCCACTCGGCGTGCGCAATCCTCCCGGAGGGCTTCGAGCCGCCGTTCGAGTCGGGGGATTTCATCGGTCAGATTGCGAATTTGCGACCGAATTCGGAAATTGGCCTCCACATGCTGGGTGCGGAGG
>CAITXU010000153.1 GCA_903896505.1 uncultured Verrucomicrobiota bacterium | reverse complement strand
GGTGTAGCCTCCCGGATAATTTTTGGCTGACCACCGCCTGCCTGCCTCGTCAAATTCGCGAACCTGGTGACATTCCGTCAACAGCTCGCGATTGAGCTGGGTGCCCCGCTCTGAAACGAGGGGGGCACAATAAATCTGTGTGGGGAACCACGATTGAAGTCGTTTCACAAACCAAAGCCAGTGGGTTCTTGAACGGCAACGGGGATGATTCGGAGTATGAACTCCAGCCCTTCAGGCCTCATTCAGCTGCCGGTGGGGTGAGGGGGAGTAATCCGGGCGCCTCATCTTCCTTTTCGGAAATGACGGGTGCGATTCCCTGGAGCGAGTCCTTGCCATCGAGATCGATCAGCTTGACTCCCATCGTGTTGCGGCTTGCCTCGCGGATGGCTTTCACGCCCGTTCTCACCATTTGACCTGCTACGGTGATGAGCATGATCTCGTCGTCGTCCCGCACGGTCAGGGCTCCCACCACGCCACCAGTCTTTTCGGTGGTCTTCATGGTGATGATCCCTTTTCCACCTCGAGATTGCTCTCGGTATTCATCGAAACCAGTTCGCTTTCCGATCCCGTTGGAACCCGCCACCAGGAGGGTGGCTGACGGATCAACCACGGCCAGTGCCACGACGGCATCCGAAGCTTCCAGGTCAATTCCTCGAACACCCGTCGCCGGACGTCCCATGACTCGAACGTCATTTTCGTCAAACCGGATGCTCATGCCGGAGCGGGTGATGAGCACCACCCCTTGAGAACCATTGGTCAGCTTGACGTCCACGAGGCCGTCCTCGGGATCAATGCCAATGGCGATGATGCCGCCCTTTCGGACGTTGCCAAAATCCCCCAAACTGGTCCGCTTGACCGTTCCCTTTTTGGTGCAGAAAAAGAGGAAGTGCGCCTGCTGCCAGGTTTGTTCTTCCTTGTTGGCCCCATATCGGGCCTCGACACGGACCAACGCTTGAATGGTTTCCCCTGCGCGCATTTCCAGGAGATTCGCAATGGATCGGCCTTTGGAAGCGCGACCCAAGTCAGGGATTTCGTGCACCCGCTCAACATACACCCGGCCCAGATTGGTGAAGAACATGAGATAATCATGCGTGCTGGCGGTGAACAGATGTTCGATGAAATCTGAATCCTCCGGCTTCTCAGCTTCACGAGTTGACATCCCTATGACCCCTTTGCCACCGCGCTTTTGGGAGCGATAGCTGGAGACATTGGTGCGCTTGATCAGCCCGTTGTGGGTCAAAGTGACAATCACCCCTTCGTTGGCGATGAGGTCCTCGATGGCAATCTCGCCCTGGTCGGGGACGATCTGACTGAGTCGGGGCGTCGCATATTTTTCGCGAATCTCGCGGAGCTCCTTCTTGATGATCGCCAGAACCCGAGCCTCCTTGGCCAGGATGTCCATCAGGTCCTGGATGCGCTCCATCAACTCCCGGTACTCATTCTGAACTTTGTCGATTTCAAGACCAGTGAGCTGGTAGAGGCGCAGTTCCAAGATCGCGTCCACCTGCCGGGTGCTCAGCGCATAGCGGTTGTCATTGGCTCGGACCCCCCGAAGGATGATTCCCCATTGTTCAACCTGGCTCCTGGTCCAGGCGAAGGCCAGTAGCTTGACCTTGGCTTCATCGCGGGTTTTGGAGCCCCGAATAATGCGGATGAATTCATCCAGATTGCTCAAGGCGCAGACATAGCCCTCGAGCAATTCCGCCCGCTCCTCTGCTTTTCGTAGATCGTGGCGGGTCCGGCGAAGAATGACTTCCCGCCGATGCTCGATATAGCATTGGATGACCTCCTTGAGGTTCAGCGTCTTGGGACGTCCATGGTCAATCGCCAGGCAATTGACGCTGAAGGAACCCTCCAACTGGGTGTGCTTGAAGAGATTGTTGATGACCACCCGCGGGATGGCATCGCGCTTGAGTTCAATGACCAGGCGGCAGTTCTCGTCGGACTCATTCCGCATCGCCGAGATGTCGGTGATGATCTTTTCATTCACCAAACTGGCGATTTGTTCCTCCAACGCAGCCCGGTTGACGTTGAACGGAATCTCGGTGACGACCAACTGCTCCCGACCACCCTTCAATTGCTCGATACCGATGGTTCCACGCAGTTTGACGCTTCCCCGACCCGTTTCGAGATAGTTTTTGATGCCTTCCAGTCCGCAGATGGTCCCGCCGGTGGGGAAGTCAGGTCCCTTCACCCACTTCATCAATTGAGGAATGGTGATCTGGGGATTATCGATTTGAGCACAGATACCATCGATCACCTCACCCAAATTGTGCGGGGGAATATTGGTCGCCATACCCACGGCGATGCCTGTGCCCCCGTTGACCAGGAAATTCGGGAAGGCCGCGGGGAAGACCGTTGGCTCAGTCCGGGTTTCGTCATAGTTGGGGACGAAGTCGACCGTATCCCGGTCCATGTCGGCCATCAGCGCAGCGCCCAAATGGGTGAGCCGTGCCTCGGTATACCGCATCGACGCCGGAGGGTCATTTTCAACGGAACCGAAGTTTCCCTTGCCTTCCACCAGGCGCTCACGCATCGCCCATGGCTGCGCCATATGCACCAAAGTCGGATAGATCGCCTGGTCGCCGTGAGGATGGTAATTACCCATCGTTTCTCCGACGATCTTGGCGCATTTGAGGGTCTTGCGCCCGGGATACAGGGATAACTCTCCCATGGCGTAGAGAATGCGCCGTTGGGAGGGCTTCAGGCCATCGCGGACGTCCGGTAACGCCCGGGAAATGATCACCGACATCGAATAGGCCAGGAACGAATCCTTGATCTCGTCCGCGACATTGATTTTGGCGATCTTTTCGTTGGCAGAATAGGCCCCGCCCGAGGCTCGGGGTTCGTTCAGAGGGAGTTCGTCAGACATGTTGCAAAAACTTCAAACGTCCAGGTTGCGAACGTTCAGGGCGTTATCCTCAATGAAACGTCGGCGGGGTTCCACCTCGTCACCCATCAGGCGGGTGAACATGGCTTCCGCTTCCACCGCATCGGTGAGGTCCACTTGCAGGAGCTTTCTCCGAACAGGGTTCATCGTCGTCTCGAAAAGTTCCTTAGCGTCCATCTCGCCGAGTCCTTTGAAACGGGTGACATTGATGCCTTGCTTGCCCACCGCTTTGACCTGTTCGAGGATTTCCGGGATTGAGAACAGGGGAGTG
>CAITXU010000152.1 GCA_903896505.1 uncultured Verrucomicrobiota bacterium | reverse complement strand
TGATGCCCACCCATTGGGTGACCGTGGGTGCGATTTCCTTCGCATCCATGCCTTCCGCGCGGAATTTGGCCTCGAGGACGGACCGAACGAGGTCGAAGCTGAAAAAGCCAATACCCCAGAGTCCGATCACGCCGCTCATCGCCAGGAGGACGCCGACCACGGCCCGCCGCCGATACCGGGTGTCCCCGCCGCCCCCATAAATGGTCACGATTCCGGCAGCCAAAGCCGCCGAGGCGAAGTAGGTGACAATACTTCGTTTGGGCCAGTCGGATGGTCCTAGAAAACCGATGAGAATGCCGGTGACCAGAAGAACCCCGGCGACCGTGGCGGATGTTTTCCACCGGGGATTTCCAAAAAGGGCACCGTAGTCTCCCAATTGACCCGGAGTCTTCGCGGTCCGTCGAGTCGCCAGCCAGCGTTCGGGTTCCTTCAATCGACGCCGGACGACGACCAGAAGCAAAGCCGGCAGGGCACCGATAACAAACATCCAGCGCCAGGCCGACCAGCCGGCGGCACCACCTACGATGCCGGAACGTTCCAGAGAACCGAACCCCATGCTGATCAGCGCCGCACCGATGTTCCCGACTGTCGAAAGCGCCTGGAGAAGGCTGAGGGCATAGGGACGAGCGGCATCGGGCATCACTTCGGCGACCAGGGTGACCCCGACGGCAAATTCACCGCCTACTCCCAGTCCGGTGAGAAATCGATAGAGTGCAAAGTCCCAAAACTGGGTGGAAAGCGCGCTCAAGCCGGTGAACCCGGAGTAAAGGAGGATGGTCAGCATCATGGTTCGAGCCCGTCCCCAGCGGTCGCCCACCACTCCGAAGACCAACCCACCAGCGGCCCAGCCCAACAGAAAAATGGAAGTGGAGTAGGCACCGAATTCGGAAATCTGTTCACGCAGCGGCGGACCTCCGCCCGGGGCGTGGAGTAATTCCTTCATGGCGGGAACGCGGGCCAGGAGGAACAATTGTTGGTCCAGGCAATCGAGCAGCCATCCCAGCGCGGCGACCACCAGCACAAACCATTGGTAACGCGACAGCAGTCGCCACCATCCCCGGCCCGGGTCCACCGCGACATCCGTTGGATTCATGAGTGGAAACCCTGCCTTCTGAGTGTAAATGCGGCAATGCGGGATTTGGAATCGAGATGGATACCGGCTATGATTTTTGTGTGTCAGAAACGAAGGAAGAGTCGCCACTGGATCGATTGTGGCGTGAATATGGTCGGACGTTCCGTGCATTCGACGATTTGAGTCTGGCCCGTTGGCTGGCACAAACGCTCGGCCAACTGCATGGTCAAGCGTGGCGCATGTCCCACCCGTTGGTGGGTGCCTACCGGCTGGGAGCCCAATTGGCACACGAACGCCAAATCTGGCTCCAACGTCTGGTCAACATGCCGGTCGGATATACGGCCGCTCCCTGTTGTCGTGCGCCGCTCCTACCCCTCTTTACCCGCGACATTGCGGATACCGGACTGATTTGCCAGCACTGTGGTGAGACTTGCGGACCCTTTGCCGAACTCCCCGAACCCTTGCGGAATCTGATTGATCCCTGGGCTACGGATTATCGGAACATCCATGCGGTGGCGCATTGGGATGAACTCAAGCAAAGCCAGGTTCCGGACTACGAGCAGGCCTTCGAAGAGTCCGCCCAGCGAGCCGAGCGCCTCTTGTCGGATATGGCGCACGAAATTGTTCCTCACCTCCTCGAATTGTTCCCCGCCGTGGTTTGGGAGGACCAGGATGAATGCCTGGAGGTGCGCCCGGAGGATATTCCCCTGTGAAACCATGGCTTCGACGTCTGATCGTGGTTCTCGCCACCGGGCTGGCGCTTCTACTGATCGCGATCGTGGTGTTGGTTTGGAAGTTCGACTTTTTTGTCGGCAAATTGCTCGTGGTGGCTCTGGAGAAGGAACTGGGTGCTCCCGTGGAAATGGGGGCATTTCACCTTCGCCTCAGCGAAAACGCGGTCGAGGTGCGGGACCTGAAGCTGTATGATCCGCCCGGTTTTCGTGACCAGCCGTGGCTCCAGATACCAGAGCTGTATTTGGCAGCCTCATCGACCGCTGCAGCGTCCAATGGGGCGGTTCATTGGCGGGAGGTCCGGCTGAACCTTTCTGAACTGGCCCTGGTCGTTAATCAGAAGGGCCAAACCAATGTCCTCGAACTGGGAAAACGGACCCGGAATTCCTCCGTGGATACTTCTTCCATGACGAATTGGGAATCGGCCCTCAAATTTGGGGGGCTGGATCGCTTGGTCTTGAGTGTGGGTCAGTTGGAATTTATCGATCTACGAAACGCGGCAGCGTCTCAGGAAATCCGCTTCGGGCTCACCAACCGAGTTTACACTAATTTGAATTCGGTCGCCGATTTTCAGCCGGTCGGTGTCGAGCTCATGGTGCGCGGCGTCGCTGGACTTCTGGCTCGTCCTTCCGAGGGAGGGCTTTCCCAGCTTCTCCGACAACTGACCCGTTAGTGTCGTGTTACCGAAATAGCGGCAATCTGCCGCGGGGAATTTTCGGCTCCGCGAGTGGTAAGCTGTTTCGGTCACGCGACACGAGTAAAAGCTCGAACTTGAGCTTTTCAATCGCACGCCAAATCGCCAACGTTTGGGAAAACCGCCTGAGATATGTCTCTCCATTCCCGTTCCTTCCGACTTGCCCCTTGGATTCTGGCCGCCAGCCTGGCGCTTCCCGCCCTTGGTCATGATACCGGGGCTCCGCATGACGATTTGACCACATCGACTCCGTTGCCCTTTGCCTTGGAGACGCGCGGACCGGTCCATGCGCCTGCCCCCAGCCACCTGGGAGCCGGGACCAAGACCAGCGGTCACGGTTTTTGGACCTTTGTTTCCGCTCCTGAATTGACCCCGGTACCCTCTGCGGCCATGCCCAGGCTGAAAGGAGCCCACGGGACCATCATCGTCGACAAGGAACGCGAGCTGGCCTATTGGGGCCTCGAAAATGTCGGTTGGATCGGCTTCAGCAATCATTTGTCCCAGTCTTGGATTATTCAGGGTGACCCCGCATTTGCGAAAGGCAATCTTCACGGTGCCGACATCTATCCCCGGCCCGGTCAGCTTCCCTTGGTGGTTGCCGCCGATAATGTCGAGGGTGAGGTCTATTTGACCGACACCAGTTTTCAACATGTCGAGACGCTTCGCCTTCCGCCGCTGCCGCCCTACGCGGACAAGCAAGGATATGCTCCCACCGACGCGGCCTTTGCAGGTTTGGATGAAATCTGGGTGACCGACGGCTACGGCAAGGCGTTCTTCTTTTCGGCGACACGGAGCCCCTTCCAATTCACCGGTAAATATTACGGAGGCAAGTCACTTTCCGGAACGCCACACGGCATCACGTTTGATGCACGGACAAAAAACCTGCTCGTTTCCGCCCGTCCAGAGGGGCTCATCAAGCGGTGGGACCGCTCCTCCACCCATGTCGTGGATGTCCGGGGGCTGCCTCCGGGAAGCACCATTTGTGATACCGATGTTTGGGGAGACTACGCCCTCGCACCCTGCCTCGACGGTCCCAATGGCACGCCGGGCCCCATTTATATCGTCAATCTGAAGAAGCAGCAGATCGTCAGCACCATCAACCCCAAGGTCGACCTCGGCTACGGCGAGGCCCAGCACATCCACGACGCTGCCTGGTATGTCACCGGCAAGGGCTCGAAGCAGGAGGTCTACATCCTGTTCACCAACTGGAATCCAGGTGGTGTGGGAGCACTGAAATTGGTTCAAGTGGCCAAGGCGGAGTAGGGCTCCTCCGTTTTTACCGAAGGTCTGCCATCACCCGTCGGTAAATCCGATGGCTCGGAAGAACCCCGGTCGATGGCATCCCTGACGGTTTTGCGCATTTCGGATATCAACCGGTGTTTTGTGGGGCGGCCGCCAGCCTCAGCCCTCGACTGTTAGGCGCTGACCCGTGGTTTTGGGTGAATGGTTGGAGTTGGGTAGCCGGGCGATGGTGGTTACAATCGATATAGGGACTTGCAGGAGCGCGTCCCTCCGGACGCAAGTCCCAAATTATTGCGGGGATTATCACCTCTCCCGTTCTAAAGGCACGTCGGTAGCAAGGCTCGTTCCAGCCGGGTACGGTCTGAAACACACCCGCGTCGCGACTCAGCATTAGTCATACTCAGCCCAATCCCGGACCGCTGCCATCTGCCAGCGGTCCCCGGTTGAAGGTAGGTTTGCGGACGTTGAAGGCACCCCTACCGGAGCGCATGCCCAAAGTGGAAGCGGCATCCTGCCGCTTTTCCCCTCCCCTCAGGGAGTCCCACCAATCACCGGACCGCCAGGCACAGTCACTGACGCCTGAGTGGTCGGTTCATCCGCAGCATCAAAGAAGCCGATGAACATTTCATCCCAGGATTGCGGACCAAACGTCACACTCTTTTTCGGGTCGGGATTGGCCGGATTGCCCTCCGAGTTGTCAAATGCTCCTGTTACCATCAGCCAGGACCCAGCCGGGACCTTGAGCGGTTCCTTGAGGCGGTAAGACAGTTGCCACTTAAAGTCATACCGAGGCACATCCAAAAGAGCCTGACGTTTGCCATCTGGAAGCAATAGCTCGTACTTCATCCATTTTCCCCGGAAATGCATGTGAGGGGACAAACCGTAGAGCGTCGCCGGGGTCTTGAAGGCATAGGTGGCGACGTGTCGCGCCTCGGCGCTTCCCGGCGGGATCACCAGCGAATACTCGACGGCCTCGCGGGTTTCGGCATTACGAGCCTGGGGACCGGAATGCAGGTACAAGGCGATCTCGGTGTCGTCGGTCTGGGCCGAGCCAATTGTGGTGTAGTGGAGTTCCAGATTGAACTTGGCACCCGCACCTATCCGCTTGCCGACACCCGCCGGGTATTTGGACGGATTCGATCCAGGAGCCCAGCCGTAGACGAAGACGCCATTTCCAGTACCGCTGTCCGGGCATCCGGGCCAGGTGGCGTAGAGGATCGCATGGTGCAGGACACGGCGGTTTCCCGGGTGAATATCCGCTCCGGAAATCCAGAACTCATTGGTGGTGGGAGTCGGGACCGGAATGTGCAGGTAATCCAACACCCCGGTGGCGGGAATCTTCTGTGGTTCGGGCAGACGAACAACAACGTCCGGCTTGCCCATGGGCCAATCGGGTAACGCCGGGAGCGTTTCGGTCAACGGGTCCGGACCATCTCCACGCGGCGCGCCTGCTGCAATCCATCGAAGAAGGGTTTGGGTTTGCTCGCGACTCAGACGGTGAAAGTCTGAAAAGTGCCCGACCTCTGGATTGGGATCAAAGGGAGGCATGCGGCGGGTCAGCAGCACCTCTTCCACCATTCGGGAATAGTTTTCGACTTTTGCGTGGCCGTCCATCGCCCAAGGGCCAATGGCACCCGCTCGATGACATTCCACGCAGTTTTCCCGCAGGATGGGGGCGACATCTTTGGTATAGCTGGGAACCTCAGTGGCCTCGGCGATAGAGGTGAGAGCGATTCGGCATCCGTGGGCTTCGGTTTTGGCCAAGCGAACCGGACGATTCGCCAGGAAATCCTCGAGTGCATCTGAAAGATAGCGAACGCCGGGCTCAGGACGTTCCGCCCCGGCGGTGAATTGATCGTCAATCGCACCTTGATAAAGAATCCGGTGGTCGTTGAGTCCAATCACCACGACTTCAGCGGTCCGCTCGATATGCAGGGCCATGGCCACCAACTGGTGGGTGTCGCGCAGGTAGGGAAATTGGATGATCCCCAATTCTCGCGCCTCGTCGAACTGTGCCTTGATGGAATCGTTGGCGAAGGAGTTGATGGTCCAAACGGAAACCCCCTTGGGACCATACTTGTCGGCGATGTCGTGAAGTTTTTCCGCGCTCTTCCGCGCGATGGGGCAGCCAACGCCGGTAAAGAACAGAACCACCGCCTTGCCGTCCGTGCGATGCAACTGATAATTCCGGCCTTGAAGGTCGAGTAGAGCAAAATCCGGGACGGAACCTAGCTTCGCCAAGGCAGCCGTCGTTCCCAAAACGACGAGGCTAAGGGCGAGGCGTAGAGCAAAGTTCGTTGCCCTCGAACAGGTTGAAAGGAATCGGTTCATGACAAGCGTGCAATGGACGACGAATCGGACTCGAACGTTCAGATGACTAAGGAAGTACGACGGGACAAATCGTTTGCCCGCGTGGTTCCCCGCAATTTCCGAACCTTCCAATCGAGGAGGAGCATGCCGAATCGAATCGACTGGTCAAGGGCGTATCCGCCCGGAATGGTTTTCCTTCCTCTAAAATCAACGTCTAGTGTCCTTGGATCGATGGATTCCCGTCATGACTGAATTGTTCCCGGTGGTTTATGAAGATTCGGAACTGCTGGTTTTGCACAAGCCGGCGGGATTGGTCTGTCATCCGACCAAGGGGGACGTCTATTCCAGCCTGGTCAGTCGCGTTCGCCTGCACCTGAATCAGAATTCAGGCACCAATGCCGAATCATCCGAGCCGCAAATGGTTCATCGCCTGGACCGCGAGACCAGCGGGGTGATGGTCTTTGGAAAGACCGATGCCGCCGCTCTCGAACTTCGGCGGGCCTGGGAAACAGGACTGGTATCCAAGGAATATTGGGCTATCGTTCATGGTCATATTCCCGGGGAGGAGGGACTGATCGACGCTCCATTGGGACCCGCCGTTGGCAGCCGTGTCGCCATCCGCGACGCCGTGGTCCCGGGTGGTGTGAGTGCCCGGACCCGCTGGTGGTTGATGCATCGCTTCACCCGACCGGAAGGTCCATTCTCCGTCCTCCGGGTTCGGCTCGATACTGGGCGCAAACATCAGATTCGAATACACTTTCAACATGCGGGATTCCCTCTGGTGGGTGACAAAATCTATGGAGTCGACGAAGGGCTTTACCTCGCGTTTATCTGTCGCCAACTGACCCCGGAACAGCGATTGCAGTTGTTGCTCCCGTGTCAGGCCCTCCATGCCCGGACCCTCTGGCTTCCCTGGAAGGACGAGGAACGGGAGTTTGGGTCCATGCCCGAGCCGTGGTTTGGCGCATTCATCCGGGGCGAACCGGTGGTCTGGACCCGCGACCCGTTCGATCCGCAATAGCCTCGGTCCTGCGGACGGCCCATGGGCTTCACCAAAGTGGAAGCGGCATCCTGCCGCTTTGGCTTCGCAGCTGCGGACGGGGGTTGTTCGAACCGCCGCGGCTCGGCAGGAGCCGTGCCCTACCAATGTAATTGAAAAGCAAAGGGTTGCATCGATATTTGATGCAACCATGGTAGGGCGAACCTCCCGGTGAGCCGCGGCGGTTCGGACCGCCTCAGATGTCACCCAAGAACCTTTTTTCTATCTGCGAAAATCGGTGAAATCTGCGGACAAATCATGGGCACCCCAGCCCCTTCAATACTCCCAATGGACCCGCCCGGCGAACACGGAGACCGGTCCTCGGTCCTGGTTGTAGGCGGGGTTCTGGATGAAGGAGTAATCGAAGGTCAGATGGAGCGTCTTCCAGATATGGGCATCGTAATAAGTTTCCAGAATGGCCTCGGTTCCATACCGAAGAGTACCATCGCCTACCGTCACTCCCATCCCTCCAGCCGCCAGGTATCCGCGATGGCCTTCCGAAATTCCATCGACCACTCCGGCTAAAGCGAAGGTGTCGTTCTCGCGGTTCCAAAGTTTTCCGTTGATGCTCACCCCAAGAGTAGCGGACTTATCGATATCAGTGTAGGCCCACGACTCGGTTTCACCGTTGTTCCAACTGACGCGCGAAAACGCTCCGATGTAGGTCGTGATCTTTTGCTCCACGTTGAGGCCGACACCCGGTTTGATGTGGTATTCGGGCGGTGCGTTTGGGCCGCGGGTAACCGACGGATCGGCTATTTCATCGAATCGCCGCATGTTCGCGCGATTGGCATAGAACAACAGCCGTACCGCACCGGAAGACCAGCGTCGCTCCACTTCCGTCACCATGCCCCAGGCTTCAAGGAAATGGGGATCCGAGGCCAGGCCATTGGCCACCCGGGGAACTTGAAAGAAGCCATAGCGCCAGGACCAGTCGTCCCAATGCAGATCGGCGGTAAACCCAGGCATGTAGCCCAGGGAATCAGCGGGAAAGTCCCAGGCCCCCGCCGAGACCAGCGCCCAGTTCATGAACTGGGTGCGCCCGTCGTTGGCGAAGGTGTTGGCATCAAAGAGGTCCTTGGCGCTCATCTTCCCCGCCACCAAGGTCAGTCGGTGGGTGTCCACGGTTTTTGCCAGTTGAAGCTGGCCGTCAGGGATTTCCTCGGTACCGCCACCCAGGCCGATGGTCTGCTGCACCAACAAATGGGCGAGCGTGATTCCAGGCAATTCGGTGCCTCCTTTGAAGGCTTCGTTGTTGGGAAATCCCGCAACGCCCAAGGTATGACTCAGGCCAAACCCCTGCCACACGAGGGCGTCCGCGTGAAACTCTGCACCTCGCCAGAGACGGACCCCGGCAAAAACATCCAACGAAACCGTCTGTTTGGTCTCGCTGGTGCTCGTCAGGCTTTGAGGTCCGGAATAGAGGGCGGGAAACCGTCCGTGGCTTTGAACCACCACGGTATTTTGCAGATGCCAGTTCCATAACGATGAGGTCGCAAGGCTTTCCCCAAGGTCCGATGGAGGGAGACGGGTTGCATCAGCCGCTGAAACCTCGGTAGGGCCGACACCTGCATCCGCAGTCTGCGCAGCGATTCGCACGACGCCTTCCAGAGTAGCCAGCATCAGGCCCACGTGCATTCGCGTCCTCCACGAATGGGTGTGGGCTCTTCGAAAGACTGAAGTAGTGACAGGCGGCATAAAACCAGCTTATGGGAACCATTTTCGGCGATTTGGGAAACCCAAAAATGTCGAGCGTTCCAACTCAATTTGAAAACGAACCGTGGTACGCGAACTCGTTCGACGTAGCGCAGGTTTTCCAGTCTGCCGTGCTGCGGCATCCCACCTGCGGTGCTCGGGGTCAGGCTAGATATAACTTGCGTGGCGGACGTGGCACGGACCGCCGCGGCTCGACGGAGTCTCGCCCTACCGATGTCACTCTTGTTCAATAGCTTGCAAACGAATCGACCGGTGAGGACAAAAGTTGTTATTTCGAAGACCAACAGGCGTGCTGGGTCATGGGGTGAGCTGGAGGGCGTCCGTCCGTTTTGCTGATTCAAATCCGTGGATCGGAGCTGCTCGCCGCCAATCCACTCACCCAGGTGACACCGATTATTTGCCCGTCGGCAAATACCCCAAATCTGCCGCCCAATCGACAAACCGGTCCTGCCATTTCCCCAGCGGAATGCCGTTGCGCGGACGAATGCCACCACCATGGCCCCCGTGGCCGTAGATGTGCAACTCGGCCGGAATCTTGGCGTTGAAGTAGGCGTCGTAGAATTCAACCGTTTGTTTGGCGTGGAAAGCATCGTCCACCCCGGCGCTGGTCAAAAAGGCGGGGGGAGCGTTGGTCGGAACCCGGCTGAGGTCCATCCGCCGCCAACCCGCGTAGACCAACACCACAAAATCCGGTCGATCGCTCAGCGCTTCAATCGCGTCGGTGGAGTTCGTCTTGCCACCGGTGAATCGCAGAGCCGCCCAAGCCGCCTGCTCGCCACCTGCGGAAAAGCCCATCAAACCGATTTTGTCAGGATTGATTCCCAGGTCTTTGGAGTTGGCTCGAACCCACTGAATGGACCGCAGCGTGTCGCTCAAGGCATCGCCGTCCGACGTGTACGGCTGGAGCCGATAGCGAAGGACGAAGGATGAAACACCGAGTGTTCCCAGCCAGTCCGCGACCTCCAAGCCCTCGGGGCCGACGTTCAACTCCTTGTTACCACCACCGGCAGCCAGAATGATGGCCGTTCCATTGGCCCGGTCGGCACGAGCCAGATGAACTTCAATCGAGGGATTGTGAATATTGATGACCTTCTGCACCCGGTCTTTGCTGCCCGGGGCATAGGTGATGATCTCTTTTTGGTCCTTTCCCCGGAGAGTAGGTGATCCGGGCGGCCAGAGGGGAACCACCTGTCCCCCTGGAACGAGCGGAATGGGAACCTGTGGCAGGTCATTAGTAGGGGGATTCTCCGCCCCCAAGACTCCGCCGAACGAAGCGGTTAGGATAAAAAAGACCAGTCCGGTAACGCGGAAAATTCGATGCGAGGAAGTTTTCATGAATGGTGAAACGTCGTACCGGGGATGGACTTGGGGCAAGTGGGATTACCAGGGGTGAATTGAAAAAAGTGGGCTGACGAAAGTCGAGGTGGCCTCCCGTCCCCTTTGCCGCCGCACGTGAGTCGGCGCTGATCGATCGGGGGTGCGCATCCCGTTTAACAATGACCGTTATTTCGCAAGCCAGTGTTGCCGGTCCGTCGGGCTGTACATCTGCCGATCTCACCAATAACGGGCTCCGGCCGAATAAAGATAGCGCCGACTGACGTGCGGCGACTACGAAGGTCGAAGTGGCAGCGGCGTCCCGCCGCTCTCCCCCGGCATTCACGAGGCCGCGCCCGATGGAAGGTGGAGCTCCGGGACGCAGCTTCGCAACCGAACGTCAATCGGCGTGGATAGCCTGCCATCCGAGCGAATGGAGCTTGTCGGAACGCTCACAATCTGGCACCACCATCGGCCCGATGGAACACACTCTGATCCTCTGCAAGCCCGACTGTCTGGACAAGAACTGCGCCGGAGAAGTCCTCCGCCGTCTTGAAGCCGCCGGACTACAGCTCAAAGCCGCCAAGATGCTTCGGCTGACACCGGCCCTGCTGACCGAACATTACGCGCACATCGCCGACCGTCCCTTTTTCCCTGAGATCGTCACCTTCATGTTGTCGCGCCCGGTGTTGGCACTGATCCTGTCAGGCACCAACGCCGTCGCCGTGGTGCGCGAACTCCTCGGACCGACCGATTCTCGCAAGGCACCCAAGGGCACCATTCGTGGAGACCTCGGGACCGACAGCATGCGCAACATCCTGCACGCTTCGGATTCCCTCGAGAACGCGGCGATTGAGGTCAAGCGCTTCTTCCGCGAAGACGAGATTCCTGCCTGATCCCCGCGCATGTACCGCAGTCTCAATGCGGAGTTGATTGTTGAAACCTGTCGTGCAAGCCAGCAACGAATTGCCGAGCGTTTTGTCAACTCCGGGTTGAGTCGGGTCGCGGCGGAGCTTTATTCGGTCAGTCAAAGCGCCGCTGTTCTTTCCAAGTGGCTTTCGCGCCCCCATCGCCCTCTCCGTGGGCTCGCGGCCATTGGGATATTCGCCATCGTGGGCATGGTGGTGGCTGTCGCTCGCCAGGTGAAGCCGCAGCCGGCATCCAGCAGTATTGCCGAGTTCCTCCAGGGACTTGACGCCGCGCTCAATGAGGTGGTGTTCATCAGCCTGGCCGGCTACTTCCTTCTCTCCCTGGAAACGCGAATCAAGCGGTTCCGGGCCTTGCGGGCCATTCATGAATTACGGTCGATGGCTCACATTATCGACATGCATCAATTGACCAAGGACCCCGAGCGACCCGGCGACTTTCCCTCCGACCCAGCCGATTCCGGGCACAACCCACAGAATCCCGCCGAGTTGATCCGGTATCTGAACGATTGCAGCGACCTGTTGGCATTGATCAGCAAACTGGCGGCGCTCTACGTTCAGAACTTCAATGATCCCGTGACCCTGGCCGCTGTGAATGAAGTGGAGAATCTGACCAACGGCTTATCGCGCAAGATTTGGCAGAAGATCATGATTTTTGATCGCATATTGGCCCCATCCAGTCGCGGTCCGGCGACGTAATCCCATCCTGGTGCTAACGGCCCAGGTCCGATGCGGGTAACTTACGTGGGCTGAAGGCCCGATTCAATTCACCCGAGCAGAAACCAAAGTTACTGGATTAATCATGTCCGGGCCCTCAAATCACAACCTTCCACTTCTGCAACGGGCGTGGTTTGGACCGCCCCGAACGGGGCAAAAGGAGACAGCCCGGGGCAACGCCCCGGGGAAACCACATTCAACATTTTTGCCCTGAAAGGGCAGAACTGATCCCGCATTTCCTCACCTACGTCTGGGCGTTCCTTTTCTTCTCCAACAGGATATGGAATCCGACGTTGGGCCATGACAGCGATGAGGAATGTTATGAAGGGTGTCGGCCTAGATTTCGCCCATTCAGGGCTCAAAACATTGCCGACCTCTAACCCAGGGCTACCGCCCTGGGCTGTCTCATTTAGCCCCTTTGGGGCCACAGAACGACTTCTCATATCCAACCAATGAAACCAAGGTCCGTTGTTGGACTAGCTGTTATTTGGAAGTTTTGGAAACCTGCGCTACATCGCATCGCCGCCGGAATGCCAGTCCGGTTCAGGGTTTCGATGCACGCCTGGTTTTTGGAGGGCCTCCCCACGAATCGTTCAACCGATCACCCCGCTCAACGCTGAGGCGCCAAAAAGGAGAGCAGGTCCGCCATGTCCTGCATGGAGAGCCCTGATTCCAATCCCTCGGGCATCAGTGAGCGATGGTCCGATTGCAGCGACTGAATCACCGTCCGGGGCACGGTTTGGTCGATTCCTCCCGCCTGTCGAATCGTGACGGAGTCGGTGGATTCACGGGTCAGAAGTCCCTCCAATGTTTCACCTCCTTTGAGTTCGGCAGTCCACGACAGATAATTGGGGGCCACCTCGCGATTCGGGTCGACGATGGAGACCAAAAGCCGCGTGGAACCATTCGCGGCAACGGACGCAAGGTCGGGACCCACCGCGTTGCCTGTGCCTCCCACCGCATGGCAGCGACTGCAGCGTTCGAGAAAAATTGCGCCTCCCTTTGTGTGATCTCCCGGAACGTCCAGCGCGGACAGGTAATGAGCCAGGACCGCCATCCGGTCGGGATTCGCCGGTGCCAATTTGGGACCGGCCACAGGAGCCGGCGGATGGATGGCCTTTTCCCAGGCCTTTGCGAAGGAGGCGGGAAGTGGTTGAGGAAGGCTGGCGACCACGTTGGAATGCTGTTCCATCGCCAAGCCATGAGCCAATCCACGAGCTGCCGTTTCCGCGAGCACTGCCGATTGCCATCCAGGCAACTTTTCTACCAAAGCTTGAACGGCACCCGCATTGCCGGTTCGCCCAATCGTCTGGGAGAGTTCGGCCACGGCATCCTGCATTGATTCCGTCACCAATGATGGAGAGTCCTTAAGGATGACCGATAACAATTCCGCCTCGCGCCCCGAAGCGGCATGGATGGCGGCGGAGCGGACCAAGGGCGGTCCGGTCAGCATCCATCGCACCATCTCTGAAAGCTCGACCTTGCTTTGAAGCCGCGGAGCATTAAGGGCCCGGGCAAAACGAACGGCGGGGTCGCTATCGGTGACCCTATCGTGCAACGCGGCGGCGACGGATTCGTTTCGCGACAACGCAGGAAACTCGGAGGCAATCCGGATGGAGTTTTTACGGACCATCGGTTCCGAATCGTTCAGCCCCAGCGCCAGATGTTCGGCTCGAAGTAACCCCAAGGTGGCGAGGAGGTTGAGAGCCCGCATGCGCCCCACAGCGGAGTGGCCGTGGAGGAGTTGCTCCAGCGAATCGAGCCATTTCCGGTTGCCGCTCTCCGTCATCAACCGGGCGGTGGTGTCTGCCGTCCAGCCATTGGCACCGGCCAATTGTTCCACCCATTTTTCCGGTTGTCCGGCATGGATGTCGGGCTTCAGTGAGAACTGTCGGTTCCCTTCCGGTGCGATGCGCCAGAGCCGACCGCGTTCCCGTCCGGAATCCAGGTTCATCTGCTGTTTCAAGTGGGCGGGTAACGACCACGGGTGCTCGATGATCTCACGGTACATGTCGATTACCCAGAGACAGCCATCCGGGCCATTGAACAATTGGACCGGACGAAACCAATTGTCCGTGCTCGCCAGAAATTCGCTCTTCAGTTCATCGGAGGCGCGTTCCCCTCGAAGGACAATCCCATCCGCCCCGGGAAGCAGGCGTTTGCGATGAACCAGGTTGCTGCCGCAATCCGCAATGAAGGCATTGTCGACGAACTCCGGTCCGTAGGCATCCCCGCGATATACGGTCACGCCGGTGGCACCGGTGAAGTAGCCGCTGGGTCGTCCGCCACCCTCGACCGGTCCTTCCACGAGGCCCGCCACCCTCCAGCGAGTCCGGAGCACCCGCCACGGTTCATCCGGGCTGAGGCGGTACACCTCGGCTGCGGGGCCGTCCGCAGCAATGCTGACGCGCGCCGCAGGAAGTTCGTGGTGCGGGTTCGTCGAGACGTCGCCTTCATTAAAAAGAATCTGTTGGAGATGATCGGAGTTCGAGCAAACAAACTTCCGCCCCTGACTGTCGAAACTCATTCCGTGCTGGCCGCCCCCCGATTCAGTGCGGAGTTCGAGCGAACGCGGATCGAAGGAGAAGTCGTGTCCGCGCAATAGGGCAGGATTTGTCGACGGAGTTTGCCAGGGTACGGTCCGGCCCGCGTATCGGTCCGCCCACGATTCGCGCCAGTGGCGGGTGAACGGGGAATCAACGAGCGAAACCTCTCCGCCACTCAGGCTGGCGCTGCCTTGGATTCGGTTGTCGGGTCCCCATTGAAACGAGTTCATCAATGCCTGGACATTGAGCTTGTTGGTCGCATACGGGGCGTAGGAGCTGGCAAAGCCGGTGAAGATGATCTCCCGAATATCCGCCACGCCGTCGCCGTTGGTGTCCTTGGCGTAAAGAATATCCGGCGTTGCCCCGATGAAGACACCGCCTTCCCAGCAGGTGATGGCGGTAGGCCAGGGAAGGTTGTCCAGGAAGACCGTGGCCTTGTCATAGCGTCCGTCTCCGTCGGTATCCTCCAATCGATGGACTCTGCCCAGGCGCTCAGGCCGACGCTCGGAGTAATCCCGCATCTCGACCACATAGGCGCGACCCAATTCGTCGACGGCCACCGCCACCGGACTGCTGATGAGCGGTTCCGAGGCAATCAATTCGACGCGAAATCCCGGTCGGACTTTGAAGCTGGCGGAAGCTTGAAGTGGTTCTGTCGGGGGAATCCGAGGCATCTGGCCGGGCCGGATTTCCGGTTCCGTTCCCGAAGCCTGAATGGCTATCAGTGCCAACCCCAAGAGAACTCGCCATGACATGCGACAAGCAAACGCCAAGTCGGTCTCCGGGGCGAGCGGTTCTTGACCGTTGATGACCCGGTCGGCAGCGTGAGGGCGTGACGCCCGCCCAAAAGACCCTCACCCGACGCGACTTTCTTGCCTCCAGCGCGCTGATGCTCGGCACCGCGGTCCATGGGGCCGTCGCAGATGCCCCGGAAGAGGTCATCGACATTCATCAGCACACCAACTATGCGGGGCGGTCCGACGAAGACCTCATTCGGCATCAGCGCGGGATGGGGATCACTAAAACGCTGCTGTTGCCTTCGGGTCGCGTCGTCAAAAGTCGCAGCACCCACTTTGGTCGGTCCAACGGTCTGGCGGCCCGCTGCGGTGGAAATGAAAGCGTTGCCGCCCTGGTTGCCGCCCATCCCGATGAATTCCTTTGTGGAGCCAATGATGTCCCTGACCTGCCGGACTCGGTCCAGGAATTGGAAAAGTGGCTGAAGCGCGGTGCCCGGATCATCGCTGAGCAGAAATTTTCGCTGCCCTCGGATAGTCCCGACATTCAGAAATTCGCTGAAGTGGCCCGGGATTATCAGGTGCCCATGCTCCTTCACTTTCAAGTGGGGGAATACAATCTGGGGTTCGAGAATTTCTGGCGCATCCTCGAGGCCTTTCCCACCGTGAACTTTATCGGCCATGCCCAGACCTGGTGGAGTTGCGTCGACGAATATTGGGATGGTGAGAGTTTGTATCCCAAGGGGTCGGTCGTTCCGGGCGGTCTCACGGACCGCTATCTGAGCAACTATCCGAACATGTACGGGGACCTTTCGGCGGGGAGCGGCCTTAATTTTCTGCTCCGCGACGAAGCCCATGCCCGGTGGTTTCTCCAGCGCCATCAAGACCGGCTTCTGTTCGGATCGGATTGCGACGATCGGGACGGAGGCGGCCCTCAGTGCCAGGGAGCGCAGACCCTGGCCACCCTGCGTCGATTACTTCCCAAACCAGAAGTCCGGCGGAAGATTCTTTCCGGGAATGCCAGGCGCCTGCTGAAGATTTGAGCCGCTGTCCGTGAACGAGGGGCTCTCCAATAACAGCCTTTCACGTCGACCAGACAATTCGATGGCAACCGACTGAACAAGAACAACATCGGTAGGGCGAGGCTCCCGCCGAGCCGCTGCGGTCCAAGCAACGCCGATTCTGCAAAGGCGAAGCCAATTGGCCGTCCGCAGGACCGAGGCTATTGCCGAGCTGCGGCGGTCCGAAAAACGCCATTGAAATCAAGTGATTCTCTGAGCCCTCTGAGCACTCTGTGGTTTGGTTCTTGCTCGTCGGCTTGAGGATTAACCGCAGAGCGCACAGAGAACACAGAGAAAGAAGGATTCGGCGATGAGCCCGATGAGAACCTATCCAAGCCGGAGGAGACCTCCGGGCTCCCGGTGGATGCCCGGTCTTTCCCTGGGAGCCCGGGCGTCTCGCCCGGTGTCCGTCTGGGACTCCAACGTTCCGCCTGGCAGGAGAGCCAACTTCGGACGAGACGTCCGAGCTCCCGGGTAAGCGAGCCCTTGGCCGGGCCGAGCGCCTTTTGCCTCCCTGGGAGCCCGGGCGTTTCGCCCGGTGGCTGCTGGTAATCCTTCGGCCTTATGTGCAAGGAGGTCGTTGCCGGACGCACTGCCGACAAGCCCATCCAGTCCATTGTCCACATCAACGTTTTCGATGGTTCGTGGTTTCCTGCCGGGGAATGGTTCCAAGATGACGATGCGTCGCGGGCGAATGGGGAAACCGGTAAAGACGGCGACGGTGGCAAAAATCGATATGGGGACTTGTCCCGCATTGGCGGGACGCGTCCCTCCGTTGGATGTCCCTCCTGCGGAGGGACTTGTGTCCGGAGGGACGTCCCGCCATTGCGGGACAAGTCCCAAATCAGTGCGGGGATCGTCACCTCTTGTGTTCTCTAGGCACCGCGATCCTGCGGAGGGCCAATTGGCTTTGCCCGCGCGGAATGCTCACCGAAGTGGCAGCGGCATCCTGCCGCTTGGGCTTCACGGACGCCAATCGGGTGCGGCTCGGCAGCAGGCTCGGTTCTGCCGACGGCCAATTGGCTTTGCCCGCGCGGAATGCTCACCGAAGTGGTAGCGGCATCCTGCCGCTTGGGCTTCACGGACGCCAATCGGGTGCGGCTCGGCAGCAGGCTCGGTCCTGCCGACGGCCAATTGGCTTCGCCTTTGCGGAACGGGCGTAGTCTGGACCGCCGCGGCTCGGCGGGAGCCTCGCCCTACCGAGGTTGTTCTTGTTCAGTGGGTTACACTTGAATCGTAGGGTTGAGAAGAAGAGCTGTTATTTGGAAACTGCTTCCCGGCAGAAGAGTGGATGGATTGTAACGTCTCTGTCCGCCAATTCTTCTTTATCTGCGTCAATCTGCGACCATCTGCGGATGATCCTCTTCTCTTTCGGCGGATTTAGCACTTTTCAGTTATCTTAGGTGTTGGCATCCTTTCCCCAGCGCCTATCCATGTCCCAAGAACCGAATTCCCCGCCGCGACGTCGAATATTCATTTCCTATTCGCATCTCGATATCAAATTCGCCCGGGCGTTCCATAAGAATTTGACGGCCATGCTCAGCGGGCAGCATGAAATCGGATACCGCCCCGAAGATATCTTCTTTGACCGTGGAACTCTCAACGCCGGTGACGCTTGGAGTGACTCCATCGAAAAAGCCCTCCGAGAGGTGGAGGTCTTGATATTGCTCGTTAGTCTGAATTCAATCTCCTCAAAGTTTTGTATTCCCAGGGAAGCATCCGCCGCCGCTCAGCGTGGTGCCCTCATCATCCCAGTGATTCTGACGATGTGCTCGTGGAAGCACCAAATGATCCCCGGGCACCCGCAACAAATCCAACTGGGAGACCTGGAGGCGGTTCCGTACCTGGACAATTCAACTGGGGTCAAAGTCATTGATGATTGGCCTAAACCTCAGCACGCATGGCATCGAACCACGGAGCAGATTTTCGAGAGTCTTGAAAAATGGATCAAGAATCGCCCAAAACCTGAACCGAAGAAAGCTCCAGAAGCCGCGAGCTCAAAGGAGGGACAGTCCGACAAGTGGGAGCGCGCAGCCGCCGAGTTGTTGGCGGCGTGCATCAGGACCGTCAAGGACAGTTTGGAAAAGCACCCGGTCCTGAGGAAGCGAATGGTGGAGGCCCTTGAACTGGAAAATCAGGACGATGTCGAAGCGATATCAGGCATTATTGCTCGATTACTCCGGGATGACCTGAATCGAATCCTCGAAATCCTTTGGGATTTGGCCCTGTCGCCCGAGCATGTCGGACTTAAACCGGCACTTGAGGAAATGGTGAAGCAGCTTCCTCGCTTCGGGGTCAAACAGGAATGGGTGATTGAAACACGAAAATCCCTTGAGAATCGGCAGGGGCGACTGGGCGGCGGCACTGCCTTTGTCCCGAAAGAAGTCTTCATGCCTTCCGCAGAGATATTGAAGGCCGCGATTTTTGACGGACCGGCACAATGGGCAAAATCGGGCGAGGGTCGTCTACGAGGAGGAGTCGACTATCATCCCTCGATTGTCGAACCCGCAAGTCCCGACGTCGAACAGCGGTTTCGGCAATTGGAAGATTACGTCCAAGGCAAAGAGGGTCCGGCGACTTCTCCGGAGCAGCGTAGTAACCGCATCAAAACATTTCTGGAACTGGAGCTGAAGCGCCGAACGCCCTTTTACATGCTGCTGGACCAAAACGACGCGCTCTTGAGAAAGCTCCAGGCCAACAAAGACTTCGGATGGAGCGATGCCTTTATCATGGTTCGACGGGATGGGGAAAAGCCCGTTCTCGGTAACCTCGAAAAAACGGAGGGAATCATTTCGCGTATTCTCGAAGCCCTTTCGGGCCAAACGAGGTAAAGACGGTGCGCTGGCTGGATTTCGGTCCAAGCCCGATCACCGAGTTTTCCTGCGACGAGGCGGATTGCTGGCTCCCGGAGGGGATGTCGCCAAATCCTTTCCCCTTGCCTCCGATTTCTTCGCCAGAGATTCTGTTCTTGTTCTAGAAACCGCCTTCCATGCCCTCTGAACCGCCCAAATCCCTCCGTGACTGTTTGACCCGACTTCGCAAACAGCTGAAGGGCTCCGCCCGATTCATTCGCCGGCAGGATTCCTGGCCCGAGGCCTGGCACCATTTTGACGAGGCCGCATCTCTCGCGGTGGTGACAGCGGTGGCCGCTGGCAGGCCGCTCCTCATCCGGGGCGAACCGGGCATCGGCAAGAGCCAGTTGGCCCGCGCCGTCGCCGCCGTTTTGGAGGTGCCTTTTCTTCCATTCGTGGTCAATGCCACCTGCGAATGCAACGACCTGCTGTTTACCTACGATGCCGTGTCGCGACTGGCCCAAGCTCAAATCAGCGGTGCGGCGCGGTTGGATGGCGATACGTGGAAAGCCGACCTCAACGAGCGCCGGTTTGTTCGACCCCAGGTCCTGTGGTGGGCGATTGATTGGAAGGGGGCCTTGGATCAGCGGAATGACTACTATAATCCCGAACAAATTCGGATCCCCGAGGCACCGAAAGGTTGGAAAGCTGGAGAGGGTGCGGTGGTCTTGATTGACGAAATTGACAAGGCGGATTCCGATCTTCCGAATGGCCTTTTGGAAAGCCTGAGTAATACCGGCTTTCAGTTGTCCCAGGGAGGTCCCGCCGTCGCCTTGCGCGACGGGCATGTTCCTCCACTGGTGATGATCACGACCAATGAGGAGCGGGAACTTCCCGCTGCTTTTCTCCGGCGGTGTGTCATTCTGAACATGGCATTTCCCAAGGACCGCAAGGAACAGGAGCAATTCCTGATTCAACGGGGAAAGGCGCACTTCAAGAATGGGATTTCGGAGGAAGTGTTTAAGCAGTCTGCCGACCAGATTCTCAATGATCGGAAGGAGGTTCCCGAGGGTCAGCCAAAGCCGGGTGCAGCGGAGTATTTGGACCTGCTCAGAGCTCTGAGCGAGTTGGAAGAGGAAGAGGCGAAGCAATTAGAGCTCCTTACCCAAATTGCTCGATTTGTAGTGCAAAAACATCAGCCCGATCCAACCCGGTGACGAGCAGGGGAGTCATCAGCCGGGGTGAACTGTTACGTTGCCTGCAGACAGCGTCAGAGACGGAAGCGCAGTCGACGGCTCAATTGCTGGGATTTCAGCGGCAGCCGTCCAAGGAATCCGAAATTCAAACGAAGTCAAAAACGCCGGCGAGAAAGTCGAAGCGTCCGACGAAGATTTCGATTTTGCCGCCTCCTCCGCTCCCCGCAGGTTCCAAGGCCCCATCCGCATCCTATCTCACCCCGGTTCTCGCACAGTGGGATGAAACTCCCCCTCCGCCTCCGCCCCAATGGCCGGTGCTTGAGCGGAAGGACTTGTCGACCAGAAAACACAGGAAGGTTCCTGACAAGCTGCCACTCATCCGGTGGTCCCGGCTTTGGCCGTTCTTGCGGAATGCGCTGGGATGCCATCGGGATTCCAATCGGCTGGATACCCGGGCATTGACCCGGATAGTCGCAGACCTCAAGCCCATTCAGCGGCTTCCCCGGCGTCAACGTCTGACTTGGGCACCCCGGGCCATGGTCCTGGTGGATAAGCGAAGCGCCATGACCCCGTTCTGGGATGATATGAACGGGTTGGTCCGGAGATTGAAACGCTGGCGTCCGGAAGGAGGACTCGAAATCGTGCCCCTTCCCCATGGGATTTCGCGGGAATGGGAGTCCCTCCAGCCTGTGCGCATCCAGGAATGCCTTGCCCTCAAAATCCCGGTCCTGGTCCTGAGCGACCTTGGTTGTCTCGAACCGACTCACGAAATGCAGGCGGCGTGGTGTCAGTTGGGCTTGCGGTTGAAACAGAAGAGGTCACCGGGCACGGCTCTCTTGCCTTGCCCCCGGGATCGGTGGAATCCGACGGCGGTCCGGCATTGGAAATGTTCGACCTGGGACCGTGGGGAAAGGCCCCGTGTCGAAGGACGCAGCCCGCTCGTTCGAGAAGCGGGGGAGAAACAAGCATTGGCGGTCGAGACCTTGTTGGACCTGTTGTCATCCGCTCTTTTCTGCGACGCCGCGATGCTCCGTGAGTTGCGCCTGAAGCTAGGGGGGGCCAAGGCGGACGTGGGCACCGAATTTGATGTCTGGTTTCATCCGAGCCAGACCGAACGCGGTGGACTCGCATTTGCGCTGACTGCTGTTGCTGCCGTCGAACGCCGACAGAAACTGGCCCGGGAAACCCATCCCCTGATCCATCGCCTCCGGGACCTGCTCCTGCGGCATCACGACTTTTGCGCTCCGACCGTGCGTTCCAAGGAACTGCTGAATCTGGCCCAATGTCGCGCCGAAATTCCGCAGAGCGAAATCGATGAGGCCTTGGTTATGCAGCAGCGGTTGGCTGAAACCGCCCTTCAGGCGGTGGTTCGAACGAGTCCAGAGGACGTGCGAGACCAGGGGTTGGTCGACTATTTTTCGCGGGACGTTCAGAGGACTTCACCGGATGAAATCCAGAATCAGCCCGGGCTCTCGATTGGGTATGGCGTCTTTCGGTCGTTTGCCGGGGCCACCGTCGAGACCTTGCCGCCAGGGGTGGACGAAAAGTTGGTTCGGCAAGCGTGGGAACGCATCGTTAAAAATCCAGGCTATGATTCCTTGTGGGAACTCCGCCAGGTGGGAAGTGGATTTCGGCTACAGAGGTGGAATCCGCAGGCGGATGTCGGGCAGGTTCCGGCGCTTCAGACCGGAGCTCCATTGGCATGGCTCCTGGCCGGACGTCCCCGGTTCACGGTGGAGGTGACATCACCCAAAGCGCCTGCGATCCGGTATGACGTGGTCTTGAGGGAAGAGGAGTCGATGGCCCGATTTGAGGCTCCGGAGGTCACGTCCATGACCATCCAATCGGACCGGATGCGGATTGAGCTCAAGGCCGAGGAAAAACCGGCATGGGCCACGCGGTATGGGCAGGATCGATTTGGCCGGTTTGCCGAGTTCGAAATCAAAGGGGTGCGGTTTCCGTTGCGCTGGATTCCGCCGGGCGGATTTTTGATGGGCTCACCCGAAAATGAAAACGGTCGTTTTGAACGTGAGGGACCACGCCATCAGGTGACCATTTCGCGAGGCTATTGGCTGGCGACGACGCCGTGTACCCAGGCGCAGTGGACGGCGGTGATGGGGAACCAACCCAGTCATTTTAAGCAGGAAGGGGCCCCGGTGGAATCGGTGAGTTGGCTTGATTGCCAGGAATTCTGTGACCGCGTCGGCACCATCATTCGTGGTCTTGAGTTTTTTCTACCGACTGAGGCCGAGTGGGAATACGCCTGCCGCGCTGGGACCGACACCGCGTTCAACGATGGAAGCGACTGCACAGTGCCTGATGGGACCGACCCCGCGTTGACAAAATTGGGCTGGCACGGAGAAGGTTCCTCGGGAACGACCCATTCCGTGGGGGAGTTAGTCCGGAATGCCTGGGGACTTTATGACATGCACGGGAACGTCTGGGAATGGTGTCAAGATGGCCTGAGATCGTATACTGCCGACGGGGTGACCAACCCTTTGGGATCGACCGAAGAGGATGCGGGGCGCGCGCTGCGCGGCGGTTCCTACTGGGACGATGCCCGGGACTGCCGGTCGGCCTACCGGGACGGGAGCGACCCGGGCGGCAGGGACGGCGGCTTCGGCTTTCGTCTCGCGGCAGGTCAGCCAGGCCGGAGCGCAGCGCTGGACCTGGAGCGTGGGGCGGAGGGACGAAGCCCCACCGGAAGGTCCGGGCGCGGAGCAAAGGCCGCTGGGCGTATGGAGCGTCCCGTGTGGGCAGCGAGCCGATGGCATACGGATGAGTGGGGGCAGTTGGCAGAATTCAGCCTGGGTGGGGTGCTGTTCCGGTTCCGATGGATACCCCCAGGAACGTTCCTGATGGGTTCACCCGAAGATGAAGCGGGGAGATGGGAGGACGAAGTCCAGCATCGGGTCACGTTGACCCGGGGGTTCTGGATGGGAGAGACCCCTTGCACTCAATCGCAATGGGAGGTGGTGATGGGCAAGAATCCCAGTCGCTTTCGCAGGAAAGACCTTCCGGTCGAAATGGTCTCGTGGCATGACTGCCAGGAATTTCTCGGTCGGCTTTCCGGTCAGGTTCCGAGCCTTTACGCCCGGCTTCCTTCAGAGGCTGAGTGGGAGTATGCCTGCCGCGCTGGTACAACCACAGCTTTCAACGATGGTTCGGATTGCACGCAACCTGAGGGGATTGATCAGGCATTGGGCGCTTTGGGATGGTACTCCCAAAATAGCGGCGGAAAGACACATGCCGTCGGTGAAAAACGACCCAATACGTGGGGATTGTACGATATGCACGGTAATGTTTTGGAGTGGTGCCATGACGGACTGAGGACCTTTACCCCGGATGAAGCGATTGATCCGTTGGGACCGCTCGATCAAGCGAGGCGCGCGCTGCGCGGCGGTTCCTGCTGGAACGTTGCCCGGGACTGCCGGTCGGCCTACCGGTTCGAGCGCGTCCCGGTCGTCAGGGACGACCGCATCGGCTTTCGTCTCGCGGCAGGTCAGCCGGTCTGGAGCGTAGCGCCGGACCCGGAGAGTGGGGCGGAGGGACGGAGCCCCACCGGAGGGGGAGAGCGCGGAGCACAAGACCGGCGGCGGCCCAAGGTTAAGCGTTAAGGAACAACACCATGCCTTTACTATTTCACTGGGTCCCTGCGATCAACTCGCGAGCGGCGATGGAGGCTCTCAACCAGGACCTTCGTTCCCTTCGGGTTGTTTCAGTCCAGCGCCATCTTTGTGCCAGCGCCTCGGAACCGGGCTGGGCTATTTGTGTGGAGTATCTCGAAGATCGGACCTCTGGGCGCAACAAGGATGACGACGATAAGCGTGTTGATTATCGTGAGGTTTTGGACGCTGAATCATTCAAGGTGTTTTCGGCGTTGCGCAGTTGGCGAAAGGCGACTGCTGAAAAAGAAAGCATACCGGTCTACACGATTTTGACCAATGAACAGCTTGCCGAAGTTGCGCGCAGGCGGTGCGCCAGCTTGAGTGAGCTCGAAGCCATTGATGGAATCGGCGCGGCGCGGGTCAAAAAATATGGTCCGGCATTGCTCTCGCGTTGGCGTGCAGAAATTGAAAAATGGTTGGCGTCGGTCCTAAAGCTCCAACTCAAGGCTGGAACACGTCTCGACAGAACGTCGTCGGGCATGGAATTCCTTGGCTTCCGCCTCCTTCCAGGTGCCGTATTGCTTGGTCGTCGAGCCCGTCGACGCTTTCGAAAGCGATTGGCCGAATACGAGGGGCAATGGTTGTCCGGGACGATGAAGTCGGGCGACTTGCAACGGCGTGTCGGTTCCCTGCTGGCCCACACCGACAATGCCCGATGCCGAAAGTGGCGCTCCGTGGTCGTTGCGGAGAGCATTTTGGCGCACGAGGAGCTGGTGTGAGGGCTTGGCTCGTGTATTCCTTTCCGTGTGCAAGGGCCTACCAAGCGAGGCGCGCGCTGCGCGGCGGTTCCTACTGGAACAATGCCCGGAACTGCCGGTCGGCCTACCGGAACGAGAACGACCCGGACGACAGGAACGACAACATCGGCTTTCGTCTCGCGGCAGCTCACCCATGGGCGGAGCCTGTGGCTGACCCGGTCCTTGCGGCCTGCGGTTTAGTTCGCGGGCGACCACCGTGCCTTTGGGTGCTAGTAGGCGGACAGAAGTCCCTTCGAACGCTCCCAGAGGTGCATGCTTTGTTCGCTAAAAGATTGGGGTTTTTCATTCAATTTATCTCGCCCCCGGTCTCCCTACCCCGACTTCCATGAGTGCAGTTTCAGCCGCTCCGGATGACTTCCCGCCCGCCTGGGCCTCCAGTTGGGGCCAGGATGGTTACGGGTTTTTCGCCGAAATCATGGCGGGCGAAGTCTCGATACTATTGCGCTGGATTCCACCAGGCCAATTCCTGATGGGGTTCCCCGATGGAAACACCAACAGAGACCCCGATGAGAAACCGCAACACACCGTGATTCTTTCCCACGGTTTTTGGATGGCCGCGACGCCGTGCACTCAGGAGCAATATCGGGCGGTTACCGGACAGTCCCCCAGTCGATTCAAAGGGGATCGACTTCCGGTCGAAACCGTGAGTTGGCTGGAGGTTCGGGAGTATTGTTGCGCCCTCAATCGTCTCATCCAGGAAGCGGGTGTCTCCTCCCCCGGACTTGAATTTCGATTGCCGACGGAGGCAGAATGGGAATACGCCTGCCGGGCAGGAACAGACTCCGACTTTAACGATGGGTCTCCTTGCACTGTGCCTTCGGGTCAAGACCCCGCCTTGGACGGCTTGGGTTGGTTTGATAAAAACAGTGATGGAAAAACCCATCCCGTTGGCGAGAAGGTTCCCAATACGTGGGGCCTGTACGATATGCATGGCAACGTCTGGGAGTGGTGTTGGGACGGCAAACGGACGTTCACCGCTGAAGCTCTAACCGATCCCTTGGGACCCACCGATGAACAGGCGGGGCGCGCGCTGCGCGGCGGTTCCTGCTGGAGCAATGCCCGGAGCTGCCGGTCGGCCTGCCGGGACGGGGGCGGCCCGGGCGGCAGGCGCGACGACTTCGGCTTTCGTCTCGCGGCAGGTCAGCCAGTGGCAGAGCGGAGCCCGGGGGGCTGAAGGGGGGAGCCGAGCGGGCGAGGCGGACCCCGGAAGCTCCCGGGCGGAGCGGAGCGGGGGAGGACGCATCAGGAATGACGTTCGGTGTGTTGATGGGGGTGGTTTGAATTGCAACCTTGGTTGGGCCTTGCGCGTTCCGCTTCCCTGGGAGCCCGGGCGTCTCGCCCGGTGGCTGCCGGTATTCCGGCGGCTTGAGTGCAGGGTAAATTTCACCGGAGGAGACCTCCGGGCTCCCGGAGCGGCGGTGCCCCATGGGATGTGCGGGCTTCGTCACGATGGTCCGGGCCTTCAGCCCTTGATGGACCGCCTTCAGCCTAGGCTGGGATGGTGCCGGGGTTGGCCCTCGGAGAATGCCCTCCTCAATGCAAATTGAACGGACGTGCACGCCACTCACAAATGCCCACGAGATTTGCCACAAGGATGAAATGACCGACCGCAACCCCAACAACCTTTCGACCGACGCCATCGGCACTGCAACTCCAGAATAGCGCCATCGGCCCAGGAAAATTGGATTAAGGGTTGTAGGGCTGAAAGCGCGGGATAAAGGTGCCAAGGTCAGGGGTTCAGACGGCCTCAGGCCTCGCAGGCGCATGACAAAGGTGCCTTCAGAGCGGGAGAGGTGGTGATCCCCGCAGTAATTGGGGACTTGCAGGAGCGCGTCCATCCGTTGGATGTCCCTCCTTCGGAGGGACTTGCGTCCGGATGCGCTCCTGCAAGTCCCAAAATCTATTTCGACCACCCTCGCCTGCGTGCCACCTCGCCCGTTCGAACGGAGGTAGCGAAATGATGTTATTTGGAAGCATCCCGTTCGTGGCACTGCGTGGTCAGGCCGGATATAACTTGCGTGGCGGACGTAGTTCGGACCGCCGCGGCTCGACAGGAACCTCCTCCTACCGATGTTGTCCTGATTTCCTCTTCATCTGCGTTAATCTGCGTTCATCTGCGGACAAACTCTCTTCTTCCTGGCAACCCAACTTAAAGAATCAATCTGGCTGGATATTGGCCGGATTGCAGGCGGGACGAAAAGGGCGTCGGAAGGCGTCGGTGAAGTCGTAGCCGGCTTTGAAGTCGTCCCGGTTGTCCTTCTCGGTGATGCGGAATTGGCGTTCGGCGACCAGATTGAACACCATGTCTCCGAAATCTTCGCACCGGCGGACGCCCCATTCGTCGAGGACCCAACCGGCCATGGGACCGAATTCCGTGAGAGCGTAATCGCGGATGCCGCTCAGCAGTTCTTGCGGGGTCACATGTCCACTCTCTTTGGCATTGGTACCGCGCAGGGTGATTTGGGTATGCGCGAGTGCCTCCCGGAGAAAATGATACGCCGCCGGAGCGTAGCGCGCGTCGCGCGCTACGATTCGCTCCACCGCAGCTTCAAAATCACATTTCGGCATCTCAGTGTCTACCTTCAGTGGAAGATGGCGCTTCTGGCAACGCGGGCAAGGGCTTGGGTGGATGATGTGCCAGCCAAATCCTGCCGCCCAATCCCAACAACAGCAGCAAGGTCAGTATCCAGAGAGTCCAGAGTTCCTGTTCCGTCAGCCGCGACTTCATCGCCCCAGCCGCTTTGCGATGCGGCTTTCTTGTTATACAGCCACAAAATTGACCAACTTCCTGGGGATAATCACGGTTTTTTTGATGGTCTTTCCATCCAAATACGGACGCACCTTGTCACTGGCCAATGCCAGGGCCTCCAGGTCTTGAGGGGCAATGGCCACCGGAACGCGGAGGACATCGCGCAGTTTTCCATTCACTTGAACCGGAATTTCAATGGTGTCTTCGACCAGTCGCTGGGGATCAAATTGCGGCCACGGAGTGTAGGTCAGGCTGGGAACCGGTTGTCCGAGATGACGATGCAGCCGATTCCAAAGCTCCTCGGCCAGATGCGGCGCAAAGGGAGCCAACAATTGCAGGAAGGGAAACAGCACTCCGGCAGGCCGGTTGGGCCAGGTCATGGACTCATTGACGAAGACCATCATCGCCGAGATGGCAGTGTTGAAGCGCAGTCCCTCCAAATCATCGGTCACTTTTCGGATACAAAGATGGAGTGTCTTGAGTTGGGCGGCGGTCGGTTCGTCGCCGGTGATCAAGGCATGGAGCCGCAGTCCATCGAGAAACTTCGCGCCATCATCGGGAGCTGCGGCGCAATTTTGTTCGAATTCGGTTTCGCTGGCCTCATCGATCATCAGGCGCCAGAGGCGACCCAGGAAACGGTAGACGCCTTCGACCCCTTTGGTGCTCCACGGTTTTGGGTCCTGGAGCGGTCCCATGAACATTTCGTAGAGGCGAAAAGCGTCGGCCCCGTACTCGATGAGGATATCGTCCGGGTTCACCACATTGCCCCGGGATTTAGACATCTTCTGACCGTCCTCTCCCTGGATCAGTCCCTGATTGACGAGACGAAAGAACGGTTCCGGAGTGGAAACGTGGCCCAAATCGAACAGCATTTTGTGCCAGAAGCGGGCGTAGAGCAGATGCAGGACGGCGTGTTCGGTTCCGCCGACGTAGAGGTCGACTCCGGGGGTGGTCTTTCGGGCTTCTGAGCCCGAAGTTCCCATCCAATACTTTTCGGCATCGGGTCCGACGGCGGCCGAGGCGTTCTTCGGGTCGAGATATCGGAGGTAATACCAGCAGCTTCCCGCCCACTGGGGCATCGTGTTGGTCTCCCGAACTGCCCCCGCCGGTTCCTGAACCCAGGATTGGGCACGGGCGAGGGGCGGTTGTCCGTCAGCGGTGGGCTTGTAATCGTCGAGGGGTGGCGGAACCAGGGGCAATTGCGACTCGGGGAGTGCCTCGTGACGCGATTGGCCATCCGTTCCGGTCCGCCAGAGGATGGGGAACGGTTCGCCCCAATACCGCTGCCGACTGAACAGCCAGTCCCGGAGTTTATAATTGATGGTTGGACGCCCTTTTCCTTGGGATTGCAGCCAAGTTCCGATGGTCCGTTTTGCGGCGATGGTTTCGAGTCCATCGAGGGACAGGCTGGCGTTGGCCGAGTGGACGGCAACGCCTTGTTCGCAAAATGGAAGGCGGACCTCGCGACCGTCCTTGGGGGCGACCACCTGAACGACCGACAACTCAAACTGACGGGCAAACTCGAAATCCCGCTCATCGTGGGCGGGAACTGCCATGATGGCACCCGTGCCGTACCCGGCGAGGACGTAGTCGGCGATCCAGATGGGGATGCGCTGTCCGTTGACGGGATTGATGGCATGGGCCCCGATGAAGACGCCGGTTTTTTCCTTCGTTACTTCCATCCGCTCAATCTCGGAGCGCTGGGCCACGCGGGCCTGATAGGCGGTGACGGCGGGTTGGAACTCCGCAGTGGTGAGCGTCGCGACCAGTCGATGTTCCGGGGCCAGAACCATGTAGGTCGCTCCGAAAAGGGTGTCGGGACGGGTGGTAAAGACCCGCAAGGTCTCGGAGCTGCCTTCGATGCTGAATTCGACTTCGGCTCCCTCGCTCTCGCCGATCCATTCCCGCTGCATCGTCTTGAGGGAATCGCTCCAGTCGATGGTGTCGAGATCCCGCAGGAGACGCCCGGCAAGGGCGGTGATCCGGAGCATCCATTGACGCAACGGTTTTCGGACGACCGGATGTCCACCCACTTCGCTCTTCCCGTCGACGACCTCTTCATTGGCCAGCACGGTTCCCAGGGCTTCGCACCACCAGACGGGGGCATCGGCCACGTAGGCCAGTCGATGGGCATCCTGGAAGCGCCGACGGTCGGCGTCGGTCTGGCATTCCGGCGGGTAGGTCAGCGTGGAGAGTGGTTCGACCTTTTGGGTCGCTAGATTGAACCAGGAATTGTAAATCTGGAGGAAAATCCACTGGGTCCAGCGAAAATAACCGACGTCGGTGGTGTCGACCTCGCGGGTCCAGTCGTAGCTAAAGCCGAGGGATTGAATCTGGCGCTTGAAGGTGGAGATATTTTGGTTGGTCGTGACCCGCGGGTGTTGACCGGTCCGGATGGCGTATTGCTCGGCAGGAAGACCAAAGGCGTCCCATCCCATGGGATGCAGGACGTTGAACCCTTGCGCCCGACGGTATCGGGAAAGAATGTCGGTGGCGGTGTAACCCTCGGGATGCCCGACATGGAGGCCAGCCCCGGACGGGTAGGGGAACATGTCGAGGATGTAGAACTTCGGGGGGAGAGCATCGGCCCCGGGAGCGGTTCCGCCGAGTCCGTGCCGAAGAGCAAAGGGATGGGTGGAAGGGATGGATTCTCCCGGGTTCCAGGCTTTGAAGGTTTGTTCCTGTTCCCAGCGGGCCTGCCACCGGGGTTCAATCAAGTGAAACGGGTACTGTCGCCGCGACGTCATGGAACGCGGAGGATGACGGGGAATGGGTGTTTTGCGCAATCCGCGAAAACGGCGGGGAGCGGGGAGTGGATCCGCAGATTGACGCAGATTGACGCAGATTCAGTAGAGATGACCCCGTTGCTGGATTATATCCACCTATTGACGCAGAACAACCTCAGTAGGGCGAGACTCCGTCGAGCCGCAGCGGTCCGTGCCACGCCCCAATCGCAAGGGCAAAGCCATTTGGCCGTCCGCAGGACCGAGACTCCGTCGAGCCGCGGCGGTCCGTGCCACGCCCCAATCGCAAGGGCAGATGAATGACAGATGACCTGTCCCTTAGTCTGCCGCCATGCAGTACAGATGACCTGTCCCTTAGTCTGTCGGGACGTGGTTCAGCCCTGCCGAAAGGAATGTCTGCGCTTCGTCGCGGTGGTGGTTCATGGGGAGGCTTCCGACAGGCTCATCGGGTTTCTTGTCCAAACCGACGTTTTCGCGGGTGGGTCTGTAGGTTTCGGCTTGGGATGAGCCTCGCTACGGATGTGCACTGAGAATGGCAGTGGTAGTGATCCCTGCAATAATCAGGGACTTGCAGGAGCGCGTCCGGACACAAGTCCCTCCGAAGGAGGGACATCCACCGGAGGGACGCGCTCCTGCAAGTCCCAATATCGATTT
>CAITXU010000151.1 GCA_903896505.1 uncultured Verrucomicrobiota bacterium | reverse complement strand
CGTGGAAACCCGAAGTTATTTCGCGGTGTGGTGCGGCGCGTTCCTGTTGCCGTTGACCCGCGCCATTGGCGTGTTTGCGTGCATCCCAATCGCCCACGCACTCCTGTGGCCTCGAATCGCTGGCCGGTTCGGTGGAACGGAGTGCGACTCCGCGTCTACGGACGGCGATCCCTCCAGTATCAAGCGACGGAAAAACTCGGACGTGGGAGTTCTCCTGCTCCTGTCTTGTGCACCGATTCTCGGTTTTGGGTCCTATCTTTTCCTCATGCACAGCTGGACCGGGAACGCAGTTGAAGGGTTCGACGCACAACGGCATTGGGGAAAGCATTCGATCCTGAACCTCGTGGACCTGCCCCATTTTGTGACGGGGTTCTTCCGGGTGACCTCGTGGCATGAGTTCAACGGGTCACTGCTGGATCGCCTCGTATTCCTCCTTCATATTCTTTTCATTCCGGTCGTTTGGCGAGCCAGCCGGGGACTTTGGGTATGGGACTATGTCCTCGGGATTCTACCAGCCATGAGCGGCGTTTTCACGAGCTACTCCCGGTTCGCTTCCTGTTGCTTTCCGCTTTTCATCGGGATGGCGATCTGGATGTCGACTCCGAACGGTGGGAGGTGGAGGTGGGTTGTCTTCGGGGTCTTCAGTGTCCTGCATCTGCTGCTCGCCTGGCGTTGCGTGAACTTCAGATGGGCGGGATAGTCAACTTCCTTGCAAGACACCCGGAGCCGGCCGGAGTACACGGTGCCGGCCCTGAAACTCTACTCCGTTCCGTCGAGGGTGCGCATGAGGTTTTCGGAGGCGGAGCGGCAGAGGCCGACGAAGGTTTCTTCGGCGAGGGTCATGCGGCGACCGCGCCAGTGCAGGACGCCCCAGTCGCGTTTCAACTGGCGGCGGCCGAGCGGCAGCGCCACCAGCGATCCATCGCGAATCTCCTGCTGGGCGATCCACGGGGCCATGATGCTGACGCCAAGACCCAGCTTCACCATCTCCTTGATCGCCTCCATGCTGCCCAATTCGATGACCGTGTTGAGGACGATGTCCTCCTTCCTGAAATACTCGTCCACCAGCCGGAAAGTGTGGGATGACTTCCGATAGATGATCAGATTCTGCTTGGCTATTTCCGCGCGCGGCACCGTGCCGGCCCTGGCCCATCCGTGAAGCGGTGAAGTGAGGAACACCAGTTGATCGGTGAACAACGGCAGAAACTCGAACCGCTCGTCCGCGGTCAACTGCAGCGCGACAGCGAGGTCCATCCGCTGCCGTTCGAGTCCCACGACGAGTTCGCCGGTATCACCCGGCTCCACCTGGATCATGCTCTGAGGGAAACTCTCCTTGAACTCCCGCAACACCGGCGGAAGCAGCACCTGGCAGATCGACGCGGTGGTGCCGATCCGCAACCGCCCGCGTCCCCACTTGCCCAAGTGCTCGATTCCATCGCGTGCCGCGAGCATTTCTCGCAACACCACCTGCGCGTGTTTCAGGAGATGTTCACCCGCCTGGGTCAACATCACCTTCTTGCCCACCCTGTCCAAAAGACGACAACCAATGTCGCTTTCCAACGCCTTCATCGAATGACTGACCGCGCTTTGGGTGAGGAACAGTTCGCGCGCGGTGTGCGTGAAACTGCCCGTCCGAGCAAGGATGACGAAGGCCTGCAACTGCCGGCTGTCGAGCGGACCCTTCATGAATGAGGCTGTTTCATTGAAATCAGTTGGATTTAGAAGAGCACTCATTCGGCCAACTTTGGGAATTCGGCATCCGGGCGGCTTACAGACGCTCCGTTGACGACGACCGCACCCCATCTTCCG
>CAITXU010000150.1 GCA_903896505.1 uncultured Verrucomicrobiota bacterium | reverse complement strand
TGATTGGGGACTTGTCCCGCAATTGCGGGACAAGTCCCTCCGTTGGATGTCCCTCCTTCGGAGGGGCGCGCTCCTGCAAGCCCCCAGATCGATTTCTACCACCGTGGCCAGCGCACTACCTCGCCCGTTCGTCCGGAGGCAGTAGAAAGCGGTTATTCAAGAGGCTTTCCGTGAAGGGCTTCAAAAAGCGGGTCAGCCTCCCTGGAACAAAAGCCGGTGTGAGTATGCCGCCACCATCCTTCGGCGTGCAGGAACTCGCCGGAAGCGACACCCACGGCCATGGATTCCTTGTCGGCCGCTTGAAGATAACTGTTCATTCCCTGGCTGACGTCAAGCCACTCCTGTTGGCTGGCATGGGCAGCCAGTGCGCGCAATTTCTGATGGTGAACTCCAGTGGTATCGACATATCGGTCGGGAAACATCGGTCGCCCCAAGGGATCCACTAGTCCGTGGGCGGTGCAGTGATAGAGCGTTACCGGTTCCGAGTACGGATCCACGGATGGTTCAGTCCGGAAGTTGGGCATGCCTCTCGAAAAGGCAGCCGTGACAGCCAGCCGACACGTGGCCGTGTGGTCCTCCATGTAGTCGACCGGCGGATGCGTCAAGACGACGGTCGGTTTTACCGTCCGGATGACACCTGCGAGGCGTCGCAGTTTGGCGACAGAATAGGTGATTTCCAAATCGCGACAAAAGGGGGGATGCCATGTGGCCCCCAGGATTGCCGCTGCTGCCTGTGCCTCAGTTCGCCGTCGCCGGGCCGTTTCCGCAGAATCGTAAGCCGTGCTGCCGCAGTTACCCGACGAAAGATTCAAATAATGCAGTTCCCAGCCCACTTCCTTTAGCCGGAGCAGGGTGCCTGCCATCCGGAATTCGATGTCATCCGGATGGGCGGCGATGGCCAGAACGTGCTTTCCCATTTCCGGTTAGTTGAGCCGGATGGGTCTTCCTTCCACGGCGGATTGGTCGGCCGCGTGGATGAGGCGATGACTCCGGGCGGCGTCGGCAAAGGAGGTCAGCGGCATTTCTGATCCGGCGGCAAGGGCGTCAAAAAAGGCGTGAAACTGGGATTCGTAAGGATGGTCTTTGACATCACCTGAATCCACCAGTCCACAGGAGAGGTGGCTCCATTTGGCTTTGTTCAGCCCTCCCAACTTGGTGGTATGGAATTTGTCGTCCAGAAGTGAGCCGTGACTCCCCACAGCATGGGTGTGGAAGTAGTACGGTTGCAGGCAATCGAGGCACGAGGTGGTTTTTCCGATCCGTCCATCGGCAAATTTAATAATGCTGATCTGGGTGGTTGGAAAATCATAGGGAGCAAAATAATCGCTTTTGGAGGATGTACTGTACGAAGTGACCTCCAAGGGCTGGGCATCTCCCATAATCAGCAGCAGCGCATCCATGGCGTGGCAACCGGCGCTGAGGAGGCTGGAGCCCGCCTCGGCCTTGAGGTGGCTCCAGCGAAATTGTCCATACCAGGGGCCGACCCCGTGGTAATAGTCGACCTCGGCGAAGTGAATGTCACCCAGAAGCCCGGCATCCAAAATTGCTTTGATGCTTCGGAATTGCGAGGAATAGCGTACCTCGAAACAAACGCAGGTCTTGATGCCGGTTTCCTTGACGACCTGGCTCATTCGGTCAAGGTCCGCCGGGGAAAGAGCCAGCGGCTTTTCAACGATGACATGTTTCCCAGCTTTTGCGGCGGCGATGAATTGATCGGGATGCTCTTTGGGAAACGAGCAGATATCAATGACATCGAGGCTGGGATCGCCGATGAGGGCATCCAGATTCGAGTACGCTTTGACTGGATAGCCGTATTTGGCGGTCAGTTCGGCATCGGTTAGCGGACGCGCGCTGTAAACGGCCGTGACTCGAGCCTTGCCGGTGGCATTGATGGCTGGGATATGAGCGGTGGCCACCCATCCGTGACCAATGACTCCGACGTTGTAAATGGCTTTATTCATGAGGGTTGGAAATGCGGCACTGCATCGCGACCCTAGACAACACGGGGAATTTTTCAAGTGTTGGATATCCGTACAGGGTGGTCCCCGGATCGGGTGATTTCTGTCTTGTGCTTTTATCCAGAGATTCCAATCTCGTTGGCAGACTAAAACCATTGCAATTCTTTTCCGATGAAACTTCGTTCCATTTTGAAAGTGCCGTCCACTGATTCGATGTGGCCTTCATTGGACTGCTTTCCTCGATGGCGGTCGGCGTTGTTTCTGGGCCTGATTCTGGGAAGTGGTCAGATGAGCGCCCAGATGGTGGGGTCCATCCGATGGCAGACCAGCGTGAGTGGGGGTATTGGTTCGTCCCCGGCCGTTGGGCCGGACGGTACCATTTACGTCTCCACCGACACCGGTGGGATTTACGCCATGGATGCAGGGACGGGTCAGATAAAATGGCAGACCAGCGCGACTGGGGCGCATTTCACTTCGCCAGTCGTAGGCTTGGATGGATTGGTCTACGTGGCCAGTCGAGACAGGGATAACACGATTTCGTTCATCTACCATGCTTGCGCCCTGGAAGGTGCAACCGGTGCGCTGCGGTGGTTGTTTGACAGCACTGCGGGGGTCGAGTTGCCGCCCTCCTTGGGAGCTGACGGAACCCTTTATCTGCCAGTACGAACCCCTTCCCAATTGGTGGCCGTCGATTCCCAGTCGGGGGTCATCCGATGGGTCATTCAACCTGGCGGAACCACGGCCATTGGCGTGGACGGAAGCCTCTTTCTGGCCGGAACAGATGGTCACATCTATTCACTGAATACTTCGACGGGGCAAAAACTCTGGGACGCACCGGTGGGTGGACAATCGCCGTCCTGGCTGGTCATTGGTGCCGATGGAACCGTTTATGAAGGTGCAGCGGATCAGACGGCCTATGCGTTCGACGGTTCCACCGGAAAGCTCAAGTGGTACTGGCCGCTGATCGCTTCACCCACAAGCCAGATGGCGATTGGTTTGGATGGTTCGCTTCTGGTTCCCATGGGCACTGGCGGATTGGCGGCTTTGGATGGTGTCACCGGGGTGGCGCGCTGGACCATCCGGCTCGATGGAAATTTGAATTCCACTCCGGCCGTTGGTTCGGATGGAACCATCTATGCGGCGGCATCAGACGGAAAGGTTTACGCACTCAGCCCTGAAAACGGTGCCAAAAAATGGTGGGTTTCAGTTGGGATGACGTCCGGTTCGTCTCCGATTCTTCTGGCAGACGGAACGTTGGTTGTAGGTGTTGCCAATGGTCAGGTGGTCGCAGTTGAAACCGGAAGCCCCGGGCCCGCTCATTCCGCCTGGCCCATGTTTGGCCAGAATCCGCGCCATACCGGCGTCGGAATAACCCTTTCCCGACCACTACCCGCCCGCCTGGTTCCTCAAGTGGTCAATGGATTTGTGGTGGGCGGAACCATCTCCGATGGCGGTTCAGGATACACCGTGGCACCCGACGTGACCTTTTCCGACTCCGTCGGAACCGGAGCCAAGGCGATGGCAACTGTGGCGAATGGCTCTGTGACCGGAATTCGAATCATCAATCCCGGGTTTGGATACACATCGTCGACGATCGTGACCATTTCTCCCCCGCCGTCACCGCCTCGGGCCGCAGCCGCTTTTGCCCAGTGGGGATTGAGCGGGCATATCACGGGGATCACTGTGACGGAAGGGGGAAGCGGCTATTCGACAGCTCCCACGGTCGAGTTGGTGGGCGGAGGCGGTACGGGCGCGGCGGCCATGGCCACCGTGGTCCATGGAGTCGTCACCGCCATCTCCATTCGGAACCCGGGAACGGGATATAAATCCTCGCCCACCGTTAAGATTGCCCTTCCTCCGGTCGATCCCACCTTGGGAGTGGCGGTGAGCCGGGTCAAATTAGACCTGCACTTGGTCATGGGAGCCCGCTATCAACTTCAGTCTTCAGTGGACCTCAGTCGTTGGGTGGCAGAGGGCGGACCCTTTGTCGCCGTGGACGGACGATTGGACCGTGAATTTCCGGTGGGTAGCGTCCCGCAATACTTTCGAGTTATTCCCGCACCGTGAGGCTCTAGTTTTCGGAAACACGACACTGGTCGATGGATGGAAAGCGGGTCCTTCCTGCCGTGGGGGAGAGTCAAGCGTTGTGCCGTTTTGGCACCAATTCGAAACCTAATTATTACATCTGGGTCAGTGAGAAATTCGGAGGGCACGGTAGCATCGGGGTCATGGTTAAAACCTCCCCTTCATCGCTGCTTGCGGTGGCAATCGCCACGGCCTTCGCCAGTACGGCTTTTGGTGCCGACCTGTTGACCTATTCCTTCGATAGTTTGGACGGCACCCCATCCTATCAAGTCCCGGGCGTTTCCGGTTCAGTCTTTGACCGTGATCCGGACCACTTCATCGTTTACAGCACCCTGGTTGGTTCGCCTCAACCTGCCGCAGTGGGCAATGCCTGGGACGCCGCCACTTTTGACAGCGGCCGTTATTTCACATTCACGCTGAATGCCGGCGCAGCGCTGACCCTCGACACGGTTCAGTTGGACCTGCTGGCGACGCCGGAGACAGGGGGTGATGGAGGTCCGACCCATTTTTCCATCCGATCCAGCCTCGATGGTTTTTCCAGCGACGCAGTTGCAGGGACTTTGGGCTCCAGTTTTTCAACCGAGAGCTTCTCGCCGCACACCGCTGTGGGTGCAAGTCAGGCCGTCGAATTCCGAATCTATGCCTGGGGAACAGCCAATGGTGGGGCGACCTTGTCTGCTGATAATGTCCGTGTCACAGGAATTGCTCCCGTGCCGGAGCCATCAACCGCCGTTTTGGCTGGCATGGCTCTTATCGGTGTTGCTGTGTGGCGTCGGTGCGCTCGAGTTACAGCCTGACCTCAGCCGAATGAATCTGTTTCAACCCATTTCCCAATTTTGTCCTGACCCATTATGAACCCTGAAAATCCCGTTACCACGACGAGCTCCGAGGACCTTCTTCCCGCTGCGGCCTCTACTGATGTGAATCGACGAAGTTTCCTCCGCCTCGCCGGGCTTGGCCTTGCGGCTTCCTACACGCTCTTGTCACTCGAAACAGCGGAAGCCGGTGTCTCGCCCGCCGATCCGAATCTGGTCTTTCCCCAGTCTGTGACCTCGGGCGACCCCACTCCAACCGGGTTTGTCCTTTGGACCCGCATTGCTCCGACGGCGGTGGTGGGCGGTGCTGCTCTGACCGTCGAGATCGCCACGGATTCGGCGTTTGTCAAAAAGGTGCTACGTGCCCGGGTCGCGGCCACTCAGATCAAAGCATCGCTCGATTACACCGTTCGGACTGATTTCAACGGTCTCCTCCAATCCAACACCATCTACTATTACCGGTTCATCTACAACGGAGTGACGAGTCGTACTGGACGCGGGCGGACCCTGCCGGCGGCGAACGGCTCGTTGGACAAGGTGAAATTCGCGGTGGTGAACTGCCAGGATTACACCAACGGCTATTACCCGTCATACGGCTATATCGCCAACGACTCCAGCATCGATTTCGTGGTTCACGTTGGGGACTTCATTTATGAAACCGTGGGTGGCACCAGCTTCCAACCGGGGCCTTTTACGGATCGCAACATTGATCTTCCGCTTGACCCGACCGGAACCATCAAGACGGCGCAGGGAATCTCCGACTATCGGAAGCTGTATCAGACCTACCAAAGCGATGTATTCCTGAGGGCAGCCCGGGAGAACTTCACTTGGATCATCATCTGGGACGATCACGAAATGGCGAATGACAACTACCATGATTACGCCAACAATTCCCAAGGGGCACCCGATCATCCGTTCAATGCCGATGCGGATAAGGTCAACAAACTGCGGCAGTTGAAGTTTGAAAGCCAGCAGGCTTGGTTCGAGTATACCCCCTCCCGGGTCGGATTGAACCTGAGCGCCACGGACATTTTCGGGCGGTTGTCGATCTACCGAAAATTCAAATTCGGCAATCTGGTCGAGCTGTTCATGACCGACGAGCGAACCTACCGTTCGGCCCATCCGTTTGGAGAAGGTCAGTTCGTCCAGCGCTATATCAGCCATCTGGTTCCGTCGATTCAGGGAGCTGCGGATCGCACGATGCTGGGAACCACCCAACGCAATTGGTTCATCAATTCCGTGTCGACATCGACCGCCCTTTGGAAGGCCTGGGGCAACGAAGTTCAACTCTCCCCGTTCACTCTGTACCTCAATGATCAATTGGCTGCGGCCGTCAATTTGTTCCTGGGAATTGCCGCCGATGCCCCGTATGCCTATACCGCCGGGTTGTACACCTTCGACAACGACGCCTGGGATGGCTATCAGTATGAGCGGGCTGTCATTTGCGGTGCGCTGAAACAGGCGGGAGTCAAAAATTTGGTCGTGCTCTCCGGCGACTTCCATTCGTACTACGCGAGTCTCGTCAAGGTGGACTACTCCATCCCCTCGAATGCCGACACCAACCTTGTCGGTGTCGAGTACATGACCCCAGCGATTACCTCATCCAATCTGGCGGACCAGCTGAGCAACGGAGCCTTCACTGCGATTTTGAGCGGAATGGCTGTCAATCCATCACTGAATCCGCATGGTAAATTCTTTGACAGTGCCCACTACGGTTACGCCACGGTGGAATTCAATACCAGCTATTGCGAGTTCACGATGTATGTGGTCGATAAAACGGCCAACGTCGCCAATGCCACCCGCACGGTGCTGAAGAAGTTCCAGACGCCAGTAAACGTGGCAGCTATCAACGAGGTGCCCTGACGAGCACTCGTCGGCGTCCGATAACAAGGTTGGCATGTTTCGACATGCCAACCTTTTTTGCTTTTTACCCGGTCGTTCGACGTGCCCGATCCTGCGGTTTCTCTCTCGATGAACCAGCCCTCACGACGTAGCGCAGACATTCTTGTCTGCCGTTTCGCCGACATTCCTGTCGGCTGGACTGACCCCGTCCGGAGGCTGCTCGACTTGCCAACAGCCCGGCAGGTTTGGAAACCTGTAAAACATTAGGTTTGAAAACCTGCGCAACGTCGCTCGGCCGCCGCTCTGCCCACCTGGTTCATTGTCTCGATTCACGCCCGATTTCGGGGGCGCTCCACCCAGGAGTAAAGGAGAGGAAGAACAAACAAGGTCAGCAGTGTTGAACTGAGGATGCCCCCAATGACCACCGTGGCCAAAGGGCGCTGCACCTCGGCACCGGCTCCGCTAGCCATGGCCATCGGAACGAAACCGAGCGAGGCCACCAGCGCGGTCATCAAGACCGGTCGCAGCCGGGTGAGCGATCCCTCTTGAACGGCGGACAGCACATCCAGGCCGTCGCGCCGGAGATCATTGAAATGAGCCACCAAAACCAATCCGTTCAGGACTGCCACTCCACTGAGGGCGATAAAGCCCACCGCGGCGGTGATACTGAAGGGCATACCCCGGACGGCAAGGGCCGCCACGCCACCGGTGATGGCGAGGGGAATCCCCGAATACACGATGGCAGCCTGTCGGGGGCTGCCCAGGGCCAGATAGACGAGAAAGGAAATGAGAATCAGTGCCGAAGGGACCACCACCAACAAGCGCGCCTTGGCATCCCGGAGATTCTTGAATTGACCGCCAAATTCAAGCTGGTAGCCCTCCGGTAAATTGACCGCTGAACGGACCCTGGCTTCGGCTTCCTGAACCCAGCTTTCGACATCCCGACCTTCGAGGTTAACCAGAATGGCGGATCGTCGATGTCCTGAATCACGGACGATGGGTTCGACGGTTGTCACGGGGATAAAGTCCGCCAGTTGGCCGAGGGGTATCATTCCGTTCTCTCCGACCCGCACCGCCAATTTCTTCACGACTTCCAAATTCTCACGAGCACTTTCCGCCAATCGCACGACGATCGCGTGGCGGTGATTGTCTTCAAAGAGGTAGCCAACTTCCTGTCCGGCGAGGGCGGAGCGAATGACCTGATTGACGGCTTCTGAAGTCAGGTTGTATCTGACCAGGGCCTCGCGCCGAACCTGTAACGAAAGCGAGCGGGCTCGTCCCTGGCTTTCGAACTCCACCTCACCGGTTCCGGGAATCTTTGCCAGGATATCCCGGGTCTGGGTTGCCAGTAGATCCAGCTGGTCGTAGTCAAGACCGTAGATCTTGACCGAAATGTCGGCTTTGACCCCCTCCAGAAGCTCGTTGAAGCGGGTTTCAATGGGTTGCGAGAAGACATAGGACTGCGCAGGGTCGGCATGCAGGGCGGCAGCCTCAATGATCTCTGCCAGTTGCGCTTTCGAGATGGGGACCCCATTGGTCCTCCTCCACTCGCTTTGCGGTCGATAGAAAAGATAGAGGTCGCACTGGCTGGGCGGCATGGGGTCGGTGGCCACCTCGGAGGTTCCGATACGGGAAAAGACGCGGGTGATTTCAGGGACCTGCTGAAGGATGGCCTGTTCACTGGCCAATTCACTGGCGAGGGAAGCGGGCAGCCCCATGCTGTTGGTCCGATAAACCGACACGGTGAACGAACCTTCGTCCAACTTGGGAACGAACTCTGCACCCAATCGGCGCAGGAGGATTAAAGAACCCACAAACAGGATGACCGCGCCAAGAATCACCCAGCGACCATGTTGCAAGGTCCATTGAAGCAACGGGCGATAAAGGCTTTTGGCGCCGCGAACGAGGAGGTTGTCTCCCTCGTGAATGTTCCCGGTGAGAAGAAACGAGCAGAGGACGGGCATCAAGGTGATCGCCAGCACCAGTGCGCCTCCCAAGGCCAGCATCACGGTGATGGCCATCGGATGGAACATTTTGCCCTCAATTCCGGATAACGCCAGGATGGGTCCGTACACAAAGGTGATGATGAGCACCCCGAAAAACATCGGGCTGGCCACTTGGCGACTCGCCTGTTTGACCGTTTTCAGCCGCTCCGAGGCGCTAAGGGGTCGTCCCAATTGATGCTGCCGAAGGCCCAACTGACGAACGATGTTTTCCACGATGACCACGGCACCATCAATGATGAGGCCAAAATCGATGGCACCCAGGCTCATCAGGTTGCCGGATACACCCCCCTTCCACATGCCGAGGAGGGCAAACGAGAAAGCGAGAGGGATTGCCGAGGCCACGATGATGGCGGCGCGCCAATTCCCCAGGAGAAGGAGAAGAACGGCGATGACCAGGATCGCGCCTTCGAATAGGTTTCTCTGAACCGTCTTGACGGTCCGGTCAACCAGTTCCGATCGATCATACACGGGACGGATGACAACGCCGTTCGGTAGATAGGTCTGGATTTCCTGAATGCGATTCTGGACCGCTCTGGCCACCGTCCGGCTGTTTTCACCCACCAGCATGAGCGCCGTACCCAGAAGTGTTTCCCGCCCATTTTCTGTTGCCGCCCCGGTGCGAACGGCATTTCCGATGACGACGTCCGCGACATCGCGGACCCGCAATGGGTGAACGGATCCGGCAAATTTCAGCGGTAGCTCAGGAAGTTGGTCCAGCGTTTCGGCCCGACTGATCGCCCGGAGCACAAGCTGGTCTTCCCCTCGTTGAATGATACCTCCGCCGGCGGGGCGCGTGTTGTCCTCGATGATGTGCGCCAATTCGGGGACGGTGAGTCCCGCCGCCTGCAGGGCATCGAGGCGCGGTTGAATGACATATTCCAACTCGTAGCCTCCCGCCGTATTAACCTCCGCCACCCCGGGCGTGTTTCGCAACATCGGTTTGACGACATATTCCTGGAGTTCGCGAAGCTCCATCAATTCACGGACAAGAGTGCCGGGCCGGTTGGTGGCTTTGTCCTGGTAGGCCAGCGTGTAATAGAAAATTTCGCCCAGACCCGTGGTGATGGGGGCCAGTCGGGGCGAGAGACCAGGTGGCAGGGTGTCCGCCAGACCGAGGAGTCGCTCGCTGACCAATTGGCGGGCATGATAGAGGTCCGTTCCATCCCGGAAGATGAGAGTCACCTGGGACAAACCAAACTTGGTCAATGATCGCATGTCGCTGAGTCCGGGAAGCCCGCTCATCTCGATTTCGATGGGAACGGTGACGCTCTTTTCAGACTCCTCGGGTGCCAGGGCAGGGACCTCGGTATTGATTTGCACCTGCAAATTGGTGATGTCCGGAACGGCATCGATGGGAAGGTGGGTGGCCGCCCACAATCCTGCAGCCAGCAAGGCGACGGCACCGAGGATCACCAACGGCCGTTGGCGGAGGGACCCGGCAATGATTCGATCGATCATGGCTTGCCGGGAAGGGAATGAGTGAGGTCCATTCCGGTGAGTTGTTCCAACTCCAGAACGTTTTCCAGGACCTCGCGACGGGTGTTGAGCAAGGTATCCACCGCCTCAAAGTATTGCCGCTGGATTTCGACGTACGTGGTGGCGGGAACGGCACCGAGTCGAAAATGCCGGTCGGCAAGTTCCGAAGCTGCACGAAATTGTTCAACGGAATCCGGCCTCCAGTTTTCCAGTTCCGTCTTCTTCGCTTGCCAACTGTGGAGCGAGTTCACCACCCGTCGCTCGATATCCCGCCGACTGACAGCGAGCAGTGTTTCTGCCTGAAGTCGACGAGCTTGAGCGGCGGCCACATTGTTCGCCGGGTTTTTCCAGAGTGGTAATGGGAAGGAAACGGCGACTCCCGCGAGGCGATCCTGACCCAGGGAATTCTCTTCGCTGAATTGAGGACCGACGGTGAAGGCTGGCCATCGTTCATTGCGGGCCAGATCAATCCGAAAACCCTGCTGCTTCAGCTCCGCAGTACGGCTTCGCAGGTCGAAGTTATTGGTCTCGGCGGACGACAGCAAAACGTCGACGGGCGGAATTTCGCCCAGGATGGGGATTTCAGCGACCACTTCCATTTCAGCCCCGGTCGGCTGACCTCGAAGCAGATTGAGTTCCACCCGGGCGGAATCTTCGCTCAATCGAGCTTCGGCGGCGCGTTTTCGAAGAGTGAGTTCAGTGGCCTCCAGGATGCGGACCTCCAGAATGGGGGTGACGCCGGCAGGATCGCGCTGAAGCAATGTTTCGCGCAATTCGTGGAGACGATTGGCCACTTTTGAGGCCACTTCCGAACGCTCCTGACTTCCGGAGAGAGTCAATGCCAATAGGCGAACGCGGTTTCCCAGGGCATGAACGAATCGTTGGTATCCCAGTTCGGCCAGTTCCACATCGAGATTGGCAATTGCCTTGCGAAGGCTCAACCGACCCGGCCATTCGAAGGTTTGAGAGACGCCGACGCTCCAGGCGACACCTTCGCCGGATAAACCGCTCTGAAAGTCCCGGGATCGCTTCGCACCTGCGGTACCGTGGACCTCCGGTTGTGGAAGACGTCCGGCTGTGGAGAGCTCCGCCCGGGCTCCCTGAAGGGCCGCTTCGTAAAACAGCCGTTCGGGATTGCTTTTGATGGTTTCAGAAACCAGGTCATCAACCCGGAGTCGGGGAGGTGAATCACCCCACGAAGGAATGGAAAAAACCAGCAGGCAGACTGAGGAAAAGCGGTAAAAGAGTTTCATGACGGAACCAGAATGGATCAACGAACTGGAGACGGAAGGGACGCGGTAAACGGGGGAACACCCGGAGAAAGCGATCTCCAGGCGAGTTTTTAAGTCGGGCGAGAAGTACGTCATGGAACGAGCCATGCCGGATGGTCTCTACGACGGACTCAAATCAAAAAGACCGTGCTGCCAAAGACCAATTCGCTGGTGGGCGGTGGAGATTCCGGGCTTTGGAGAGGCAGGCACCTCAAATGGGATACTGGGAACTCCCATCGAAGGGGCAGGAGGCGTGGGCATCGAACTGAGAGCAACGGGGCGGCCGTCCATTCGCGTTCCCGACCAGAAATCGTGGGCAGCCGACCTCCAAAATGGAGAATGTGGTCGGGTTGCCGCGGAGTCGAAGGCTCGGCAAAGGCGACCAAAGCCTGGGCAATCAAACAATGGTGATGAGTCGGAATCCAACGGTCGATTCCCTTCACATGTCCGAGGACCACCCGGACCGAGTCACCTTCACCGACCAATGCAATAGTATGGCCCCCGTCAATCCAGGCGAGAGTGGCTGTCAGCAGTGGCGTGAGAGGTGTCGAGGCGAGAAGGTAAAGCCCCATCCCGACGAATGCTCCCAGCCATCGAAGCTGGAAAAATGCCCGTGTCCGTTGCATACGCCTTGACACAAAGGTGGGCTGATGAGGAGGTCCGCGCAAACTGTTTTCTCATGCCGATTGAATCGCAATCAATTCGATGGAAACCTGACAAAGGCTTTCCGACCCAAGCTGACCGATTCCCATGTGGCGCATATATTTTCCGCTTTTCATTACCACCGCAGCCATTGTTATTGCCCAGTTCCTCCAAAAAACGGTGCCCCGGCATGTCCATCCACTGGCGGCGCTGATGGTCATTTATGGGGTGGCATTTCTTGTTTCGCTGGGTGGATTTCTTTTCACTGCGGGTTGGACGGGACTTTGGACCGCCCTGGGTCAAGTTTCGTGGGTCAGCTATGCTTTGGGTGTCATTATTCTTGGACTCGAATCGGGGTCGCTCCTCGCCTATCGTTCAGGCTGGAGGGTTTCCACCTATGCCATGGTGGTCAACGCGTGTTCGGCCCTATTGTTGTTGCCCATGGGGATGTGGGTGTTTCGAGAAAAGCTGACCTCCGCCAATTGGATCGGTGCCCTGCTTTGCCTTGCGGGATTGATCCTGCTGGCTGACCGGTAGTTGCCTCGCTTAAAAGGAAGGCCGACCTCGGCTGAATGATCTGGACCCTTGTGCCTCGGAACTTGATGGTTTCCAGATGCGGCGACTGAAACGTGGAATTGGGCTGGGCTTGATCGTGGGGGCCTTGATGGCCGCCGGATGCGGTGATCACAAAACGACGCCAGACAAGGGCACCCAAACGACTGCTCCGTCCAATACAGGCCCGGCATTGACATACGATCAAGCACTGGCCTTGGTCCGTTCCCGCATCCCGTCGGAAAAATACTTCTCGAATGAATTGCTGCCCAAACCCGGGCAGGCCGCCCCATCCTTTGAGAAACGGGAGAAGCTTCGGATATCCATGCCGTGGGTGTTTAACGACGAGCTTGCCCCCTGGTATCTTGCCCAGGAAAAAAAGTGGTTTGACCAGGTCGGACTGGACGTGGAATTGGTGGCCGGCGGTCCGGGTATTGATGCCCTGCAACTGTTGGTGGCGGGCCAGGTGGATATCGGAGTGCCAGCGGGTGCCAGCTTTGTCCTCCATTTGCGCAACAGTCGAACCGGATCGGACGTGGTGGCCATTGCCGCCGTACAGAAAAACGCGCCGATCTCGTGGATTGGACTCGATTCCTCCATACCCAAAAATCAGCGCTCCACCTTCAAACCGACGCTGAAGGACCTCATTGGAAAACGGGTGGGAATGCAGCCAGGGAACGATTTCTATCTGGAATTTGCGCTCGAAAAGGCCGGGTATCGCAAAGATGCCGTGAAGTTCATGCAGGCAGGCTTCACGCCCGACCCGCTTCTCGCTGGGGTCATGGACTATTATTTTGGCTGGGTGAACAATCAGCCGCGACTGATCGAGCAGGCGGGCTATTCCAATTGGTTCGCCCTTCGCTCCTTTGAGGTTGGGGTCGACGAATACTGCGATGTGTCAGTTGTCCGACGGGAAACGTTCGAAAAACGGGGTGACCTGCTGAGGCGCTACCTTTGGGCACTGAACCAGGGGGCCACCTTCATCGTGGAACACCCGGAGGAAGCCGCGGAGGTCACAGCACGTCGATCCACCGATGTCAGCCTGACCCCAGCCCAGGTGATGCGTCGTTTTGACCTGCAGAAGGACCTGATGTTTGGCAACGACCACCAACCGCTCTTGTACATGTCCGCAGAGCGATGGGACTCGCTGGCGGCGGGTATGGTCCAGTTCAAGCAGATTGAGTTGCCCGATAAAAAATAGCTGGGTTTTCTTGTCCGTGGGGGCACCTGCGAGAGATGCGGTGCTTTGGGCACTCTGTCGAAACATGGGCATGGGCGGTGACAAAACATGGATATCCACCGCGATGAATTCGAATTTCCACCCTCTGCAGGCGATCTGCACGATTTCTGCTGTCGGTGGGTTGTGGTATCCCGATTGCCCTTCGATTCATGACCACCACTGAAATTCCCGGCGCGAACGCGGCTTCGCCCTCAGGTTCTCTTCGGGGTGTGAAGGATATTCCGTATCATCGGGAAGGGTTGCCATGGGTCGGACCTCCCCTGGCTTATCGGAAAGACCCGTTCGGCTTTCACCTGCGTGCGTACCGCCGGCATGGGCCCATTTATCGGACCCGATTTCGCGGACGGACCTATGTGGTCCTGGCTGGTTTGGAGGCCAATGACTTTGTCTGGCGGAATACCGACGTTTGGAGCTATGGCGCGACCAACACGGCTTTTGGGGAGGAATTGGGTTCGGGCCACGTCACGCAATTGGATGGGGACCCCCACAGGGCCCGTCGCAAGACCCTCAAGCCGGCCTTTGGGATGGAGGCCATCGCCCGTTATCTGCCGACCATCGATCGGGTGATCGCCGAGGAATTGGCGGCTATCCCGGATGGAGAAGCCAATTTGGCCGAGGTTTTTGGGCCAATTCTCCTTCGGGTGAATAGCCGCACGACCTTTCTGGCTCGGCTGACCGACTCCATGGTTGCGACGCTGGACGAGTTTGAATGGCAATTTCTCTTCGGCACCAATCTGGGACGCTGGCGGCATCTCTACTATGCGCGCCCGCAATATCGGCGGTTGAAAGCGAAAACGTTTCAGATCTTTCGCGAAGTTTTGGCGCAGCGTGACGCCTTGGGGGCACTGCCCAAGGACAATTTTAGCGCCCTCGAAGAAGCCAACCTCGAAGCCGGAAACCCACCTTTCTCGGAGTGGGAAAAGGAAAACTACACCTACCTGACGCTGGTGGCTGGAGTTCATAATACCGCCAATCTGCTGTATTGGTGTCTTGTTTATTGCGCCAGTCGCCCCGATTGGACGGCCCGATTGCTTGCGGAATTGGCCGCCTGGAGTACCGCCCCGTTTCCGGGGATGCAGACGTTTCCGCTGCTCAAGGCGACGATCCAAGAGGTGATGCGATTGCGACCCGGAGCCATCGTCCTGCCCCGCCATGCCGGGCGTGATTTTGAATTTGCGGGTTATCGAATTCCGGCAGGGACCCCGGTGATACATGCCAATACCCTGGTCCACTTCCTTGAGGAGGTCTATGAACGACCGATGGAGTTCCTTCCAGAACGGTATTTGAACGGACGTTCTTATCCCCCCAAAGCCATTGGCTTTTTTGGCGGCGGCACGCATATCTGTCTCGGAATGAACGTGACCAACATTCATTCCCCAGTGGCGCTCGCGAACGTCCTTCGGAATTACGAGGTGCTTTTCGAGCAGTCGCCCAGTTTTGAAGTAAAGCTGGCGGTGGGCGGAAACAGGATGCGGGCAGATGTCCCTGTTCGACTGGTTCGGCGCGAACCGGGAGGTGCGTCGTGACGGCTTCCTCCCCAAAATCCACATCCGTACCGTTGGAAGCAGCCCCCGCCATTCGACTCAAGGGTGTCAGCAAGCGGTTCAAGGCGGGCACCGACATCCTGAGCGGGATCAGTCTTTCTGTCGCGCGCGGAGAGCTTGTGGCCTTGGTTGGGGCATCCGGGTGCGGAAAGACAACCTTGCTTCGCATGGCGGCGGGACTCGAAGAACCCAGCGAAGGGACCGTAGAGGTCCTGGGAGTATCGTCGGCCCAGGCCTGCGCGCTCCGGCAGGTGGGTGTTGCCTTCCAAAGGGCCGCGCTGGTGCCTTCTCGATCCGCTTTGGAAAACGTTCAGCTCACGCTGGCCATTACGCGGCGTACCGATGGTCTGGACCCATCACAATTGCTCCGCGATTTCGGGTTGGGC
>CAITXU010000149.1 GCA_903896505.1 uncultured Verrucomicrobiota bacterium | reverse complement strand
TTGCGGATGAGAGCGAGAAGGACCGTTTGGGAATTCCACATGCCCAGGGACATCCTGAGGTTTCGCTTCATGTTTTCCGGGTAGACATTCAGTCCGTCCATGAGACGGGTGAACCCGGCCAGCATGTAATCCAGAAGGGCAAACGAATCGGGTAAGATGATTCGCTCGACCGAGCTATGGCTGATATCCCGCTCGTGCCAGAGGGCCACATCCTCCAAGGCGGCCACAGAATGGCCCCGGATGACCCGGGCCAGACCGGTCAATCGTTCCAAGGTGATCGGGTTGCGCTTGTGCGGCATCGCGCTGCTTCCCTTTTGCCCCTTGGTGAACGGTTCCTCGACCTCGAGGACCTCGGTCCGTTGAAGGTGGCGGAATTCCGTGGCCCATCGTTCCACACTGGCACCAATCAAGGCGAGGGTTTGAACCAACTCGGCGTGGATATCCCGCTGGACGACCTGGCTGGCCAGAGGGGCCGGACGAAGCCCCAGCCGAGCGCACACCGTTTGTTCGACTCGGGGTGCAAGATGGGCGCTGGTGCCCACTGCTCCCGACAGTTTACCGACCGCGACGGTATGGCGGACCCGCACCAGTCGTTCCCAGGCCCTCCCGAACTCGTCGTACATGAGTGCGAGCTTGAGTCCGAAAGTGGTCGGCTCGGCATGAATGCCATGGCTGCGCCCGATGCACGGGGTCGTTCGATGCTCCACCGCCCGACGGGCAATCGCCTCTCGAAGCTTGACGACCTCTGCAATCAACAGGTCGACGCTCTCGGTCATCTGGACCGCCAGTGAGGTGTCGACGATATCGCTGCTGGTCAAACCGAAGTGCAACCATCGGCTGGCCGGACCGGGAATCTTCTCGGCCACGCTGGTGGTGAAGGCCAGCACGTCGTGGTTGAGAGTCTTTTCAAGCTCACGAGCTCGTTCGGCGTCGACGGCTGCGTGGTCGCGCATCCATTCAAAGTCCTCGCGGGGAACGATCCCCTCGCCGACCAAAGCTTCGGTGGTGTAGAGCTCGACCTGGAGCCAAATCGCCAGCTTCCGGGATTCACTCCAAATTTCCCGCATGGCGGGTCGCGAATATCGCTGCAACATAAAGTTATCGGCCCGCCATTTTATTGCGGGCATCCTGCAAGATGGCCCGCTCTTCCGCGGTCAGGCTCTGGATGCCATGGGCGGCAATTTTTTCGAGAATGGGGTCGACCTGGGTGGTGATGTATTCGTCGCGCGCCGCCACTTTGGGCTGCGGAGTCACAGGACGGGTCCCCGAGAGGACCGTTGGACGAAACCTCGTGGAACGCCCCCGGAAAGCCGTCACCCGTTTGAGCCCCTCCAACCACTCCTGACCCGGAAGGGGGCGGTAGGTATCGATCCATCCCTGTCGAACCCAGGCGATACCGATCAAAAACCCTCCCAAGTGAGCGGCATGGGCCATCCCCGGAAGGAAGGGAACGACCGTGCAAAACAGGGACAAACCGATGCTCCCATAGAGGAAATAGATGGCCCGGACTGGAAGGAGCCCCCAAAAAATGTGGATTTGAGCGTCGCGTTCGATGAGGCAGAAAATGGAGGTCAACCCGGCGACGCCGGCTGAAGCCCCGACAACCGAGTCCCCAAAATACTGCGGAAATGGAATCATCAGGAAGCCTTGGAGCAACCCACCCACGGTACCAGCGGACAACCAGGCCAGGAACATCCGGGTTCCCCCCATCACGTTCTCCGCATAACGCCCAGTCCACCACAGCACCATCCCGTTCACGAACAAATGCCAGACCCCCGCGTGAAGGAACTGGAAGGTCAGTAATTGCCACAGAAATCCATGCCGCAGACCGGTCCCCGACAACTCCAGGCGGTAGAAAAGGCCGGTATGAAGATAGACCTCATCCACTTGTTGTAAGCCGAAAACCACCACGAGGCTCAGGATGAGCCAAGTCGTTGCCGACCAAGGAAACGCACCGGAGCGTTCCCGCATGTAGTCTCGATCGGAAATCACGGGTTCAGGCTAGCGTTCCGACAGGTCATTTCAACGCCGACGGCCCAAATTCGTTAGGAATCGGCCACCCCGGAAAGGGGTTCCACCCGAAAGACGTTCAGAAAGATCAGCCCGGCCAGCAAGCCACCAAGATGGGCGGCATGGGCTACGTTTCCCATGCGGATCAAAATACCCCCCACGCTGATGGCCGCCATCACCAACAGCAGAAACTTGGCGCGTAGCACCACGGGAATCACAAAGAAAAGGCGTATGTCCAGTTTCTCCTCCGAGTAGAGGGCGCAGAGTGCCGATAGCAGTCCGCACAGACTGGCGGAGGCTCCGACCACGGGATGATCCCCGATGACCCCGGGAGAACTCCAGGCGGCGAGTAGCTGGATGAAACCGCCAAAGACTCCGCTCCAACAGTAGAGTCCCAAGTACTTCTTCACCCCGAGGGTCGTCTCCATGACCGGACCAAACGAATGAAGGAAGATGAGGTTGAAGACCAAATGAGTCACCCCGCCGTGCAAAAACTGATAGGTGAAAAACTGCCAGACGCCCCCATGGAGAACCCCCTCCAGGCTCAGGGCATATCGCTGCTGAAAGGCCAGCTGGGAGGCATAGGGCAGCGTCCGCTCGTATAGAAAGACCAGGACGTTGGCCACCAGGATGGCCATGGTCGCCGACTTGGCGAAAGCCGGCGGGAAAGAACCAGGTGAATTTTTCACGAATCGTTTCGGACGTTGTGGCGTTCGATGACGCCTCCTCAGGCATTCCGATCCAATTCCTGGCGAATCCGTTCAATCAATGGTCCCAAGGTGGCCCGGCTAAAGTCAAAGGGACAGCCCGCCCGGCCGAAGAGTTCCGGAAGCGGCCGCGAGCCGCCCAAGGCCAACGCTGCCTGGTAGTCGGACATCGCCTGGACGGAGTTTGACGCCGAATTAGCCCAGACCTGAAGTGCCCCCATTTGGGCAATGCCGTATTCGACGTAGTAAAACGGATAGAGGAAAATGTGCAGCTGCTTGTGCCACAAATTGGCCCGGGCCTCTTCAAACCCAGTCCAGTCCACATCTCCACCAAATCGATCCATGAGCCGGACCCAGGCCGCCCGTCGCTCATCGCGAGTGTGTTGCGGATTCAAATAGAGCCAGTGTTGAAAGGCGTCGACGGTGGCGATCCAGGGGAAAACGCCGACGATTCCCTCCAAATGGACCCTCCGGGCCCGCCGGGCGTCCTCCGGAGAGTAAAAGACCTCGAGATGCGGCGCGGCGAGCAACTCCATGGCCATCGAGGCGACTTCGCAGAACTCGATGGGGGCGCTGCGATAGGCCAGCAACGGCTCTTCACGAGTGGCCAGAGCATGAAACGCATGACCCGCTTCGTGCAGCAGCGTCTCGACATCCCGCTGCAAGCCAACCGCATTCATGAAGATGAACGGGAGCCGGGCCTCGCTGAGGGTGCTTTGATATCCGCCGGGGGCTTTGCCTTTTCGATTGGCCAGATCGAGCAACCGCCAGCGACTCAGTGTGCGAAAGCCGTCGGCCAGCACCGGGTCCAGTCGGTCAAAAATGGTCTGGGTTCCTGATTCCAACTCGCTGCTCTCCTTGAACGGAACCAGGGGCGGACGATTCAGCGGATCGACACTGAGGTCCCATGGACGCAGGGTATCGACTCCCAATTGCTGACGCCGCGAAGCCTGAAGTTGCCGGACCAATGGCATGACCTCCGCCTCAATTGAATCATGGAACCGTTCGCAGTCCCCCGGGCCATAATCAAAACGACCCCGGCTCCGGAAGGCAAAGTCCCGGTAATTGGAAAAACCGGCGTTCCGCGCGATCTTGTCGCGCAATCCGACCAGATCATCCATCAACCGGTCCAGATTCGACACTTCCTGAAGACGCCGTCCCGAGACCAGCCTCCAGGCTTCCTCCCGGACGCCCCGATCGATTTGCTCCTGAAGCCGCCCCATCTGGGTGAGGGTTTTCTCCTCGCCGCGGTATTGAACGGTCAGGGCACCCGTCAATTTCTGGTACTCATTGCCAAGGCGCGCCTCTTCGGTTTCGAGCGCCACGTTTTCGTCCCGAAACAATTCCACCCGCACACCGGCATCGCGGTCATGAACGCGGTATCGCTCCACGGGAAGCTGATGGCGGAGAGGATGTTCCAAATAGAGTTTCGCCAGTCGAAATTGTCGGGGTTTGAGTCGGGGCTCGATAGTTTCAACGAACTGGAGGTACGCCTTTTCCGCCTCGGGATTATCGGTGTGACAGGTCATGGCGATATAGCGCCGGGAACCATCCTCCTCCAACACCGCCGAGAGCTCGCTGGCTGCCAAAAGCCACTCTTCCAACTGAGCAGACGTCTGGACTCCGGAGAGGCGGGACTCCAACTGATCGAACAACGCTTCAATCGCGGTGATATCGTTCAGGTCTAGGTTAGCGGGGACGAACTCGCGGGGACGGTGGGGTGGCAACGAGCCAAACGGCAAGAGACTCATGGCCATGACGATGCGGGACCCGGATTGCGACGGCAAGAGTGTCGCAGTGAGGAAATCAAAGAACGGCAAAATCCGTGCGCGAGATCACAATGCCAATTTTACGAAACCGCTGAAGGAATTCCGCATGGGACATCCGGGTTCGACCGCTGATGGGGTCACCAACGATCACGCTCTCGTCCGTCACCCGGAAGACGCACATCCAATGGTCGGCAAACAAACTGTAGTTGAGCACCACCAAGGTCAGACCGCAGCGACGCAACTCGTCCAGCGTGCCAATGCGCCGGAGAGTGGCCTGCACCCCCTGTCGCCCGAATTGGCGATTGAGAGTTTGAGCGAGCACATCGGGGGGAGTACCCGTTGCGGTGCTGGTCCGGGCTTGAACCGCGAGGTCCCCTTCGTCGGCACGAATCCGGACTCGAAGAAGTGCCGTCACTGCAGCCGCCGGTCCGCACGTATAGTCCGTGTGTTGCCGACACACGCCGTCGCGGTCAATTTGAGTCTTAAAACTACGGAGGTATTCCTGATTGAACGCCGACGCCAGAGAGGGCCAGAGCGACACATAAACCAGGGTGACGACGGTCAAAGCTGAGAGAGCCCGTCGGTCTTGGGGCTTGGGAAGCTTGGTGCGCAATGTGGACAACAATCCCGCCACCGCCACGCCGACCAGGGTGTAGCGCCAGCGTCCGATAAGAATCCAGGAGAGGGACGGATGAAGCGACCAATCCGGTCGGCGGACAAAAATCCCGTAGCCAATGACCACCGCCAAGGGAAGCAAGTAGGCCAACCACCAACCCGCCGATTCGAAGCGGGCGACGCGACTGCATATCCAGGCAGAAATCAAACACGCCAGGACGGCAATCAACGTTTCAACCCAGGGGTTCATATCGATTCAACGAGCAGCCTATCCCCGTAGCACGGACTTTTTTGTTGGCCGTTCCGCCGACTTTCCCGTCGGCGGGGCTGGATCCCATCCCAACGGTCTTTCAGGAGGCCACTTGCCGTCGTCAATGAGGAATGGGCGGGATATGGACGGCCCCAAGGGGGCAAAATGAGATAGCCCAGGGCAACGCCTTGGGAAACCGATCCAACCGTCTATTAGCCCTGAAGGGGCGAAACGGATGCCGCAATCCCTTACCCAAGTCCTGGCGTCCATTGTCTTCTTCATGAGAAACTGTGGAATCTCCGTTGGTTGATGACCTTCGGGATGAATGGCCTGCGTGAGGATGGTCGTAATTTCGCCCCTCCAGGGCTCAAAATCTTACCGGGTTCCTAACCCAGGGCTCGCGCCCTGGGCTATCTCATTTTGCCCCATTGGGGCTCCAGAACGCCCGTTCTTCCGTATAAGAACAAACCTTTCGAAGCGGGTCATTGGTCGACCTGTTCGCTGGAAAGCAGGCCCCCCTCCGCCACGCCGTGCCGCCTACGCCGCGCTACCTCGCACGAACTACGCGTGCTTGTGAGTCCGATGCGGAGTCTTTTGGTGGGTCGAATGACGGTGGGTCTGCCGCTGTGCCTTGGCTTGGGCCTTGGTCAACATGGCCAGGGACGTGGTCGAAAGGGTCGGACTCTGCGGGGCTCCCACTGCCACAAGACTGGTCAGGGCCGCAACCACCACAACACGAACAATCGCTCCAAATTTCATCGCACAATTTCCTCCCAGGAACTGATCCCTTGGCGAATGGAAAACGGCCTCATCGGAACAAGACAACCCTGCTTGTGCCGACGGTTTCCCGCTCCCAAGATGAATCCATTCCTTGGATCAATCTGTCAGGTCAGGCGCGGTTGTCGATAGTGTTCAGTCTTAAAATCGCCCAAGATGAGATTGGATGTCTGGAGCTTCCCTCCAATCCCCCGGCAACAACCATTGAAAACGGCCTCGACACCTTGGGGCGGACGGGAGTATTCCTCGCTTGGAGTTCCCCAAGTATGACGTTCCCTTGGCACACACGCCGGTTCGGAGGGTGCAAATCCCTTGCTCAACGCGCTTTCACCTTGATTGAGTTGCTGGTGGTCATTGCCATCATCGCCATTCTCGCCTCGATGCTGCTGCCGGCGCTAGCCAAAGCCAAAGGCAAGGCAAAACAAACTGCCTGCATCAATAACCTGCGGCAGATCGGAATCGCACTCAACATGTACCTGACGGACTACAAGGCGTATCCGGGAAGTGGCTCCACGGTCGGCAACTACTATTACGTCTGGCCGGTCCGGCTGTTCAGCCAGATGGGGACCAATCGCGCCAGTTTTTACTGTCCTTCTGCCCCACCCAACGCAGCGTGGGATACCAACGTGAACAAGACCCTCGGCGGCATCGGCCCCGACGGAAAGCGGGACCCATGGGCCATCACCAGCGCCTCCCGGTTTTCCCTGGCCTACAACGATTGGGGACTCGACCTCGGCCATAATCCCCAACTGGGTTTGGGAGGCGACATCGACGGAGGAGCCTACAAGGGGGTGGTGAAAGACACCGCCGTGGTGTCACCATCGGAAATGATCATGCTGGGGGATAGCCAGGCTCAGCAGAAGAATTACAGTTGGGAAGCCAATTTGGACCCAACACAGACGGATCAGTGGCCATCCAACCGGCACAACCGAAAGACCGACCTGCTCTTTGCCGAAGGCCACGCGGAAACGGCACAACGGGGCAAGGTGATCGATCCGACCAAGAATTCCCCGTGGCGCTCGCGCTGGAATAACGACAACCAACCGCACAACGAGATTTCATGGACCGTTGACCCCAAGTTGGAGGCGATCCTCAATCCGTAGCGTTGCCAATCCCGTTCCCTTTCCCTGCATGAAATTCCGTTTCGTTCCCAGTCGCCCGTTGCGCAACGGCTTCACTTTGATCGAGTTGCTGGTGGTCATTGCGATCATTGCCATTCTGGCGGGCATGCTGCTGCCGGCATTGTCCAAGGCCAAGGAACGGGCGAACCGGACCAAATGTCTGAGCAACCTTCACCAGTTCGGGCTGGCCGTGCAGTTGTATGCTGATGACAACCGGGATTACGTTCCGACCATTGACGGCGGGTCCAATTGGGCCTGGGACCTTCCGAATTCGACCGTGACCAACATCATGAAGTATGGGCTCCAGCGGCATTCCTTCTTTTGCCCGTCAGGTTGGGCTCAAGACAATGATGAGCTCTGGGTCCAATGGGCGAAGAACAACGGATACCGTCCGACCGGCTACAGCTATGCCTTCAAGGGGATTGGCTCGATCAAAACGGACTATCAAATCACCAAGTTGACCGCCTTAAAGACCAATGCCACCGAAGCGGTCCTTGTGGCCGACTCGACCATCTCACAAGGAGCCGTCGCCGATGCCTCCGGCAAGTACAAAACCGGTGGGACGTTCGAAAAAGTCATTGGCGGTGCCTCCAAACCGCATCGGACCAGCCATCTGGACAAAAAGCTTCCGGCCGGAGGCGACGTTGTCACGGTGGAGGGCCACGCCGAATGGCGCTCCTGGCGGATCATGCTGATGCGGTCCACGGGCTCTCCTGAGTTTTGGTGGTGACCATGGGCTCCTCTGACTTGCTGACACCGGTGGGGGGAGAACTGCTGGGACGAGCCGTCTGCCTGCTTCTCTGTTGTGTCATGGCCGTCGGATGTCGGAAAGCCGAGCCCAAGGAATCCCCATCCGCTCCGATCTCGACCCCTGAATCTGCCAATACCGATCCATCGGCTCGATCGACCCTTCCGACCGTTTCGGAAACGATCACGACTCCGGAAGCCGGTCTGGCGAAACTGGCGGGGGACCATTCGAACCCCTATCTGGCCAATAACGCGAAGGCCGCGTTGGAAGCTTGGAATCGACGGGACTACGATCAATCCGTGGTTTACCTTCAAACCATCCTGAACCTTCGCCTCACCCCGGACCAGCAGGCGCAGGCGATGGCCGCGCTGGGTGGCATCCGGGACGGCCTCGACCGAGCCGCCCAAAGTGGGAACGCCTCTGCCAAAGCCGCCCTCACCCGCCTGAGCACCATGAGTGCTCCCTGAACGCGACAAACGGGCGGCTTGCCGTCCGTACGTTCACCAAGATGGATGACCACCCGTTCCTGATGGAGCGGGTTTTTTGCATCAACTTACGTCGGTGGGTCGAGCGGGAGCATCCACGGGAGCCGACGGGGACCATTGAAAAATGGGCTGATGCTGAACTGAGAGCGCAACACTGAACCGCAAGGTCGGTCACAGGCGATCAGCCCGGATGGGATGAAGGCCCCGGTGACCGGGCGGTTCTCGAAATCAATCGTATGAACATTGTATTCCTCAGCCTGCATGGACTGTTTCGCTCAAACCAACTTGAACTGGGCCGCGATGCGGACAATGGCGGCCAAATCACGTACGTCATGGAACTCGGTAAAGGGCTGGCATTACGCCCCGAAGTCGACCAGGTCACCTTGTACACCCGTCTCATCCATCAGCCGGGCATGGGCCCCGAGTACAGCCAGCCATCGGAGGCGGTCACCCCGAAGTTCTCCATCCAGCGAATCCCCTTTGGAGGTCCTTCGTATCTCCCGAAAGAACAATTGTGGCCCCACCTCGACGAGTTCGTGGCCGAGGCGCTGGCGCACATACGCCGTCAACCCGTCCAACCGGATGTTATTCACGGCCACTATGCCGACGCGGCTTATGCCGGGACCCGGATCGCCGAGGCGTTGGGGGTTCCGTATATTCATACCGGTCATTCCCTGGGTCGAATCAAGCTCTCGCGCTGTCTGGCCGATGGCGAGGAGCTCGGAAAGGCCCTCGCCCAGTACCGCTTCGTCGAGCGGTTCCAGGCCGAGGAAGATTCATTGAGCCGCTCGCGCTTCGTAGTGACCTCCTCCCATCAGGAGATTAACACCTATGACGAGTACGAAAACTCCACCCGGGCGCGCTTTAAGACCATTCCGCCGGGGATTGATTTCCATCGATTTCTTCCGTACTACCATCCCGCCACGAGCGAGGTTCGGAAGCAGGCCAGCAATGCGGTCTACGATCGATTGGCTAAATTTCTGATCCAGCCAGACAAGCCCATGATTTTGGCGCTCTGTCGCCCCGACCGGAAAAAGAATCTGGAGACGCTGGTTCACGCGTACGGCACCGATCCCGTTCTGCAAGCCATGGCAAACCTCGTGATCTTTGCAGGTGTGCGCCACGACGTTCGCGAGATGCTTCCCGGAGTGCAGAAGGTTTTACTCGATCTGTTACTCCTACGCGATAAATACGGCTTGGATGGACGGATGTCCCTGCCCAAGACGCATTCCTGGGATGAAGTGCCGGAAATCTACCGCCTTGCCGCAGCCCGACGCGGGGTGTTCGTCAACCTGGCCTTGACCGAACCCTTCGGACTCACCCTGCTGGAGGCGGCGGCCTCGGGCCTGCCGGTCGTCGCCACCAACGACGGAGGACCATCGGAAATCGTTCCCGCCCTCGGCAATGGACTGCTGGTTGCCCCGACCGATGTCTCGGAGGTTCAAGTCGCGTTGAAGCGGACGCTGAGCGATGAAGCTCTCTGGATGCGCTCCTCCCATCAAGGCGTGTTGCGGGTGTGCGATCTCTATCAATGGCCTCTGCACGTGGACCGATACCTTCGAGCCCTCCGGGACGTTTTCTCCTGACAAAAACCTCGAAACCAACACGGCCCGGCAAGAAAGGCGACGCCAACTTTTCGCCATTGCCGGGCCGTTTTCAACGGCAGCAACCACGCCACGCGTCGCAGCCACCCAATGAGCGATTGCTTTTTGCCTCCTCCATCGCACGTGAATCGCCAGCAGTAACAAGCACAATATCGCCGGGCGAATATCCTGCTGGCCTGCACTCAACAAAGACATCCTCCGGATGACGAATTTCCTGCGAACCTCACTTGGAGGAAACGCAGCCCCCCAACTCTCTACTGGATGCCCTGTTTGCGCAGGATTGCCTCCACGTGACGGGCCATTGCCTCCTGACCCAGTTTTCGAAATCCGTCGCGGGAGCGTTTCAAGATGGCCTCCCCTTCCTTGCGATGGCCGGCATCAAGGAGAAGTTGCCCCAGATCCAAGCCGACAAAACAGATACCATCGAGTCGCCCAAGCCGAAGATTGAGGGTGTAGGCCTCATGGAGGTGATTGTACGCCTCCTGCCATTGCTTCTGCTGCACTTGAATCTGCCCTATCGACCAATGGGCATGAGCGCATTCAGCGAGGTCGCCCAGGCTTTCGCAGACTTTCAGCTTTTCCCTGTGGAGCTTCAGCGCCTCGTCCACCTCCCCCTTGTCACTCAGGATTCTCGCGATGTCCCCCAGCGTCACGGCTCGCGATCTCTTGTCGCCAAGGCTTTCGCAGACTTTCAGCTTTTCCCGGTGGAGCTTCAGCGCCTCGTCCACCTCCCCCTTGGCACTCAGGATTCTCGCGATGTCCCCCAGCGTCATGGCTCGCGCCCTCTTGTCGCCCACTCTTTCGTAGACCTCCAACGCTTCCCGGTTGAGCTTCAGCGCCTCGTCCACCTCCCCCATGGCACTCAGGATTCTCGCGATTTCCCCCAGCGTCACGGCTCGCGATCTCTTGTCGCCCA
>CAITXU010000148.1 GCA_903896505.1 uncultured Verrucomicrobiota bacterium | reverse complement strand
TTTGCCCGCCTCTGGCGCCGGGCCGGAGTGGTCACGGACGTGGAGTTTGCCGAAATCCGGTATGCGGGTGCGCCTGCCGCCTATCTTCGAGGATTTCGCGCCCTCTACCTGGGATTGCCCATCAACTGCATCATCCTGGGATGGGTCAACCTGGCGATGGTCAAAATCCTCCTCATTATCTTCCCCGACCTGAGCTTGCACGCCATCGGCATCGACAGTCCCAAGGTCGCCGCACTCTCCGTCGTTTTTGGTCTGATGCTGGCCACCGCCCTTATCTCCACTCTTTCTGGCCTCTGGGGAGTGTTGGTCACCGACCTGTTCCAGTTCTTCCTCAAAATGGGGATGGTCATCATTTTGGCTTGGTATGCCGTTCACGCTGTCGGCGGCATGGATGCCCTCAAAACCAAACTCCTGGCGTTGGATTCCGTCAAAGGCGGTTCCGGCTCTATTCTCTCCTTCACCCCGGAAATTGGGTCGGCATGGATGCCCATGATCACTTTCTTTGTCTATGTGGGGGTCAACTGGTGGGCGACCTGGTATCCCGGGGCCGAACCGGGCGGCGGTGGTTACGTGGCACAACGCATCTTCTCGGCTAAAGATGAACGTCATTCGCTCCTGGCGACCCTCTGGTTCAGCATTGCCCATTACGCCATTCGACCGTGGCCGTGGATTCTCACAGCTTTGGCCTCGCTCGTACTCTACCCCGACCTGAAGGACAAGGAATCCGGATTTGTGATGACCATGGTCGATCCCAAGGTATTCCCCCCTGCCCTGGCCGGCTTGATGGTGGCTGCCTTTGCCGCTGCCTATATGTCCACCGTCGCCACCCAGCTCAACTGGGGAGCCTCGTACCTGGTCAATGACTTCTACCGCCGCTTTATTGCCCCAAATGATACAGAAAAGAACTATGTTCTGGCCAGTCAGGTGGCCACCCTGTTCCTCATGGTCGCCTCATCGGTGGTGACCTATTATCAGGATTCGATTTCAGGTGCCTGGCAGTTCCTCATGGCCATCGGGGCCGGAACCGGAAGTGTTTTCATCCTTCGCTGGTTCTGGTGGCGCATCAATGCCTGGAGCGAAATTTCGGCCATGGGAGCCTCGTTCACGGTTTCCATGTACCTCCAATCGGGAAAACTTTGGTCACAGATGTTCCCCAAGACCGATGTTCCCGGATTTCTTTTCAGTTGGGACCCGGCCCTGTATACCGATGCCAAGATTTTCGCCTATACCGTGTTGATCACGGTGGCCTGCTCCACCGTGGTTTGGCTGTCCGTCACCTTTCTGACTCCGCCGGAACCCGAAGCAGTCCTGATGGCGTTCTACCGCCGGGTCCGCCCCAGTCCCACCCTTTGGGGTCCCATTGCGGCCAAGGCCAGCGACGTGAAAACAAAACAGGATGGCCTTCACAATCTCGGGGATTGGTTTGCCGGTTGTGTCATGATCTACCTGACCCTGTTTGGCGTCGGGAAAATCATCTTTGGCGAGACCGGTCTGGGTATCGGCTTCCTCGTCATCGCCACGCTCGCCGGTGCCTGGGTCTATCGCGATCTCAGCAAACGCGGATGGAAGTTCCTCGACGATTCCGAACCACCGAAATAGACACTATTCATCCCTCCCAGATCGCCGAGGTGGAAGGCGACCTCTGTTGCCACCCCAAGGTCCGCGATATTGACACTGGACAGCCTGCTCTGTAGTTCCGCCAAGCGACACAGACGACTCCGGGGTGATATTCTTTTTCTGTGCCAGCTCTCTGCGGTCAAGTCTCCGCTGACTGCACTGACAATGAACCTCAGAGAGCTCAGAGAGGAACCTCTTTCAGAAACACGTACCCTCAAACCGCCAGGTGACAGGCCACCTGGCGGTTCGGACCAATGGACCGTAGGAGAGGCGGCTCGGTCCGGCATCGAGCTTCGGCCACCGGACAACGCGGGTGGAATGGGCATCCCGAAGGCGGATTCACGGGAGACGGAGGATCACCCCGCAAATGAAGGCGTGGGACCCCGTCGGCATGCATCTGGGGGACTGCGGAGACCAGCGCTTGCGTGTAGGGATGGGCCGGAGAACGGCACACTTCGCGAGAAGGACCGACTTCCACCAGGCGCCCCAAGTACATGACCGCTATCCGGCCGCACAGATGTTCAACGACCGCGAGATCATGTGAAATGAACAAATAGGCAAGATGCCGGGCTCCCTGCAATTCCTGCAACAGGTTCACGATCTGGGCCTGAACACTCACGTCCAGGGCACTGACCGGTTCATCACATACGATCAACTTCGGTTCGACGGCCAGAGCACGCGCAATACCAATACGCTGACGTTGCCCTCCACTAAACTCGTGGGGATAACGGCCTTCGGAATCTTCCGGCAGTCCAACCGAGGTGAGGAGCTCCCGGATGCGGGTGCGACGCCCGGCGGGCCCGTTCACAAGCCGGTGAATCTCCAGAGCCTCACCAATACTGGCCCCCACGGTTCGACGGGGATTCAACGAGCTGTTGGGGTCTTGAAAGATCATCTGGGCATGCCGACGTCGCCCGCGAAGCTCCGCTGAAGACAATTGAAGCCAATCCTCCCCCTGAAACAACACCCGCCCAGACGATGACCTGATCAAGCGGAGAATCGCCCGGCCCAGAGTTGTCTTGCCGCAACCGCTCTCGCCGACCAAACCCAGCGCCTCTCCAGGATGTACAGTCAAAGAGACCCCATTAACGGCATGGACCGAGTTCCGTGAACGCCCCCAAAGATTTTTGGGACCGGGATACACAACCTTCAATTCTTCAACATCGAGCAAAGGGGCCATGGGCAAAAATTACGCAGTGGTATACGGGCACCGGACCCCTTGATCGGGCGTAGTTTCCAACCAATCGGGTTTCCGGGTCGAGCAGTCAGGACGCACCTGGACACAACGCGGAGCAAAGCGGCAACCGGTTGGCCATCGGCCCAATCCCGGGACCGTTCCGGGAATACCCTCCAGCCGCGCCCCCGTTTGCCCCAACTCAGGAACACTCCGTATCAAGGCCCGGGTATATGGATGTCTTGGAGAACCAACCAACTGAGACGCAGGAGAACTTTCGACGAGTTGACCGGCATACATGACGGCCACCCGGTCTGCCACCGACCGTGCGACTCCGAGATTATGCGTGATCAGCAACATCGCCATTCCCAGACGCTGCTTGAGTTCCACCAACAACTCTAGAATTTGCGCCTGGATGGTGACATCGAGAGCCGTCGTTGGTTCATCGGCAATCAGGAGTCGAGGTTCGGTGGCGAGGGCCATGGCGATCATGATCCGCTGTTGCATCCCGCCGCTCAATTGATGCGGATAATCCCGAGCCCGCAATTCCGGGGCCGGAATTCCCACACCCGCCAAACGCCGGACTACCTCGGCATCGGTGGCCAGAGCCCTGTCCTTCTGAGCGAGAGATTCCTTGACCTGGGCACCCACTCGAATCACCGGATTCAGCGAAGTGCCAGGGTCCTGGAAAACGCAGCCTATGGATTTCCCTCGCAGTTGAAGGAGTTCCGCTGAGCTCATGCGGAGGACATCCCGACCATCGAAGCGAATTTCGCCACCGGAGTAACGCGCCGGCGGAGTTGGGAGCAATCGGGCAATACTCAAGGCGGTCACGCTCTTGCCACAACCACTCTCGCCCACCAGGCAAAGGGTCTCGCCCGAATCAATGTGCAACGACACGCCATCCACCGCCCGCACCCAACCATCGCCCGATCGAAAGTCTATCTGCAGATTCTCTATTTCCAGAAGCGACATGAGATGGATTGGGCCGAGCGCGCGGGGACATGCCGATAAGGTAAACGACAAGGCCACCGTTCAAGAGCCCGGTTAAATTGGACGGGAAGTAGGTTATCGCCAAGTGCCAACTTGGAACGTTGACCCCACTTTCAACGCCGATGCCAACGCACAACAAACTAACCCGGGTATGAAATGGCAGACCACGACCCCAACAACCATTCGGGCGACACCATCGACCCAGTATTTCCGGCCAGCACCATCGACGCGACCCATCCCAGCCTGGGCCATCGACCCAGGATAGGCATCAAAATCATTCCAAGGGCTGAAAGCCCGACCTATTCCTTCGCGCCACAATAGATCGGGCCTTCAGCCCTTTCGACTCTGATTTCCTGTTCCTGGGCCGTTGGCCCAGGCTGGGATAGATCCGGGCCTTTGGCCCTCGATGAATACGGGGTCGATAACAACGATCCCGTCCTTGTCGAGGAGGCCCAACGGCCCAGCATGGGTGCGGAATCAGTGTCGTAGCCCTCGCAGTTGACCAACAGCCAACTCGGGATGGAGGGGATCAGGCCAAAGGTAGTGGCCCCAATTTTTTGGCCGAAACCTAGTGGGCCAAAATTAAGGACTTCCCTCTTATCCAAGTTGACTGCAATATAATCTACCCCCATGGAACGGTGAAATCAGGGATTCGCTGTCGGTGGATACCTTCGCGAAAACGGCCTTGCCTTCCTTGAGGCTTTCTTGCGCTAATCAGACAAGTCAGCGAAGATCACCGTGGAATTTTACGTGTTTAGAGACGAGTGACAAGTGGTGAGGCGCAGATCAAAATGACAGGTGTAAGTAATTGACAATAGGCCGTTTAGCCAGCTTAGCTCAGGGGTAGAGCTACGGTTTTGTAAACCGTCGGTCGTCGGTTCAAATCCGACAGCTGGCTCCAGCCTTCACGGTCCCGCGCGTCATCATGGCCGCAGTCTCTTCATCCCATCATCCCATGCCCTTTACTCCTCCTCCCCGGGTATTGAGAAATCTTCGGGCACTGGCTCTGGTGGCTTCCGTACTTTTTGTGATCACTTCGCTGACGGGAGCCTTTTTTCTCTGCCTCGGAATCAACAGACCGCGCCTGCAAAAGCCCGTTAGGGAGTTTGGCGAATACGTTCTGATTATTACGGCCCTGAACGGCCTCGTATTCGCAGGGGTGTACTCGCAAATTCACTCCTGGCGCAGGTCCATCGAGAAAAAGAGGGTTGATTTGGCGAAGTCCGCGTGCGACACCCCGAATCCATCTTGACCGAGTCAGCATCACCCCCCAATCGGCAACACTTTGACTTTCTCGATGGCCTGCGTGGTCTCGCGGTTGCCATGGTATTTGTTTACCATGCCCTGTTTGCTGCTTATCAACAGGCCACCCTTCAATGGGGAGACTGGTTTCCACTCTGGAAGGAAAACCTCCCCATTCTTCCCTATTACCCCGCCACACTGGGGCGGTATGGGGTCGCCGTCTTCTTCGCGGTCAGCGGCTTTTGCATCCACCTAAGTTACGTTCGCCAACCGGGTTGGGGACCTTTCTGGATTCGGCGGTTCTTTCGCATTTATCCGCCCTACCTCGTTCCCATGCTCTTGTTAGGCATCCTGGACCCCCTCCGACTGCGACATTCTCTGGGTATCGAAGACGAAATCCAATTGGTCAGCCATTTACTGCTGGTTCACAATTTTAGCGGATTCACCTTGTTTGGCATCAATGGGTCCTTTTGGACCATCGCCGTGGAGGTACAACTCTATGCGTTGTATCCGGTCCTCAGAAAACTGGTGATGCGTTGGGGCTGGCAGACAACGCTGATGAGTATTGGACTTGTGGAATTGGGACTTCGCCTGGCCGACGGGGCCGTGTTGACCGTTCATCATCAATCACTCCCCGTCGGTCTCATCCACTCGCCCATCGCCTTTTGGTTCAGTTGGAGCACCGGGGCATATGCCGCCGATGTCCTGCTCCGGGGGCACCGCTTCACGTTTTCAAACACGCTTTTCGTCACCCTCGCTGGCGTCGCCCTTCTGGCAGACCTGTTCAAGCCTGCCGCATCACTCGGGTTTCCAGCGGTTGCCTGCCTGACATCGCTCCTCTGCATCCGCTTGGCGCAAATTCAGGCCAAATCTGCAGCTCAAAAACGGCCCTCGAATCTTTGGATGCGCCATCTTTGTCAGGCCGGGGTTTACAGCTATGGCATTTATCTGCTCCACCAACCCCTCTTGCAGCGGATGCCGACCTTGGCGCGATGGGTGGTTGGATCGAGCCCTTATCTTCAGATTTTGGCATGGGCTTTAGGGCTTCTTGCCTGGATTCCGGTATTCATCATCAGCGGTGGCTTCTATCGATATTGCGAACTACCGAGCCTCCGATGGGGCAGACATGTCTTGGAACGGTATCGAGGAAAAACAAACCTCTGAACTTCCAGTTGAAATATCGAAATGTCTCTATTAGCTTCCAAAAGACATGAACTTATCGTCACTTACATCGGCAGATCTCAAGCGCATCACCGCCCTGCTCTCTCGCAAGGAGCAACTGGCCGCAGAGATTCAGGAAATTGAAGGTGAACTGGCCAGCTTTGGCTCCACCCCGAAACACTCCGGGCGCACCGCGCGTGCGTCGGCAGCTGTCTCCAGTCAATCGGATGCGGGGCAGATTGCCGGAGGCCGGGCCCGGCGTGGTCAGCTCAAGGAAGTCATCCTGACCATTCTGAAAGAAGCCGGACGCGACGGAGTATCGATTCAAGACATTTCCTCGAAGGCCGGTGTCAAACCGCTGAACGTCAGTGCTTGGCTGGCAGCCACGGGCAAGAAATTGGGAACCATCGAAAAAGCAGGCCGCGGCGTTTATAGGCTCAAGTCCTGAGCGATTGGTTCGTCAATCGATAGAAGCTTTCCCCTTGAGTTGCCTTTTTGCGCACAAGGTGAGCCGACCTCGAAGTGTTCCATTCCTTAGGTCAGAGAATCCGAATTGAATCTTCCCGGAAAACTCATTCCCAACCGACGCCCTTCGCGTCGGTTTTTTAATGCTGCCATGTAAGCAGTGACCACCAATTCTTCATTGACGTCCCTGCCCTTGTGTCAATTGTCTATCCCCTATGAACTGGCATTCCCTCTTCCCGTCTACTCCGCCTCGAGGGAATGTCCAGCCAATGAATCGTTGGCTCTTTATGGTGGCTGGATTGCTTGGTCTGCCGGGACTTGCAGGAGAGGTGGATTGGGGAGCTGCCCGGAAAGAAGCTCTGCGGTTGCAGCCTTCAGCCGGATTGCATTTGGACGTCTGGGCAGCTGAACCCCAACTGCAAAATGGCGTTGCTTTCAGCTTCGACGAACAGGGACGTTGTTATATCGCAGAGACCCATCGGTATGGACGCAGCATTTTTGACATCACCCAGAAAACCAACTGGCTGAGCCATGATCTTAGTTTTCGGACCGGAGAGGACAGAAATCAGTTTTTGTTGTCCACCTTTAATGCTACTCCCGCGCTCCTGACTGCCGACTCTGAACTGGTCCGAGAGGTCGAGGATGCCGCGCAAGCCGGGCACGCCACCCAGTCTGTCATTGTTGCCACGAACTTTAATAGTGTTCTGGACGGAACGGCAGCGGGAATCCTCGCACAATCGGGCAATGTTTGGTTTGGTAATATTCCGTCATTGTGGAAGTTGGATCTGCCGGAAAAGGAGAATCAGCGCTCCGCTTTGGCGACGGGTTTTGGGGTGCATATCGGCGTCACCGGGCATGATCTTCATGGATTGATTCACGGACCGGACGGCAGACTTTATATGAGTTTTGGGGACCGCGGTGCCCATCTCACCAATCAGGAGGGAATGACCATTGACCTTCCTGACACCGGTGGCGTCCTTCGCTGTGAACCGGATGGCAGCCATCTGGAGGTTTATTGCAGCGGCTTGCGAAATCCCCAGGAATTGGCCTTCGACGATCTGGGAAATCTATGGACGGTTGACAATGACACGGCTGGGGCCGATCCGTGCCGGGTCCTCTTCCTCCTTCCAGGTGCCGATTACGGATGGCGCTGCAGCTATCAACATCAGGATGGATTCGGTCCCTGGGTGAAGGAAGAACTCTGGAAAGGAGGAAAGGAAGGTATCCTGCCGCTTTCTGGAACAGTCAGTCAGGGCCCGAGCGGCCTCGCGTGGTATCCGGGCACCGGGTTTGGTCCTAATCTAGCCGGTCATTTCCTTCACTGTGATTTTCCCCAGGGAATTGTTTCATTTTCTGTCGAAGCCACGGGTGCCGGTTTCAAGACAACACCACCGGAGCGATTCTTATGGAACTGTTGGGCAACGGATGTCGATTTCGGTCCGGATGGGGCTGTCTATGTATTGGATTGGGTGAGCGGATGGCAAATGCCCAACAAAGGACGCATCTATCGAATAACCGCCCCGGAATTCATGGACCGCACGGAAATGGCGGAGGTCCGTCGACTTTTGAAAGAGGGATTTCAGACCCGGGATTATCCAACATTAACGACTTTATTGGGACACCGGGACCGGCGTGTTCGCCTGTCCGCCCAGTCAGAATTGGTGCGCCGTGGCTCGGCCAGCCTGGGCTCCCTCATGGAATTCACCTCCAAAGACGGTCCCACGCTCGGGCGACTGCATGCCTTGTGGGCCATGGGTGAGCTGGTCCGCGCCGAATCACCCGCCCACGTCTCAACAGCTCTCCTCGAATCTCTCACCCTATGGACCAAAAGTGCGGACCTGGAATTGCGAGGCCAAGCCATGGCCTTGCTATCCCAGGTTGATCCCGGACAACTCCGTTTCCGAATTCCAGCATCTCTGGTCGGAGCGACACCGAGGCTTCGCCTTCAGACGGGACTGGCACTTGCCGCTGGTTTGACTCACATGGGAAGCAATTCGATTCCGGCGGTCGAAATGGAATCGCTCGGACAGCTCCTGAGGGAAATTCTGGAGCCGTCCAGCCCTGATCCGTGGATCGAACATGCCGTAATACTGTCCCTGGCCGCCCTCGAGGAAATCCATCCTTTAGGCACCGGCCCCATTCAGGCATGGCTCTCTGACCCGCACCCGTCGATCCGCCGGGTTGGCATTTTGGCAGCACGACATCGAGCGCTGACGGCTTTCCAACGTGGCCAACCCATTCCGGTCGTGTCCCAGGTTGGCCACCAGCTGGCATCGATACTCAACGACCCAATTCCCGAGTTGGTCGAGGAAGCTGGGCGCGCCATCCATGAAATTCCCATGATCTCCGCCTTCCCGGCTTTGGCTCAAATGATCACCCGGGTCGACTTGGCTCCGGCACTTTGCAGCAGGGTTATCAATGCCAATTTACGGCTCGGTGGCCCCCAACAGGCCCAAGCCGTCGCCAACTTCGCATTGCGCCGGGACGCTCCCGCGGAGGGACGCGTCGCCGCTCTTGGTGCCTTGGCGGAATGGGGACGCCCCAACCCGATTGACATGGTCAATGGGCTTTGGCGCCCCATGATCGCCGGACGGACACCCGATGCAGCTTCGACGCGGGATGAGGAAAAAGACGCTTCGGAGCCCCCAGGAAAATTGCGGCTTCCGCAGGCCCGCTTCGCGGGCGGGCCCACCGCCCCGCTGCCTGTGGACCTGGGACGATCCGCTTCCTATGACGAGGGTTACGCGGTCAAGCGAAACGACCAGGCAGCGCGGAGGGCATTCCTCCGGGTTGCCGGAGAGATTTTGAACCCGGAAACGCCCGACGCAAATGGGGTGGTCTTGGGAGGTCCCGAGGCACCGGAGTCCGTCCAACGGGCGGTTGTCCAAACGGCGGTTGCCCTTCGCACCCGGGAGGCATCCCACGCGCTCGCCGATCAATACCATCACCCGAAATCCAGTGCTGGCCTGCGAGCCGCGATTGTCGCCGGTTTGGTCCAACTCCAGGCTGCGGAAGCGCCTGACATTGTATCGGAAGCTCTTCAAGCGAAGCAGTCCGAGGTCCGGGAAGCCGCCATCACGAGTCTGGCGCTACTCGATGGCGACCATGCGCCAGACCTGCTGAACCAAATCATTCTGGACGCGTTGGAGCATCCCGGACCGTCGGTTATTGCCGCCCAGACGGCGTTGAGTGCTCTGGGTCGCATGGTCAATCCATCAGGTGGGGTCCTCCTGTCGGGTTATCTGAAACGGCTCGAGAATCATCAATGGCCCGGCAACCTTACCTTGGACTTGAATGAAGCGGCGGCGCAAAGCTCCAACGTCGACCTTCAACGATGGGCAGAGAGAGTGACGGTGCGCATCGACGAGGTAACCAACCGTACCGCATGGCAACCTTGGCTGAGCGGCGGAAATGCCCAAAGCGGTGGCCGTGTTTTTCGTGAGAATCCCACGGTCCAATGTACCCGATGCCATCGCTTGGGGAACGAAGGGGGAACAGTGGGCCCCGCGCTGGATGGCGTCGGTAACCGGGCAACTCGGGAAGAATTGCTGGAGAGCGTTGTTTTTCCGAATGCCCGCCTGGCTACCGGATTTGAGGTCACGGTATTGACCTTGAGTTCCAACGCGACCGTGAGTGGAACCATCAAGGCGGAAACCGCCGGGGAATTGACCATTGAGACCACGAACGAAGAGGGACAGATACAGCGCATCCAAATCCCCAAATTCTCCATCGTTCAACGCCAACCGGGCCCCAGTGCCATGCCGGAAGGACTTTCCAGACAATTGCGACCGACAGAATTGCGCGATTTGGTCGAGTTCTTGAGTTCGTTGCGCTAATGTCGTTTGACCGAAATGAGTTCGAGAGCGCGTAAACTAGGCATCCTTCTGTCGGGTCCACCCGAGGCTCCGGCATTTTCTCAGGGCGTTCGTTTGGCGGAAACTGCGATCGAAGCCGGATGCGATGTATACCTCTATTGTATCGATGAAGCCGTTCGGGGCATTTCCCGAGCAGACCTTCAAGACCTCAAAGGTCGGGGATTGAAACTGTACGGCTGCGCCTACGGGGCTCATCGGCATGGGGTTGCGGTTGACGACTCGGCCGCGTTTGCCGGGCTGACGGTCGTAAGCGACCTGATCAGCAGTACCGACCGATTTGTCGGCTTTCCTTGAAACCAATATGAAACCGACTGTTCTCATCCTGGTTTCTTCCGATCCCGCGTCCAGCTCCCGGCCCGCAGAAGCCGTTCGGATTGCCGCAGGAGTTGGCACCTGGAAAAAAGCAGATGTCCGCCTTTATTTGCACGGCCCAGCCATCGCCGCTCTTGGAGAATGGGTCGACCACCTGAAGGACGACGACAATTTCACCCGGTATCTCCCCATTGCCACGGATGGTGGTCGGCCGATTCTTGTGGAAGCAGGACACCCTGCCATCGCCGAGATTGGAGAATCATCGTTGCCCTTCGAGGAAATCAGCCCAGCGCAACTTGCGGATAGGGTTCGACGCTCCACCTACACCTTGCGGTTCTAAAAGATGCATCAATCCCTCCATTTGATAACCACTCCCCCACCGGACTGGGTGCGGCAGTTGATTCAGCAACAGCGGACCACGGCGGAAACGGAGGTGGTCGAATTGGATTTGACGTCCGATTCCGTGGATTATCGCGAGGTTCTGGAGTGTATTTTTTCGAGCGATTCCATTTCCGTTTGGTAATCGCCCAAATCGAAGCAGACTAAATGAGTCTGGTTTGACAAGTCATCATTCCCGGCTGAATTTTTAGACATGACGACACTTGCACAGACCGAGGCGCCCGCTCAGGACACCGTAGTCCACCTCACTCCCAGCGCCGCGAGCCAAATTGCGGAGATGCTGTCCAAAGAGCCTGCCACGCCGGCTCGATATCTCCGGGTATTTGTTGAAGCTGGAGGATGCTCGGGTATGCAATACGGCATGGTTTTCGACGAACGCCGCGAGGATGACCTTCTCACGGAATTGCACGGAGTCGGCGTGGTGGTTGATGGGATTAGCGCCAATTACCTCCGGGGCAGCACCATCGATTTCAGTGAAGACCTCAATGGGGGAGGCTTTAAGATCAATAACCCGAACGCACATAGCAGCTGTGGATGCGGAAAGTCGTTCTCAGCGTAGTCCGCATTATTTCGGACCAGCTGGGGGGCATTGGGGGAGGTAGTCATCTACCACGGAATGACGGTTCAACGAAGTGCTCCGCGTTTTTTGGTTTCGCCTTGGGACTTCGTTTGGCATGGTTGGGGCATCATGCGTTGGTTGAAACCGCTGCTCCTCTTGGTCTGGCTCACAAGTTCCCTGGTCTCGCTTCGAGGCGCGGAGTTCAAGACCGTGGCTGGCGAAATTTACAAAGGTGAATTATCCGCTGCCGACAAGGATGGGCTGGTGGTGAGGTTGGAGAGCGGCGATTTTTCGCCGCGGGTCGATTGGGCCAAGCTCACCGACGAAACTCTCAAGGAACTCGCCGACAATCCCAAGGCCAAGCGGTTCGTTGAACCGTTCCTGGACCCACCCGCCGAGACCATCGCGGTCAAAGAGGCCAAGGAAATTCCCGTCCGTCAACCGGAGCGCCTCGTATTGCCCGACGGGAAGAAGGGCTTGGTGGCGGCATTGACCACTCCCAACGGGTTGATTCTCCTCGGCGCCCTGTTCTTTGCCAACCTATTTGGTGCATACGAAGTGGCCCGGTTTAAGTGGCGCCCGGTCGCGTTGGTTTGCGGCGTTTCAGCCCTACTTCCGGTTGTCGGTCCGATAATTTTCCTTTTGTTGCCGAAAGTGGCTCCAGTTGAGTCCGAGAATGCGACCCAGGTTGCCGTTCAAGAAACCAAGGTCGGCGTCCCGACGAGCGGGCCGGCTCCAGCAGGAGCGCCATCTGGTGGTGCAGCTGCGGCCCTCGGACTTGCAAAGAGCACCGGCGGCGGCGGTGGCGCTCAAGAGGGCCTTCCACGGATTTTCAAGCGCGGCGAGACGACCTTCAATCGACGCTTCTTTGAGACCCAATTCCCCAGCTTCTTCCGGGTCGTCGTCAGTGAAGCCGATAAGGAGCTGGTTCTCGATATCTCGGCAGGCAAACAAAGCGTGGTGGCCACACGCATCTCGCGCATTTCAATGACTGAAATTCACGTCAAGACCGCCACCAATACCGAAGCAGGCATCAACTTCGCGGAAATCAGCGAGGTGAAACTTCGAAACAAGGATGCCTAGGCCGACCTGACCTTCAGGTGCGTCCATCCGACTTCCAACCAATTTTATCCCCCTCCGGTATGAAGCTCCGTGCGATTCTCCTTTTTGGCGCTCCGGGTGCCGGCAAAGGAACCCAGGGAAAGATTTTGGGGCAAATTCCAAACTTTGCCCATTTTTCGTGTGGCGACGCATTTCGGAATCTTCGGGTCGATAGTCCATTGGGGCGGGTGTTCGTCGACTATGCTTCACGAGGACAACTGGTTCCCGACGAACCCACCATCGAACTTTGGAAAGGATCGATTAACGGATTGACCGCCACAGGACGCTTCAATCCGGAAGCCGACACAATCATTCTGGACGGCATTCCCCGAAATCCGAGGCAGGTGGAATTGATGCACGATCTGATCGAGGTGAAGGCGATCTTCAACCTCTTCTGTCCCGTCATCGAAAAGCTCATCCACCGGCTTCAGCGGCGGGCACTTAAGGAAAACCGCCTCGACGATGCCAATGTCGAGGTGATCCGTGCTCGATTGGAGACTTACAAACGCGAAACCAGGGCGGTCCTGGGTTGCTATCCCGAGCATCTCATCCACCAGATCGACTCCACCCAGGAACCGCTTCAGGTCTTGCTGGATATTCTAAAGATTCTGGCGAAGATCCCCAAGCCTGCCGTCAGCGACGGAAACACCACATTCATGGTGAATCCTGAGGTAATTTCGCGGCACGGATAACTCCGGCGTCGCAGATTTCCGGCTTCATTGACGTCTTCCGCTTTCAAGATGAGCGAACTCCGTCCGCGAGTGGTGTTCATGGGAACTCCGGAGCTGGCTCGCTTGATTTTGCACCGCCTTGCGTCCGATGATCGTTTTGAGGTTGTGGGAGTCGTTGCACAACCGGACCGCCCCTCCGGGCGCAACTTGGTCCCTCAACCGCCACCGGTAAAGATTGAAGCCGAAACGTTGGGGCTGACCATCTTGCAACCCGAAAAAGCCAGGGAACCGGCGTTCATCGAGAAGCTCCGGACATTGAGCCCGGACGTTGTGGTGGTGGCCGCTTACGGACAACTGCTCCCTCAGACCTTGTTGGACGTACCTCTGCTGGGATGCCTGAATCTTCACACTTCCATTCTACCCCGTTGGCGTGGTGCCGCTCCCATCCAATGGGCCATCGCTTCTGGAGACAGCGAGACCGGGGTCACGCTCATGCGGATGGAGGCGGGTCTGGATACCGGCCCCATGCTGGCGGTCGCCAGGACACCCATTGGCCCCCACGACACTTCAGAACAACTGCATCACCGGTTGGCGCTCATGGCTGGGGAGTTGCTTGTGGACCGGCTTCCCGACTACATGGCCGGGAGGCTCCCGCCGATTCCACAACCCACCGAAGGAGTGACTCACGCCCGCAAAGTCACCCGAGAGGACGGACGGATCGATTGGAAACAATCCGCTTCCGTCCTGGACCTGCGACGGCGGGCCTTTACCCCATGGCCGGGAGCATTCTGTTTTCTACCTCAGGCTTCACAGCCCAAACTTGTCAAAATCCACGCTGCCGAAGTAGTGGAGGCGCTCAAGACCACCGATGATGTACCAATCGGAACTGTCGTGCATGCAGACTCCGACGGTCTATTGGTCGCCTGTGGCCAAGGTTACTGGCGGATCACGGAACTGCAGCCCGAGGGGGGAAAACGATTGTCGTCCGCCCAGTTCCTCACAGGTCACCGCGTCTCCCGATTTGAGTAGAACCCATGCAATCAGAACGTGCCGCTTCTAACAAAGGGACAGGTCATTTGTTTGACGGCGACTCCCGCTTGGCTACTCTCAGTCTATGCGACAAGCTCGCTTGAAGTTGGATTCCTGTGTGGGACCGGCGTACTACCATTGCATCTCGCGGGTGGTGGAGCGGCGGATGGCGTTTGGTCCCAATGAGAAGGAGCAATTTGTCCATTGGATGCAGGCGTATGCCGGGTTCTGTGGAGTCCGGGTGCTCACCTACTGCATCATGTCCAATCACTTCCATATCCTGGTGGAGGTGTCACAGCGTCCGGAGGTTCTTCCTGGGGATGAGGAGCTGTTACGACTCCATGCCCTGGTTCATGGGGAGGATGCAGCGGAGAGTCAGCGGAAGATGATGACGATCTGGCCGGAAGAACTGCGGCAGCAGTGGCGTGACGGGTTGTATGCGCAGATGTGGGATGTGAGTGCCTACATCAAGTTGCTCAAGCAACGGTTCACCCAGTGGTTTAACCGCTGGCATCGACGCAAGGGCACCTTGTGGGAGGAACGCTTCAAGAGCGTGCTGGTGGAGGGTTCACGGGATTCCCTGGCCCGGGTGGCGGCCTACATTGACCTCAATCCGATTCGAGCCCGATTGGCTGAGGACCCCAAAGAGTATCGCTGGAGCGGCTATGCCGCTGCGGTGGCGGGGGTGCGGATGGCCAAGGAGGGAATTCGAGGCATTATCAACCCCAGTGACCGGGAAGAAGGCAATCTAACCGAGGCGATGGCCCGGTATCGGTTGTGGGTGTTTGGAGAAGGGATGACCGAGGGGGTTCAGGGACCGGATGGCCCAGCCAT
>CAITXU010000147.1 GCA_903896505.1 uncultured Verrucomicrobiota bacterium | reverse complement strand
TCCACCACGAATGCTCCATCGTTGATGGTCTCCGGACGCTCGTCGGTAAAGACGAAGGCATCGCTGGGTGATGGATGGTTGATGCCCGAGAGTTTTCGGTAGGTCATCCGGTTGGGAGTTGTCCAGTTGGCTCCCATATAATAGTTCATCGAGATGCTACGAACCCGGCTGTAGTACTTCCCATCCAGATAGATTCGGCTCCGGTCTCCCGGGCACCGCCAATCGGAAAGGTCGGTGATATACCGGCTCAGCAAACTATCGCGGAGGAACGTGGTGTTGGTGCCGTCGGGAGACCGTCCCGTGACCCAACCACCCACCCAAGTTTGATTGCGCGGTATTCCCACTCCCATCCGGTTCGGTGGGATAAAATCCTGATTGTCCCCTGCGTACATCTGGAGTGCGAGGGCAAACGTCTTCATCTGAAGAACGCATTTGGCAGCCGTTGCTTTGGTCCGGAGCCCGGCCACAGCCGGTAGGACAAGCCCTGCCAAAACAGCCACAATGGTCACCACCGAAAGCAACTCAACGAGGGTGAAACCTCGCCGGGTTGGGCAACGATGGTAGGACATGTTAGTGTGAATAGTTCCGTTTCTTTGAATAGGCAAGCTTTAACCCGATTGGCTGCGTGACGATTAGCCAACAGCGTTATTTCGATTCCCATGCGCGGCTATACTTCGATGGAGTCATAAAATGTGCCATTGATGACGCTGAGATGAGCCAAAAATGGCGCAGTTGGCACCTTGTCCACAAGGGGTCTTTCCCTGTGGATTGTCGTAAATAATTTGTAGGCAACAGGTTGCCACATTATTCGATCAAGCAAAAGCCCGGCATCAGATGTGCGGAATGAAAGGGACAAAACTGGAAGCGTATGGCAAAAGTACTCGGCATCGATTTGGGCACCACGAACTCCTGCATGTCCGTCATGGAAGCGGGCGAACCGCTTGTGCTGGAGAATTCGGAAGGTAAGCGCACAACACCGTCGGTCGTGGCCTTTGCCAAGAACGGCGAGCGGTTGGTGGGTGAAGCCGCCAAGCGTCAGGCGGTCACCAACTCCCGCAACACGATTTATTCCGTGAAGCGTTTCATGGGCCGTAAATTTGACGAGGTCACGGAAGAGGCAAAACGGGTGCCTTACAAGGTGGTCCGAGCCACCAATGGCGACGCAGCCATTGAAGTCGAGGTTTCTGGCAAAGCCCAGCGCTTCAGCCCCCAGGAAATTTCGGCTATGATTTTAGCCAAGCTGAAGGCGGATGCCGAGATGCGTCTCGGCGAAACGCTGACCCAGGCGGTTATTACCGTCCCGGCTTATTTCAACGATTCCCAGCGACAGGCCACCAAGGATGCCGGTAAGATTGCCGGGTTGGAGGTTCTCCGGATCATTAACGAACCGACCGCAGCTTCGTTGGCCTATGGACTCGACAAGAAGAAAGACGAGAAAATCGCGGTCTACGACCTCGGTGGTGGCACTTTCGATATCAGTGTCCTGGAGATTGGCGACGGCGTCTTCGAGGTAAAAGCCACCAATGGTGACACCCATTTGGGGGGAGACGATTGGGATAATGCGATCATCGACTGGATGCTGGCTGAGTTTCAGAAGGAGGCCGGAATGGACCTTCGGAAACAACCGGACGCCTTGCAACGCATCAAAGAGGAGGCGGAGAAAGCGAAAATTGCCCTGAGTTCGTCTCAGCAGTACGAGATCAACCTTCCTTTTATCACCGCCGACGCCTCCGGTCCCAAGCACATCCAGAAGAGTTTGACGCGTGCGAAGATGGAACAACTTTGCGATTCGCTGTTTGAGCGTACCATCATCCCAACGCGGGCTTGTCTGAAGGACGCCGGTATTTCGGCTGAAAAAATCGATGAACTGGTTCTTGTCGGCGGAATGACCCGCATGCCCCGGGTGGTTGAAACCGCCCGAACCCTGGTCAACAAGGCACCCCACCAAGGGGTGAATCCCGACGAAGTTGTCGCGGTTGGTGCCGCCATTCAGGGTGGAGTTCTCAAAGGAGATGTGCAGAACGTCCTGCTCCTGGACGTCACCCCTCTCTCCTTGGGAATTGAAACCTTGGGCAACGTCTTCACCAAGCTGATCGAACGCAACACCACCATTCCCACGCGCAAATCGGAAATCTTCTCGACGGCGGCAGATAATCAGCCGGGCGTTGAAATTCATGTTCTGCAGGGAGAACGCCAGTTCTCCCGCGACAACAAGTCCCTGGGCAAATTCAAGCTCGACGAGATTCCGCCAGCGCCGCGCGGCACACCGCAAATTGAGGTTACTTTCGATATCGACGCCAATGGCATTTTGAATGTCAGCGCCAAAGACCTGGGTACCAAGCGCGAACAGAAAATCGTCATCACGGCTTCCAGCGGTCTTTCAAAGGACGAAGTCGAACGGATGCGTCGCGATGCCGAGGCACACGCCGATGAAGACCGTCAGCGTCGCGAAGAAGTGGAATTGCGCAACGAAGTCGACGGTACAGTTTACCGGACCGAACGTTTCTTGAAAGAGAACGGGGATAAAATCGGGGCTTCCAAGGCCAAAATCGAAAGCTTGAACACAGCTGCGAAGGAGGCATTGAAAGGCTCAGATCTGGCGACGCTCAAAACGGCGCACGAGCAGTTAAATGAAGCCGTCCAAGCCGCGACCACCGAACTTTACCAAAAGGGCGCTGAACAAGCCAAGGCGGGTGCTTCGGGACCCCAACCCGATGGTTCAGCCCCGGGTGGAGCAGGCAAAGACTCTTCAGGCAAGGGCGGTGACGGCCCGATCATCGACGCCGAGGTCGTGGATGAGAAGAAGTCCTGATCTTTGCAGATCAAATCAAATCTCCACCTGGATTTTCAACGGGCACTTTGCTCGTTTCGTCAATTTGCCCGTCCGCGAGTGCGGTGGGCTAGTCTAACAACGATAGTCAACTCAAAGAATCGCTAGAGCACACGTATGGCACTCAACGTGAAACCTCTGGGAGACCGCGTTCTCGTGGAACCCCAGGAAGAAAAGGAAATCAAAAAAGGCGGCATCATCATTCCTGATTCCGCCAAGGAAAAGCCCACTGAGGGAGTCATTCGTGCCCTCGGAACGGGCAAGAAGGATGACAATGGCAAGCTGATCGCGTTCGAAGTCAAGGTGGGCGATCGCGTGCTGATCTCGAAGTACGGCGGCACCGAGATCAAAATCGATGGCAAGGAATACAAGTTGTTCAACAGCGACGACATCCTGGCCGTGATTGAGTAACCCCACAGACCCAGCAAAGATATAATTAAGAAAAACTACTATGGCAGCCAAACAACTCGTATTTGACGAAAGCGCCCGTCAGCGTCTCTTGAAAGGCGTTGAACTCCTCTCCAAGGCAGTCAAGGCCACCCTCGGTCCCAAGGGCCGCAATGTGGTCATCGACAAAAAGTTCGGTTCCCCGACCGTCACCAAGGACGGCGTCACCGTAGCCAAGGAAATCGAGCTTCCGGACCCGTTTGAAAACATGGGTGCCCAGCTCGTCCGCGAAGTCGCCAGCAAGACCAGCGACGCAGCCGGCGACGGAACCACCACGGCGACCGTTCTCGCCGAGGCCATTTACCGCGAGGGTCTCAAGCACGTGACCTCCGGGGCCAACCCGATCAGCCTCCAACGCGGCATCCAGAAGGCCGTCGAAGCCGCCACCGAGCAGCTCGCCAAGATCTCCAAAAAGGTCAAGGACAAGGAAGAGATCAAGCAAGTGGCCACTGTCTCCGCCAACTGGGACACCACCATCGGCGAGATCATCGCCGACGCGATGGACAAGGTCGGCAAGGACGGCACCATCACGGTTGAAGAAGCCAAGTCGATCGAGACCACTCTCGACGTCGTCGAAGGCATGCAGTTCGACAAGGGTTATCTCTCGCCGTACTTCGTGACCAACGCCGAGTCGATGGAAGTGAAGCTCGAGGACGCGCAAATCCTCATCTACGAAAAGAAGATCAGCTCCCTGAAGGACCTGCTGCCGCTGCTCGAAAAAGTGGCCAAGCTGGGCAAGCCCCTCCTGATCATCGCCGAAGAAGTTGAAGGCGAAGCGCTGGCGACCCTGGTGGTCAACAAGCTCCGCGGCACCATCAACGTTTGCGCCGTCAAGGCCCCTGGCTTCGGTGATCGCCGCAAGGCACTCCTCGAAGACATCGCCATCCTCACCGGTGGGCGTTGCATCACCGAGGACCTCGGCATCAAGCTCGAGAACCTCGGACTGGATGACCTCGGTCGCGCCAAGAGCGTGATCGTCGGCAAGGAAAACACCACCATCGTCGAAGGTGCCGGCAAGAACTCCGAAATCCAGGGTCGCGTGAATCAAATCCGCCGCCAGATCGAAGAGACCACCAGCGATTACGATCGCGAGAAGCTCCAGGAACGCCTCGCCAAGCTGGCCGGCGGCGTGGCCGTCATCAACGTCGGCGCCGCGACCGAGTCCGAGATGAAGGAAAAGAAGGCCCGTGTCGAGGACGCCCTCCATGCGACCCGCGCCGCCGTCGAAGAAGGCATCGTTGCGGGTGGTGGCGTGGCTCTGCTGCGCACCCTGGGCGCCATCGAGGCCCTCAAGCTGGAAATTCATGACGAGCAGATCGGTGTCGACATCGTCCGTCGCGCCATCGAGGCCCCCCTCCGCGAACTGGCGTTCAACGCCGGCGTCGAAGGCAGCCTGATCGTTCAGGAAGTCAAGCGCCGCAAGGGCAACGATGGCTACAACGTGGCCACCGGCGAATACGAAGACCTGGTCAAGGCCGGTGTCGTCGATCCCAAGAAGGTGACCCGTTCTGCCTTGCAGAACGCCGCCTCCATCGCCGGTCTCCTCCTGACCACCGAGTGTCTCATCACCGAGATTCCGGAGAAGAAGGAAAAGCCTGCGGCCGACCCGCACCACGGTGGCGGCATGGACTACTAAGTCCCTGTCTCTTCAACCGTTCGTTCCTTAATGCGGCATCCAGCTCCGGCTGGATGCCGTTTTTGTTTTCTGTCCAGTGAGACTGGTCACGCCCGAGCCAGCGCTTTCGCACAGTAGGAGTTCAGACTTTCGCCTTCAGCCAGGGCCTTGAGTGTGAGTCGTCGATGGACGGCAGGGTCGACTCGAAGCACAAATCGTCCGCTGTATTTGCGACGGTCGGAGGCGGCCTCCGGCAGTGCCTTTCCGTCCGATTCCAGGATGTCCATCCAATCTGAAACGATGCCGCATAACTCGGCGTACACCTTGGCCTCATCGTCCCCATGACAACAGGGGCCGATGATTGGCGGCGCGCTGCCAACAAAACATCCGTCTTCCTCGCTCCATTCCACGAGTTTCAGGATACCGGTTCCCCTGCGCTTCAATTCATTCCGTTTCATTTCTGGCTTTCAGCGATTCGTTGCCGGACTTCCTTTTCCTGATACGGCTTCGCATCGTCTCCAGGGCGTCCGCTCAAGGTTACCCGCCCGGCCTTTGGGTGTTCGAAGTTGCGATGGCTTCCCTTGCCGCCACGATCCACAAAACCCGCTCGCACCAAATCAGAAATTAACTGGCGAAGTTTTCGCGGCATCCAGTATCACTTTAGTATCACAGAGGTAGATGCGAGTCAACGTTCGGGAATACGCAGAAACGCCTTCGATGACTGAACGGCTTCAACCCGGCCACCTCGCAGTGAAACCACCCGGTCGGCGATTTTGAGGGTCTCCAGGCGGTGGGCCACCATGAGTGTCGTACGGTTCCTCGTCAGAGACTTGAGCCCTTCGAGGACCAGGGACTCGCTTTCCACATCCAGTGCACTCGTCGGTTCATCCAGCAGCAGAATCGGAGCATCCTTGAGGAAGGCCCGGGCGAGGTTGATGCGTTGTTTCTCCCCTACGCTCAGGCGTGCCGCGCCGTCGCCGATCAGCGTGTCATAGCCCTGCGGCAGGCGACGGATGAATTCATCGGCATTGGCCTGACGTGCCGCTTCTTCCACTTCGGCCCGGGTGGCTTCCGGCTTTCCATAGGCCAGGTTTTCCGCCACCGTGGTCGGCAGGAGGAGCGGTTCCTGCAACAGAACGGAAATCCCCCCCCGCAGCGAGCGAACAGCAATCTCGGCCACGGGTATTCCGTCAATGCGGACGCGTCCGCTCCCCGGAACCAGGAAGCGAGGGACCAATTGCAGGAGGGTCGTCTTGCCGGCGCCGCTGGGGCCAATCAGGGCCACCACTTCCCCGGGTTGCACTTCAAAACTGGCTCCGTCCAGTGCCGGCGACCGCCCATTGTAGCTGAAATGAACGTCCTCGAAACGGACCTCAGGAAGTTGTCCCTCGCTGTGTGGAAATCTTTGGGTTCCATCCGATTTTGATTCGGGCTCCTCGATCAATTCAATCACCCGTCGTGACCCGGCAAAGGCATTGGTCAGAGTGGTGCCCAGTTGCGACAACTGGTTGAGCGGCTCGTAGAGTTGGGCTAGGTAGGCCAGAAACACCCACAATTCCCCAACGGTGAGCATGCCCGCCAGAACCTGTCGCGAACCCATCCACACCAGCATGGAGGTCCCAACTCCCAACACCCCGGCCACGACAGCAAGGTAAGCCAGTTCCGCTCGATGTTGCCGCCATCGGGCGCTGGTTGCATCGACGAGGCTGCCCTGAAACTGGCGAGCCTCCTCCGGTTCCCGGGTAAACGATTGGATGAGAAGGAGATTGGCGACTGTTTGTTGCAGCCGTGTTGCAACTGAAGTGTCCGCCGCTTGGGCCGCACCGGCCAGCCGAGCCATCCTTCCGCCAAGCCAACGCATCACCACCATCAAGGCCGGAACAGTCAGGAGGGCTGTCACGGTCAGTGGAATATTGAGCCGGGCCATCACCCACGTCATGGCCAGCACCTGGGCCGAAGCCCCCAGGAGCCCGAAAAGACCCTGGGTGAAAAGGGTTTGAAAGGAATAGGTATCCCAGGTGGCTCGATAAAGGACCTCGCCCTGGGGAAGGGCATTCCATTGGCCCAGCGGCAACCGGAGCAACCAGTCGTAAACGGCGGTACGGACTCGTCCCAGTCCCCGGAGCCCGAGCTGAATCACTGTACCGCTTTGAACAGCAACTAGAAGTGCATGCGCGGCATAGAGGAAGGCCATTGCCGACACCAGGCGGGCCAGGGATGCCGTTGGCGTTGCCGCCGAAACCCAACCTGCCCAGGGCTCGGGCAACGGTTGGTTGCCCAAAATGCAATCCACGATGATGGCCAACGGCCACGGCTTCAGGAGGCCCGCGGCAGTGCTGAGGGCCAGGAGGCCGACGGACACAATCAGTCGTGTCCTGTCGGGTCGAAAGTAGCTCCAGATACGCCAAATCTGCCGCATGGATGGGATTCTAGCCGATCAGACCCAATGGGTGTCTTTATTTCGCGGGTCCGCGCCCCTGCACAGGGCAAATGCCAAAAACGAGCCGGATTGCCTTCTTTATCCGTGCCCATCTGCGTCATCTGCGGACAATTCATTCTGGGTAACCTGCCTGGAAGAGGATTTGTCCGCAGATGACGCAGATGGAGAAGGATGGAGAAGGATGGAGAAGGATGAAGTTCGTGCGGCAGAACCCGGTTGAAAGTGGGATATAACGTCAGTCCCGTCCCTCACCAAGGGATGCGATGAGCCCCAGATCGATCGAAGCAACGGTCGTGTAAGCCAAACCAGCCCCAACCGGGCGTGATGAGCCCAAACCCGTTCGAAATGGAGGTCAAGTAAGCAGAAAAGCCCCAACGGGGCGTGATGAGACAGCCCTGGGTAACACCCCGGGGTGGCGGATTGAATTGGGTTTGAGCCCTGAAGGGGCGAAATCGGGTCCAAGAGGGCGTTGTTTTTGAGGTGCAAAGAAGCGCCCGAACAAAAAAAGAACAAAAAAGACGCGAAAGAAGACATCATCGTAAGATGCTTTTCCACAGGTGGTTATGATTACAAAAGGGTGGGACAAAAAGAAACCCGACGACCCAAAAAGGCAAAAAGCCCTTGCGTGAAGTCGATGCTCGGACTATTTCTTTTCTCGTTCTTTCGGTACATGCAGTT
>CAITXU010000146.1 GCA_903896505.1 uncultured Verrucomicrobiota bacterium | reverse complement strand
GAGCATCATCGGTAGGGCGAGGCTCCCGCCGAGCCGCGGCGGTCCGAACTACGCCCGCCACGCGATTCAGCCCCGGTTATATCCGGCCTGACCCCGTGCGTCACGCGTGGGGTGCTTCTGTTTCGCCGACTTTCCAGTCAGCTGCGCCGCGCTACGTCCCTATGGCCCGGCAGGCCTGGAGGCCCGCGATACGGCAGGTTTGGAACCCTGCGCTACATTGCATGGCCGACGGTCTGCCCGTCCGGTTCAGGGACTTAATTCACGTCCGAAATTTGGAGGTAGACCCTCTCCATCGTTCGTAGCGGGACTCATCACCCCTCCCATCATAAGGGCACCTCGGTAGCGAGGCTCCAATCGAGCCTCTGGCGGTTCGAACCATGCCAATTCCGCAGCAGCGACACTAGTTCGCTGTCCGCTGGACCCAGGCTCCTGCCAAGCCGGGGACGGTCCAAATCACGCCCGCAACGCAATTCTGGCCCCAATTATGTCCAGCCTGACCCCGAGTTCCACGGGTGGGAGGTTTCAACACCGCCAATTTTCCATCGGTAGTGCTCCGGGAGCAGGCCGGACATAATTGGCGCTGAGTCGCGTGGTGGGCGTGGCTCAGACGGCCTGCGGCCTCGACCAGTGCGGCCTCGCCTCAACACCCAATCCTTCTTCCTCTGTGCTCTCTGTGCCCTCTGTGGTCTATCCTCCAGACGGTAAGCACCAGCCCAACCACAGAGGACTCAGAGAGCGCAAAGAACCACTTTCATCCCATGGCGTTTGTTGGAGTCGACTGGGTAGGTGAAAAGCAGTTACTTGGACAACAGGAAAGTCTCAGATACGTCGCCGCGGGTGGTTCACTCAGAGTTCATGCGGTCAATACCTTGGGACCCCGGGGTCCACTTCCAGGCTCCATCGGTCGATACCTCCCGACAGGTTGCTGGCCCGGGAAAAGCCGTTGGCTGCCAAAAAGCCCGTGGCCATTGCACTCCGGACTCCGTGATGACAAATCACCACCCATTCGAGATCGCGACCCGTTTCCAGTTCATCGATGCGTTCCGCCAATTCGCCGAGTGGGATGTGTACAGCGCCTGGAAGGGATGCAATGGCCAGCTCTTCAGGCTCACGGACGTCCAACAGACGGGGTGGGGCGGACTCCCTAAGGCGGGCCGCCAATTGGAGGGGCGAGACAATGTTCATCGGGTCATCTCGCTTATCCACACAGTCCGGCGAGATGTCGCTCCGCCTCAATGGCAGCAGCGCAGCCCATCCCAGCGGCCGTAATCGCCTGCCGATAAATGGCGTCGGAACAATCACCCGCCACAAACACGCCTGGAACCTCGGTGGAAGCACCATGCTTCGGGACGAGGTAACCCGCAGCGTCCAAGGCGAGTTGACCCTGAAACAATTGGGTATTGGGAACATGGCCCACAGCGACAAACAAGCCCGCACACGAAAGAACCGTCTCCTCCTGGTTGACCAAATTCTTGAGTCGGACACCGGTGACTTTTCCCGATGAAACGTCCAGCACCTCGGTGACCACGGTGTTCCACACGGGTTGAATCTTGGGGTTGTTCAAGACCCGTTCCGCCATGATTTTGGAGGCACGCAAGGAATCCCGTCGATGGACCAAATAGACCTTTGAGGCAAACCGGGTGAGAAACGTGGCCTCTTCGCAGGCGGAATCCCCTCCCCCCACCACGACAAGCGGTTGATTGCGGAAGACGGGAAGTGCCCCATCGCAGGTTGCGCAATAGGTGACTCCCTTTTTCTCGAGCTCGTGTTCCCCGGGAACACCGAGATGCCGGTGCCCGGCTCCCGTGGCGATGATCAAAGTTCGGGTCTCGACCCATTCCCCGTCGACCTGCAATCGAATCGGTTGTTGTTGGAGTTCGACTTTTTCCACGGTCGCGAAACGGACTTTGGCCCCAAATTTTTCGGCCTGCTGTTGGAGTCGCTGCATCAATTCAAAGCCATCGATTCCATCCGGAAATCCGGGAAAATTCTCAACGATGCTGGTGGTCGTTAACAAACCTCCCGGCATGGTTCCAGAAAGCACCAACGGAGTGAGATTGGAACGGGCCGTGTAGATGGCGGCGGTGAGACCAGCGCAGCCGGTTCCGATGATGACAACGTTTTCCATAGCGTCGCCGTCAGATTAGTCCGCCAGCGGGAGTTGTCGACAGGGGGGGATGGCCGATTTGTTGAGGGGGATTGGGATGGGTCACCCTTGAAGCCAGAGCGATAGGGCACCGCCAACACATCCCGCCACCCACAGCCAGAAAACAGCCATGCTCCTGGAGAGCCCGGATCGCACCAGACGATGGGAAAAATGATTGGTGTCTCCAATCCAAAACGGGCGGCCTGCCCGGGTTCGCGACCAAACCACGCTGGAAAGGTCGAGGAGGGGAACGGCCAGGATGAGGAGCGGGCTCAGGACCGCCCAGGGGTTCCCCGGCCGCTTTTGGCTATAAAAGTGCGGAAGAATCGCGAGAACAGCGAGCCAGTAGCCGACCAAATGGCTGCCGGCATCCCCCAGAAAGACACTGGCGCGGGGATAATTGAAGGGGAGGAAGCCCGCGAGGGCTCCCGTGACCAGAAAGGCCAGGGAAGCCACCAGGTACTGGCCGTGAAGTGCGGCCAGGATTCCGAACCAGCCGGAGCCGAGAATGCCCAGCCCCGCACACAACCCATTCATGTTGTCTGTAAAATTAAAGGCATTGGTGACGGTCAATATCCAGAGAATGGTCACGAGGTAGCTGAACCACGGATAGGGCACAAAAAGGGTTACCCGGACCCCGCCTGTAGCGACCATTGAAGCAAGAACCGTCTGTCCAAGGAATTTTCGTGCGGCAGACAACTCCCACTGATCATCCATCCATCCCAAAAGCAGCATTCCCAGGGCCCCCACCCAGACGAATGCCAGTTGCACAGCCCTCTTTCCCAGTCCATAGCCCAGGCGGTCGACGTATTCCGGTGGAAATGCATGGAGCCCGACAGCAACCGTTCCCAGTGCCAGAACGGCAGCCATTCCGGTGAACACCGCCAGCCCGCCAGCCAGCGGAACCGGCTCCAAATGGATTTTTCGATGTCCTGGATCATCCAGCCAGCCCTGACGGCGACTCCACCGAATCCACATAGGAACCGAGGCAGCGCTTCCTACGAGAGCGGCGAAAAAGATGGCCAGGTAAAGCAGAATGGGGAAGCTCATGGCCGGGTGGAAGAGCACCCGTTTCGGGCATCCTCGAGCTGACGATAGAGTTGGTATTGGCCCTCGACCAGTTGCTCGATGGAAAAGCGGTCCCGAACCCAGGCACGGCCTGTTTCTCCCAGGCGATGACGAAGGTCGGGATGGATCGCGAGGGACCAGAGGGCCGGGGTCAGTGCATCCAATCTCCCTGGAGGGATCAGGAATCCAGTTTCATCGGTTCGACAAACTTCCCGGGCTCCATCGCAATCGTAGGCTACCACCGGCTTTCCGGCCGCAAGTGCCTGAGGCAGGGCCCGGGGAAGGCCCTCGCGTCGGCTCAGGTGAACCAGACAATCCATGAGTCCAATATGAGAGGCCACCTCGTCGGGACGGACCAATCCGGTTAGAACAAACCGTTTCTCCAGTCCAGCCGCACGAATGCGCTCCTCCAGTCGGTTACGCCAGGGTCCGTCTCCGACCCAGAGGAAGCGTGCCTTTGGAATACGCCTGAGTATCTCGGGCGCGGCATCGATGAGGTCGTCATGGCCCTTGAGCGCGAAGAGTCTGGCAATCAACCCCACGACGAAATCGTCGGAGCGGAGGCCGAGCTTTTCTGCCAGAGATGCGTCCCTCTCGGCAGCGAGATAGGGGGCCAGATTAAAGCCGCTATAGATAAGGCTGTACTGGCTCGGGTGACCGATGCCGGCTGCGAGGTACTGCTGCCGCATGGCATCGGCAACCACCACAAAATGATCGGTCCGACGACCCGCAAATCGCTCGGCCTGGCGGAAGACCAAATTGGCGAGACCCCCTTGAAATGGACCGAAACTGGGGCCGTGAATGCTGTGAATGATCATCGGAACCCGGGCTCGATGCGCAGCCCAACGTCCCAGGAGACCGGCCTTTCCACTGTGAGTGTGCACCACGTCAGGCCGTTGCGACTCGAAGTACCGCGTCAAGTCCCGTAGTGCACGAAAATCCTGAATGGGACGAATGGCGCGAATGAGCGTTGGAATTCGGACCAGGCAATCCGGTGCCGATGCAAGGGCCGCCTCGAGGCTGCCCTCAGCTCCCTCGGTGGGACCGGCGAGCAGGCGAACTTCCAGGCCGGGCCGTTTCCGGAGGCCAAGGACAGAGGCGATGGTGTTTTCCTGGGCACCACCAACAATCAAGCGGGTGATGACATGATGGACCCGCATGGAGAGTCGGAGAGCGGCCAAAGGTGCAAGGGAAGGACGATCAACCCTTCTTTTTCAGGACCCGCACCTTTTCAACGGCATTGGTGTAATCAGCGGTTTCCCGCGGTGCGGACGCCAGGAAGGATTCCCAATGCGAAAGTGCCCCGGCTTTGTCCTGCTTCTGTTCGCAAATCTGGGCCAGTCCCGAATGATAAATGTAGTTGTAGGGGTCCTTGACCAACATCTCCTCGAAATCCCCCCGAGCCTTGTCGAACTGTTTGAGTTGGAGGAGGGCCAGCGCCCGGTTGGCGCGGGCACCGTCCAAGTCCGAATCCTGGGCCAATAAAGTATCAAGAATGGCCACGGCCTCCTTGGGTTTGTCTTGAAGCATCAGCAACAAGGCCCGGCGGAGTTGGACGGTGCTGTCACCCGGCTGCAGTGTATGCCAGGCGTCCAGAACGGGGGCGAGCAGTGCGAGTTTCCGATGTTCGAGATAGTAATGGCTCAGCAAGTCCAGCGGGACGGTTTCCCGGGGCATTTGCCGCACGGCATCCACCAGGAGCTTTTCCAATTCATCCGCGCGCCCGAGTTGTTCGAGAACATCCGTCTGAAATCGAAGGGCTGAAATTCGGTCCGATTGTCCCAATCCGGGTCGGTTGATGAGGGTCCTGAGCTCCGCGTATGCCTTCTGGGGTTGACGGGTGTTCACCAGTGCGGAGATGTACGCCAGGGATGCCCGGGTGTATTGCGGGTCCAATTCCCGCGCGCGGCTGAAAAGGGCGGTGGCAGCCTGCATGCAGGCTGGGACCGACCGCATCATTTCCCTGCCCAGATTGATGAGTGCGTCCGGCTCTTCGATGGGGCCATAATTGTAAAAAACAGCCACTGAATTCTGACCTTCGAGCGGTTGTCGCACCTTCTCACCGACCGAACGACCGGCCTGCAATTCCGTGTTCGCCAGGAGATTCACCGCCGCAGAGACATTGCCTGGATCAAATTTTTCGGCGATTTCAAACAGGTGCCGAGCCGGGATGGGAAGTTGTCGCTGTTGCAGCCCGACGCCTTCGATGTTGGCCGACTTCGAGAGAAATTGGGCGGTGGCGCGTGCGGTGATGCTGTTGCCCGTCGCATCCTGGGTGAATTCCTTGAACTGGCTCCATCGTTGGTCCCAATCGCTAACGATGGAGGGGGCATTCGTCGGAGAGACAAAAACACCGCTCAAGCCGTCTTCGGGTGCCGGGACGGCGCGGAAGGCCAAGCCCACCGGCTCCAGCCGAATACCCTCTGTGAGGAAGTCCATTTGCGGTGTGACGAGATAGGCCTTGTTTTCCCGTACTGCCCGATGCCAGACACTCAGGAAGATTCCAGCGATGTTGGTGCGAGCTTCCGCCAGGGTTTGAAACTCAGGCCAATCCCCGGCACCCACCTGTCGAGCCAGACGCCGTCGGTAGCTGCTTTCCGGCATCGCCTCGGTCTGGATGAACAGATTGGGATGGGGACTCCGTGAGGACCGGTCGACGGCCAGCAGCAATTGGCGGAGCAGGGGGTCTTCGCACAGGATCAAGGCCCCTTCGGAGGGCAACTTCTCCCGAAAACCCAGCACCAATTGTCGAAGGTAGGGTTGGTTTTCGGTTCGAATGGCCTGCCAGTTTTTTCCGGTGAAAAAGACCAGGCTCACGACGGGCAGCGCTACGCTGATCGCCCAACCCAACCGCGTCAATCGCGTCAACAAAGGAGGGAGTTGTTCCCATTTCCGGGCCGGGTCAAAGCCGCCGATCAAAATAAAATAGCCGCTAAAATAGGCCGCGAGGAGGGCAGAGCAGAAGTGAAAGGTCAAAAGCGGGACCGTGGTTCCTCCGGCTGCGGGGTCCAGGTAGATCAACTGACGCGGACCAAATTTCAGGTCGAGGGCCATGACGATCGAGGCCGCCAGACCCGCAATCTGCAACACAACCACCGCGCCAACGCTGGCCCAACGTTCGATCCGGGGGCGTTTGGAGGGATCCCATCGAATGCCGAGCATCACCAGGGGAAGCAAATTGATGAGCGCCAGCAGCAGAATGCGTCCCCGCGGTACGCCCAGGAGCGTCGTCTTTTGGTAGATCAGGTGATTGTAAAGGCTCTCACCCCATGAAATCCAGGTTCCGGTCTGAAGGAAGCCCACCAGCGGCGCGATCAAGTAGAGACTGAGTCCACACGCTCCAAATCCGATGAAACGGAGGAGGAACTTGGGATGAAACAGGCTTGATCCACGAATCCAAAGCAACGCAATGAAAAATAAGGGGGCGAAGCCGTATAAGGCCCAGTTGTCGACCATTCCAACTCCGTAGACGAAGGCAAATCGCATCAACCACCGGTCCTGTCGGTCGATCCGATACTCGCCCAGGCACAGAATGCACGATCCGAAGAGGAGGAGGTCCCACAGCTCACCCGTTTGGGCGGTGGCGTGTTCCCAAAAGGTGCGTTGCAAGCCAATCAGTGCCACGGCCATCAAGGGGGGAGCCCATGTCCAACGGCCCAACGGTTGAGGGTCGTTTGGGCTCAGGCGCAGCCGCTCTTCCCTTGTCCGATCCCGGGGTAGGATCAGCGCACATCGAGCCAGAATCGCGAGGACCGCGGCTCCGAGCACGGCTGCAAGGCAATTCAGCGCCAGGGGCAGGACGGACAGGGGCAGGAATCGGAAGACCCAAACCACGAGGGCGAAAGCGGGGCGCTGGTAAGGCCAGGCGCCATCCAAGCCTGCCACCTGGCCGAAGACAGGCGCGGAGGGGAGGCTAATCCACGGGTGATGGGTAATGAGGTAGAGGCCCAGAAAGAGGCCGGCCAGAAGCCAGGGCAAAAGCCTTCCAGAGAACGCCCGCCGCGGCGCAACGGCTGTTTCCATAGATTGAATGGGAGGAAGGTGGGGAGGAGGTCGACGGTAGGCAACGGAAATTCGGTGCCCGCTTTCGGGCAAAAAATGTTTCTTCTCCCGCCGTCTTGTTCGATGATACCTCCTCTCGCTGGATATGTACTCAGGCACCTATACCGCAATTATCACTCCGTTTCGCGACGGTCGCGTGGATGAACCCGCACTGGAACGGTTGGTGGAAAATCAAGTCGCCGGCGGAGTTGACGGGCTCGTCCCGGTGGGTACGACCGGAGAATCCCCCACGGTCGATTTCGATGAACATCTGCGAATCATCGAACTGACCGTCCGGTTTGCCGCCGGACGGGTCAAGGTCATCGGGGGTACGGGTGCCAATTCGACACGTGAAGCCATCGAACTGACCCAGCAGGCGGCGGATTTGGGAATCGACGCCTCCCTGCAAGTGGTGCCGTATTACAATCGACCGACTCAGGAAGGTCTGGTTCAGCATTATTCCGCCATCGCTGCGGCCACTCCGCTACCCATTCTACTTTACAGTGTTCCAGGCCGGAGCGGGGTTGAAATCGGCGTGGAAACGGCACGTCGCCTGGCCAATTCCTGTCCGACCATCGTGGGGATCAAGGAAGCCGGCGGCAGCGCCGACCGCGTGACCCAGTTGCGTGCCGCTTGTGGTCCTGATTTTCAAATCATCAGTGGCGATGACGTCCTGACCGTTCCGTTTATGGCGCTGGGTGCCATTGGGGTCATCAGCGTGGCGTCCAACGTTGTCCCGGGAGAAGTCGTACGTCTGGTTCGAGCAGCGGCGGCGGGTGATTACGCGCTGGCGCGCGACCTCCATTATCGGCTGGTCCCGTTGTTTCGCGCGCTTTTCCTGGAGAGCAATCCGGCACCCTGCAAGGCAGCTCTCTCCCTATTGGGTGCCATGAGTGATGAGGTGAGGTTGCCGCTCGTTCCCGTCACCGCAGCCACACGTGAAGCCCTGAAATCGGCTTTGTCGGGTCTTGGAATCATTGAACCATGAGCACCACGCGCATCATCATCAACGGCTCCAGGGGACAAATGGGCCAGGCCCTTTTGCGCGGGGCCGCCCGCAACGCAAGCCTCGAGGTGGTTGCCACCATCGATGTGGGCGACTCTCTTTCAGCAGCCATTGCCAATGCCGATGTGGTCATTGACTTCAGCGCTCACGAAGCCTCAGTGGGGGTGGCGGAAGTTTGTGCTGCTGCCGGAAAGGCATTGGTTTTGGGAACCACGGGCCACCTGCCCGAAGAGAAGCGCCTGTTACAGTCCATCATAGCCCCGATTCCCGTGGTTTGGTCGTCCAACTATTCCACCGGCGTCAATACGCTGTTCTGGCTTACCCGACGTGCCGCCGAGATTCTCGGGCCCGGTTTCGATTTGGAGGTTGTTGAGATGCATCACCGGCTCAAGCGCGACGCTCCCAGCGGAACGGCCACCACCCTCCTTGAGATTTTAGGGGAAGTCCGACGGGTTGAGCTGGAGAAGGAATTGCGTCATGGACGCGTGGGAGTTCCCGGACCCCGGACCTCCAACGAGATCGGCATCCACGCCCTCCGGGGTGGAGATGTGGTGGGTGACCACACGGTGATTTTTGCCGGAATGGGGGAACGGGTGGAACTCAGTCACAAGGCGTCCAGCCGATCCACATTTGCAGAAGGGGCCTTGCGCGCGGCTCAATGGGTGGTGGGACGTCCCGCCGGACGCTACGACATGCAGGATGTCCTCGGACTTCGATAGGCCCGCTTCGACCGGAGACGCGGTCGTGATTGCCCTCGGGGCGAACCTGGGGAATCCCATTGAGCAATTGCGATGGGCGGTGCGGCAACTGGCTGGCATTGCTGCCGGGCCCCTCCATTGTTCCTCAGTTTGGGAGACGGTGCCTGTGGACTGTCCGCCGGGTTCTCCACGGTTTGCAAATGCCGTCGTCTGGACCTCCGCTCCTTCGGCTGTTTCGCCGGTGGAGTGGCTCGATCAATTTCAAACTTGGGAACGCGAGTCGGGACGAACGCCGAAGCGGGTTCACAACGAGGCGCGTCCTCTCGATCTGGATCTCATTGCGTGGGGAGGGTTGGTTTTGAATTCATCCCGGTTGATCCTTCCCCATCCCCGCGCCCATCTCCGACGCTTCGTGCTGGAACCGTTGGCGGAATTGCTTCCCGACTGGGTCTTGCCCGGACAAACAGCATCGGTGGCTGAGCTGTTGCGGTCCCTCCCCCAAGAACTGGCTTTTCGGAAACGGATGACTGCGGAGGAGCTTCAACCGACCTGACCGGAAGGAGGGAAGAGTGTTTTTTGCCCGAGACCGGGAATTTTCAAACTCTTTCCTTTTTCCGTGCCGATCTGATTATTCCACAAAAGCGTTGCCTCACTTGGCAAGGATATGGCTTAGTCGACCTCTTGCAGACGTCGGGGTCTCACGGGAGAGTTCGGCGGAAAGGCAAGACTCGATCATGCGACGTCGGTTACGGATTTTCTACTCAGGGACCGTTCAAGGAGTGGGCTTTCGATACCAGGTCCAGCGAGTGGCGGCTGGGTATGAGGTGACCGGATTCGTCCGCAACTTGCCCGAAGGGCGGGTGGAGGTGGTCGCCGAGGGAGAAGAAGCGGAATTAAGTGCCTTTGGGGTGGCGATTCGCGAGTCCGGCGTTGGGTCGCTAATTCGAAATGAGACGGAATTGTGGTCCGATGCCAGCGGAGAATTCCGCGGCTTTGGGATCACCCAGTGATACGATGAGATACGCGGTGATAGCAGATATCCACGCCAATCTGGATGCCTTCCAGGTGGTTTTGGAGGACATTAAACAGCAAAAGTGTACCCATGTGGTCTGCTTGGGCGACGTCGTCGGCTATGGTGCCGACCCGAAAGCGTGCCTCGACATCGTCCGGTCGATGAACATTCCCACCGTCAAGGGCAACCATGATGAGTACATCGGCCTCGATGAAGACCCCGAGGGCTTTAACGATGCCGCCGCGGAAGCGGTCGCGTGGTCCAGGGCGCAATTGAACCCGGATGACCGAAAATGGCTCAGGGAACTTCGATACCTCCGATTGGTGGGCAATTTTTCGATCGTCCATGCCACCCTGGATGCTCCCCAACGATGGGGATACGTTTTCGACAAACTGGAAGCGGCCGCCAGCTTCACCTACCAAAACACTCAGGTCTGTTTTTTTGGCCATACCCACAATCCCCTGGCTTTCATTCGTGACTCGACCGTGAGGGGGGGGACTTACGACAAAATCAAAGTGGAACCGGGCCGTCGTTATTTTATCAACGTCGGAAGTGTCGGACAGCCTCGGGACAGGAACCCCAAGGCCGCCTATGTGGTCTACGATCTGCCCTCGCAATCGATTGAGCTCCGTCGTCTCAGTTACGACATCCCCAATCAGCAGCGCAAAATTCGAGCGGCTGGTCTGCCTGAACGCCTCGCTGAGCGTCTCGCTCTGGGGCAATAAGTCTGGTGTCGCTCCGACATTGGTTTCCACCGGCCCTGGCTGAATCCAGAGGGGGCTACCTTTGGTCCGAGCCGCTTTTGGCCTGGTTTGTCGCCCAGTGAAGATTCTCGTTCTCAAGCCGAGTTCCCTGGGGGATGTCGTTCAGTCATTGCCGGTGGCCCGATTGCTCCGTCAGCACCTTCCAAAGGCCACAATCCACTGGTGGCTCAACCGGGAGTTGATTCCGTTGCTCGACGGGGACCCGGATATTGAAGCCGTCATTCCATTTGATCGACGACGTTGGGCAACGCCTTCGGGTTGGCCCGAGGCAGTCTCCACCCTTCAACGCGCCCGCCGGGAGCGATATGATTGGGTCATTGATCTGCAGGCTCTCGCCCGAAGCGCCGTCTTCGGCTGGCTGACCGGCGGTTCGTACACCATTGGTTTGCAAGATTTTCGAGAAGGCGCTCCAGCCTTCTATGATCGTTCGATCCCCCGTCCGTCCGCCCAGTCTCATGCGGTCGATTGGTACCTGGCCGTACTCAGGGAGCTGGGAGTCCCGATTCACTGGGATTTTGAGTGGCTTCCCGTCCGTTCCGATGCCCAGACGGTGATGGATTCGGTGTGGCCCGACGACGGAAGTCGATGGGTGGCCTTGCAGCCAGGGGCACGCTGGCTGAACAAACGCTGGCCGACCGATTCATTCGCCGAACTCGCCGTAGGTCTTCTCCATGCCCGCCCCGACATTCGGGTGGTTGTCCTGGGGGGCGCAGGAGACGTGGCGATGGGCCAACAGATATGTAGAACGGCGGGTCCGCGTGCGCTGAATCTGGCGGGCCGGTTGACCCTGCCGACGATGGTGGCCTGGGTCCGGCGTTGCTCCTTGATGGTCACCAACGATACGGGTCCGATGCACGTGGCCGCGGCTCTGAAAGTTCCCGTGGTCGCCCTGTTTGGTCCTACCGCCCCGGCCCACACCGGCCCGTACGGCCAATTGGATTCCGTGCTGCGAATCGACCTCCCCTGCAGCCCCTGCCAGACGCCGACCTGCCATTTCGACGAACCGATGGCCTGCCTCCGACGACTGCCCGTGGCGCTCGTCCTGGAAGCGGCATGCCGACGGTTGGGCGAATAAGTCGGCATCACAACGATCAAGCATCGGCGACCGCTCGCCGGAGTTGACCGTCCTGAACCTTCCACCGGCTCAAATCGGAGGCGAGGTCCCGGGGCCAGTTTTCCTCGGTGCAGGTCATGAAGACCTGGCCCCCTGCGCCACGGGCGCGGTCCAGCAAGGGGAGGAAGCCGGCGCGTCGGTTGGCGTCCAACTCTCCCATGACATCATCAATCAACAGGAGTGGCGGCGCGCCGTGGACCTCGGTCAGATGCTCGGCTTGGGCCATTTTCAGAGCCAGGGCCAGGGTTCGTTTTTGTCCCTCGCTGCTGTAGTGGGCGGCGGACCGTCCATTGATCAGCAGTTGGATGTCATCGCGATGCGGGCCGACTACCGTCGTTCGAAGGGTTCGTTCGCGGGCCCGGCTTGCTGCCAGCGCCACGTTGAAGTCTCCGTCCACCTGGGGGGCGTACTCCCACTGAAGTGCATCCCGCTGCTCTGCGATTCGATGAAAGGCGGACTGGACCATGGGAGCGATCCTGGGAGCAAGAGCTCGACGCTCCCTCATCAATTCCTGACCGGCACCCACCAATTCCTGAGTAAATCCCGCCAATTGGTCCTCATCCAGACGATGTTGTTTGAGAAGCGCATTTCGGGAACGCAACGCCTGGGTGTATCGGAGCAGCGTGTCCAGGTATCCGGGCGAGGTTTGAGCCAGTAACAAGTCGAGGAACCGTCGCCGAATTCGAGCGGTTCCCTTGATCAACGCGAGGTCTTCAGTGCAAAAGACCACCGCCCGAAGGGTGCCCCAGTAGTCGGAGAGGCGTTTGACCGGAGTCCCATTGCGACTCAGACGTCGCTCCTTCACCGACCAATACAATTTCACCTCGCTCGTGGACGTTCCCACAATGGTGGCACCGACGAAATAGCCGGAGGCATCCTGGCGAACCATTTGGGCTCCTCCGACGCCGCGGAAGGACCGAAGGGTGGCGATCAGATAGATGGCTTCGAGCAGGTTGGTCTTTCCCTGCGCATTGCCACCCAACAGCAAATGGAAGCCCGGACGGAATTCCACCTCAAGGCGCGTGTAATTCCTGAAATCGCGAAGGCGCAGATGAACCAAATGCACGGAATCAGTCTGCCTCTCCGTCGTGAGGGTGGAAAGGCCCATGGCGTCTTGTCTCTCGAAGTTCGCCTGATACAATGGGTTGGATGAGTTCCCCCACCGTGCCGATTCTCGAGCTCAAAGGGTTGAGCGTGACGCTGAACCAATTGGTGTATCAGCGATTATCCCTCGATCAATCGCCCGGAAAACCGCACGGATTTGTCTATTTCCTGAGCATCCACAACGACAGCGACGTGACCGTGACCATCAAGGGACGGAAATGGGTGGTGGCCCACGAAGATGGAACCACCTTGGTCGTGGAGGGGGATGGGGTGGTCGGAGAGTGCCCTGAACT
>CAITXU010000145.1 GCA_903896505.1 uncultured Verrucomicrobiota bacterium | reverse complement strand
GCATAGCTGACGGCCGCGAAGTAAAGCATCAACAACTGGTTGAATACTCGGGGCGTACCGAGGCATCGATGAAGCGCTGAAACCATCAAGCTGGCGGCATCCTGGTCCCGAAGGATGGAGGCACCATAGGCCGCGAGTGCGGTATCGGAAGGACATGGCTCACGTTCCAAAAGAAGGGCGAGCCGCTGGATGCCGGACAAGGTTAACGCAAAGCCGGAGGAGAGCAGGGGGTCCGCGAATCCGGCGGCAGCGGGTAGAAGTGCCCAGTGTGAACCGGCTGCCTGTGAACAACGGTATGGAAGTTGGGGGACATGCTGGAATGGGTGGGTTACCCGGGCAGCCGAGAATTGCTTTTGAATCGTGGGGAAGCGACCGAGAAGGCGATCCCAGGCATGGGATGGGTCGGTTAGGTTCAGAGCGCATGCTGTTGCGGGGTTCAATGAAACTCCAGCGCTGGTCATGCCGTTGTTGAACGGAAGCACCCAAATCCAGCCCCCGGAAAAGCAATGATGAGTGGCGGCGGCATCGGCAGGGTAGGGGGCTCCATCGACCATCCCCCAGGTGTCCGCCATGGAGTGAACTCCGCTGAAATGGGCAAACAACCCTTGATTGCCCTCCAATCCCGGAACCGGTTGTGAATCAAGCGCCAGATGACGCACAAGAAATCCCCTGGGACCAGTGGCATCCACAATCCAAGGAGCTCGAAGATTCAGCTCCCTGCCGTGTCGCTGCCCCGCGACCTCCACCCGAGCAGAGGTCCAGCCAATGGACTCCAGTTGGGTTTCATCCAGATAGTCTGTCCCAAGGCCGACGGCCTCATGGACCAGGAATTCGTCAAAACTGGGGCGATACCAATGGGTATCGGCGAGGATATCGTTGGGGCTGGCGGCCACCATGAGGACGGACTGTGGGTGGGCGGGGTGGAAAAGCGGTTGGTCCCATTGGTGGTGATAAAAAGTAAAACCGCGTTTGAGCCCCACCGGCAAATCGGGGTGTTCCCTTTGCCAGCTTCCCCATTTGGAGAGTGCCACGAGCGTCGGCAAGTCGTACCGGTCACCCAGTTCCTCCAAGAGGAGGTTCGACAATGGGGTGCTGGACTCGCCAATGGCAAAGCGCGGATGACGTCCACGTTCCACGAGGACTGTCCGCAGGCCCAAGCGACGGGCGATCATGGCCAGAACAGCCCCACCAAAGCCGCCGCCGACGATGATGAGATCGTGGGTGTTGCTCACCCGGGAACGATAGCAGGAGACAGGATTTCAGCCATTGCCCAATCGCCCCTGGTTGGGGAACGTGGAGGTGTGACGGCGGATCGATTAACCCTCGAAAGGGAACTATTGGCGCACGGATGCCAACGCATCATCGGGGTCGACGAGGCCGGGCGTGGACCGTTGGCAGGTTCGGTTGTGGCGGCAGCGGCGGTTTTGCCGATGCAGTGGATTCGTGAAGGGATGCCTGCGGAGTTTGAGGCACTGAATGATTCCAAGCAACTGGGTGCCTCCCAGCGTGAAGCATTCTTTGAACGTTTGATCGCCACAACCGGTTTTGAATTTGGCATCGCCCAGGTCGAGGCTGCTGAAATAGACCGCATCAATATTCTTCAGGCCACCCACCAAGCCATGCGTCATGCCATCCGGCTTTTGGGAACTTCAACCGCACATGCCCTCGTGGATGGTCGCTTTGTTCCCCACCTCGGGGTCCCACAAACCGCACTGGTCCGCGGAGACAGCCGGAGCTATTCCATCGCAGCCGCCAGTGTGCTCGCCAAGGTCACCCGAGACCGTGAAATGCTGGAAGCGGACCGCCTGTGGCCTGGATACGGATTTGCCCGCCATAAGGGCTACGGAACGGCGGACCACCTCGCCGCGATGGCCCGTCTGGGGCCCTGTCCGCTGCACCGCCGGAGCTTCGCTCCCTTGCGAAAGCCGGAACCCGATCTCTTTTCATCATGAACGGGTGGGGATGGCTCTTTTTTTGGCGCAGGAAGCCACCGCTGGCGGACCATCTGAGAAAGGGAGTGCTGGGGGAGACCGCCGCCTGCCGTTGGTTGTGCCGCCATGGCCTGAAGTTCCTGACGGCAAACTATCGGACTTCCCATGGCGAGATCGACCTCGTATTCCGCGACGGCGAGTGCCTGGTGTTTGTCGAGGTCAAGACCCGCTCCAATGAGGATTGGGTGCGTCCCGAAACGGCGGTCAATGCCGACAAACGCCGTCGGATCATCGCCACGGCTGAGGATTACGTCCGGGCTTTGCGCGGAACCTATCCGCGCTGGCGTTTCGATGTGGTGGAAGTGCTGATCGACCGCGACCGCATCCGCGAAATCCGGCATCTGCCCAATGCCTTCCCCGGGGTCCAGCCCCCAAGGAGGTCCCGGACTGGTTTGCGGTAGCAAGGAGCGACAGAGGGACAGGTCATTTGTCCCAATTACAACAAAGGGACAGGTCATTTGTCTCAATTGCAAATCCCGGCATGGATTTTTTGATCGAATCCGCCAACTCAGGCTAGGGTCCCGGATGGCTCGTGATGTGATCCGCCTGCGGGGTGCCCGCCAGCATAATCTCAAGAATGTTTCGGTGGAGATTCCCCGGGACCGGCTGGTAGTGATCACTGGCCCCAGCGGCAGCGGCAAATCCTCGCTGGCCTTTGATACCCTCTTCGCTGAAGGGCAACGCCGTTATGTCGAAAGCTTGAGCGCGTTTGCCCGCCAGTTTCTCGACCAATTACCCAAGCCAGACCTGGACCATCTCGATGGCCTTTCACCGGCCATCGCCATTGAGCAGCGGAATAGTTCCGGGAGTCCGAGGTCGACCATCGCGACCACGACCGAGATTTATGACTACCTTCGGCTGCTTTATGCGCACATCGGGCAGCCGCATGACCCGGAAACTGGCGAATCCATTCGTGCGCAGTCGGTGGGGGAAATGGCCGATGCCGTCATGGCGCTCCCGCTCCGGACCCGTCTGATGTTGCTGGCTCCCGTTCAAGAGGAGCAACGGGGCGAGTATCGGGAAATCCTGGAGCGATTGTCCCGGGAGGGCTTCGTGCGCGCGCGGGTGGATGGACAGATTATTGAACTCAGCGCCCGTGAATCGGTGAAACCCGCAGCCCGGGGTAAACGGCGGTTGGAGGTGGTGGTGGATCGATTGGTGGTCGGCCCCGAACTTCGCTCCCGATTGATTGATTCCCTCGAAACGGCGCTCAAATGGGGAGAGGGGAAGGTGGTCGTCCTCCATCAGGAATCGCGACGAGCGGAGGAACCAGGGGCGGCCCGCGAACTTCCCTGGGTGGAGACGGTCTATTCCAATCGTCTTCACAGCGCCGCCACGGGTCGCGTGTACGAGGTGCCACAGCCGTCCCATTTTTCCTTCAACTCACCGCATGGTGCCTGTCCGGTTTGTCATGGCCTGGGACAGAAACTGGTCTTTGATGCGGAGCTTGTGGTTCCCGACGAGACCAAGTCCCTTTCAGGCGGTGCCATCAAGCCGTATCGCGGACTGGGTGGGAAAAAGATGGAGGCCTACTATCAAGGTCTGATTCAAGGGATGGCACGGCATGATTCCGTTTCACTGGACAGGCCCTGGAAGGAATTGCCCCCTGGTTTTCGACAACGGCTGTTGCACGGGACCGGGACCGAAGAGATCGAGTTTTCACTTCATCGGTCTGGAACCAAGGCTCCCGTGAAAAAACCGTTCGAAGGAGTCATTCCCAACCTTCAGCGGTTGTTTGCTGAAAGTGAAAGCGAACTGACCCGGAATCGGTTGAAGGCCTACATGAACCTCCAGCCGTGCGATGGTTGCGGGGGGCGTCGGCTGCGTCCGGAAATTCTTGCTGTCACCCTCCCCGGCGATGCCGGGAATAACCCAACGGAGGTTCCTGGTGTTTGCATCGCCGATTTTTGCGGGCTTTCGATTTCTGATGCCGATGCCTACCTGGCCGGGTTGGTTTTGACCGAATTTCAGCGGCGGGTGGCAGGCGACCTGATTCGTGAAATCCGGCAACGTCTGGGATTTCTCCAATCGGTTGGGTTGGGCTACCTCACCTTGAGCCGCGAGAGCAGCACCTTGAGCGGCGGAGAGTCTCAGCGCATCCGGTTGGCCACTCAAATCGGAGCAGGTCTGATGGGAGTTATTTATATCCTGGATGAACCGAGCATCGGACTGCACCAGCGGGACAACGAACGATTGCTGGCCACGCTTTTCCGCCTTCGGGACCTGGGGAATACGGTACTGGTCGTGGAACACGACGAAGACACCATCCGGGCGGCGGATTACCTGCTCGACATGGGGCCGGGTGCCGGAACTCAGGGTGGGGAATTGGTTTCCCATGGAACGGTTGCGGAGGTGATGGCCGATCCACGCTCACTGACCGGACGGTATTTATGCGGGAGTCTGGCGATTGATGTGCCACGGAAACGGGTCAAACCCGGATGCGAAACCCGATGGATCGAGATCGTCGATGCCCGTGAAAATAACCTGCGAGGAATTACGGCAAGGATTCCTGTGGGAACTCTGACGTGCATCACCGGGGTGAGCGGCAGCGGGAAATCGACCCTGGTCGACGACATTCTTCGTCGTTCGGTTTTCCGGCGTTGGTACGGGTCCAAGGAAACGCCTGGTATTCATCGCGAAATCCGCGGGTTGGAGGCGGTTGAAAAATGTGTGGTGGTGGATCAGGCCCCCATCGGACGAACGCCGCGAAGCAATCCGGCGACCTTTACGGGCATGTTCAATGAGATTCGGGAACTGTTCGCCTCCCTGCCGACGGCCAAAATCCGGGGCTACGGGGCAGGGCGTTTCAGCTTCAATATCAAGGGAGGCCGGTGCGAGAAATGCGAGGGCGACGGCGTTTTGAAGATTGAGATGCATTTCCTGCCGCCGGTGTATGTTACTTGTGAGGCCTGCGCAGGACGCCGGTACAATCGGGAAACACTGGAAATCCACTACAAAGGGTTGAACGTTTCCGAGGTTCTTCAATTGACCGTGGACGAAGCCATCGCGTTCTTCCGTGCCATTCCGAAGTTGCATGAGCCGTGCCAGATGCTTGCCGAAGTTGGGTTGGGATACCTCCGTTTGGGGCAGTCCGCCACTACCCTTTCCGGTGGGGAAGCCCAACGACTCAAGCTGGCATCCGAATTGTCGCGGCGGCAACAAGGGCGGACTCTTTATCTCATGGACGAGCCGACCACAGGGCTTCACTTTCACGATGTTTCCAAGATGATGGAGGTCCTTTTCAGGTTGCGCGATGCGGGAAACACCCTGGTCGTGATTGAGCATCATTTGGATGTCATCAAATGTGCCGATTGGGTGATCGATCTCGGGCCCGAAGGAGGGGCAGGCGGTGGCCAGATTGTGGCGGTCGGCACGCCGGAGGAGGTTGCAGGAACACCGGGAAGCCATACCGGTCGATTCCTCGCTCGCACCCTGGCCCGCTGATTGGCAACGTGATTCCCGTGCGATTACCCGCCCACATGGTTTGCCGGTCCTTTTCAAGGATGCGAGGAATGCTGACCCGGGGGATCCTTTTTCTTTGGTTCCTGCTGCCCCTGGTCCATGGCGCTGCCGACGTCGTGGAGGACGCCGCCTGGAACACCGCACTGCGCGACTTTGACCTTCAGACATGGGAGCGGGCTGAAAAATCGTTCGGTGACTACCTCAGCCACTTTCCGCAATCCACCAACGCTGTCGAGGCGACCCAACTTCGGGATTACGCCCATGCTGAAGTGCTGTTTTCACGGGGGGATTTTGCCGGGGCGACTGCTTCATTTGCGGCGTTTCAGCGTGAATACACCCTTGCGCCCAGGGCGGCCCTGGCCGCCGTGCGGGAGGCGTCGGCCCGCCTTCAGACCGGCGACGCATCGGGTGCCGTTCAGACTCTGGTCGACCCCGGTTCGGCGTTTGCCCGCGCCCTCGCTGCTGGTGCGCCTCCGGACGTTCTCTTTCGCGGATTGATGGTCCAAGCGCAGGCTTGGCTGGCGGCTTCCGAACCGTCAAAAGCGGTTCAGGCCCTGGAATCAGCCAAGACTTGGGGCCAATCCCCAGTGAGTGAGTTCTCCCGGCTTCAGACCATGGCGATGGCTCGTGAAAAGGTTGGCGATCCGGCCGCAGTATCCGCCGCCCAGGAGGCGGTAGACCTGGCTGCACGGGAGCCCGCCCTAGCCACGCAACGACCTTCTGCCATTGCTTTTCTGGCGGACCTTCTCGCCCGGGTGGGTAAACCCGATGCCGCTGCCGAATGGTACCAGCGCAACCTGGCGGCTGGTGTTCCACTCGAATATCAGCGGCAGGCGACCCTCGAACTGACCCGTCAACGACTGACGGCTGGAGACATTGCCGGAGCGCGCCAGCGACTTGAGGGATTTCTTGGTTCTCAAGCCTCGGACCCGGAGGTCCTGCCTTTGCGCCTGCTCCTGGCACAAATTCTCTTTCGGCAGTACGAGGCGGTGCGGGAACAGGCCAATCTTGCCGAGGCCCCCGCCCTCTTGAATCTCGCCGCCTCCCAATACCTCCAAATTCTCACCAATTCCCCCAAGCCCGAAATCGCAGGGCCGGCGGCGATGGGACGGGGTTGGTGCCTGTGGGAGGAGGGGACCGCCCGCAACGGGACCAACCGCCTCGCTGAAGCCGAAACCAATTTTTTGAATGCCGTTCGGCTGCTTCCAGAGGGGGAAGGTCGGCATCGGGCCCGGTTTAAAGTGGGTGATTGTCAACTGGCGCGCGGCGATGTCGCCCGGGCGTTGACCTCCTATCGCCAAGTCGCGGAGGAAAGCGGTACAAACCAGACCTTCGCCGGCTTGACGGAATCCGCCTGGCGGCAGGTGGGTGTCGCTGCGACCCAGCTCCAGGATCGCAATGCGTTGCTCCTCGCCCGTGACAAGCTATTGGCTCTCAATCCCCGAAGCGAAGCGACCGTCCGAACGACCCTGCTCGCCAGTCAGTTGCTCCTCCGGTTGGGAGACGGGGAACAGGCCCGCCTTTTGTTGGTCAATTTTCTCGCCCGGTCCGCAGATTCTCCGTTTCGTCCTGATTTGGAGTTGGCGCTGGCGGGCACCGATTTGCGGGCGCAACGATGGACCAACGCGATTCCAGAATTGGACCAATGGATTTTGGCCAATCCCCAGCATCCCCAGCTTCCCAGGGCGATGTGGGACCGTGCCTGGGCCATGGCCCAGGGGCGTCTTCTGACGAATGCTGCCATTGAATTTGCACGGCTGGCCGCCCAATTTCCCGCTGCCGCCTCCGCCGGTCAGGCGCAACTCTGGCTGGCCGACGATTACTTTAGCCGACGCGAATACGACCGGGCCGGGCTTGCTTGCAATATCCTGCTGACCAACGAGGTCTGGCGCGGAAAACCTGAATGGTATCGGGCCAAATTCCTTGCCGCTGAATCAGCACGAAAATTGGAAAACTGGCGTGATGCCGGCATCCTGCTATTCGATTTGCTCAACGACAAGGAAGTCCCGGTTTCCATGCTTCCCTCGGCCTACTTCGCCCTCGGTGAATTCTTTCTCAGTTGTCCGCCCGACGAAATCAAGCTGCCGGACGCCTCCTCCGACAAATCACCGGATGCCGCTTACAACAAGGCGCTGGAAGCGTTTCGAAAGGTGGCCAGTTACACCAACTCTCCCCTCAGCCCTGCTGCCATGGGTTGGATGGCCAACTGTTACCTGCAAAAGGCGACCCGTGCGACCAACTTTTATGGCACTGCCATCGAACTTTACGGACAGGTGCTCCGTGCTTCGACCGCAGATTCCTCGGTTCGATCGGAGGCGGCCTTTGGTGGAGCTCGCGCGTCCGAGGGCTGGGCCGTCCGGTTGGCCGCTTCGGGTGAAATCAGCGAAGCCCGGGATGTTCGCGAAGGAGCCGTGAATCAACTGCTCGACCTTCTCCACGGGAAGTGGCTCCAACCGGGAGAGGCACCAGACCCATCGATCGTCGAAAAGGCGGGCCGATTGGCGGGGGAAATTCTTGAATCCATGGGACGGTGGGGCGACGCCTCGCGACTTTACCGATGGCTGGCCGGAGAGCTTCCGGTTCAAAAGGCCGCATGGGAAGCCAAGGCTGCCACTGCCGCCCTGCATTCCGGAGCCTGATCCTCCGACCGGTTCCCCTGTGGAACCCTGACCGCACGAACCCTCATGCCTCCCGCATTCGAACTCGCCGCTCCGTACTCCCCGGCGGGCGACCAACCGCAGGCCATCGCCCAACTGACCGCAGGTCTGAACTCGGGCGCTCGCCACCAGGTCCTCCTGGGGGTCACCGGTTCGGGCAAGACCTTTACGGTGGCGAATGTCATCCGAAATGTGAATCGCCCCACGCTGGTCATTTCCCACAATAAAACCCTGGCCGCTCAATTGTATGCCGAGTTCAAGGCATTCTTTCCGGGCAACGCGGTCGAGTATTTTGTCTCCTACTTCGACTACTATCAGCCCGAGGCCTACATTCCGCGCACCGATACCTTTATCGAAAAGGATTCGTCCATTAACGACGAAATCGAGCGACTCCGGCTTTCCACCATGAATTCCCTCCTGGGCCGTCGGGATGTCATCGTGGTGGCCAGCGTTTCCTGCATCTATGGCATCGGCAGCCGCGATGATTATGAATCCATGGTAATCCCGTTGCGGGTGGGTCAGTCCATCACTCGCGACCAGTTGCTCTCCCGATTGGTCGAACTGCAGTACTCCCGCAATGACTATGAACTTCAGCGGAGCCGGTTTCGCGTCCGGGGTGAAGTGGTGGAACTTCACCCCGCCTATTCCGAGGACGCCCTGCGTATTGAATTCTTTGGAGATGAGATCGAACGGTTTACCCGCTTTGAACCGTTGACCGGGGAGGAAATTGAACGGTTGGAGGCGGTGAATATTTATCCCAGCAAGCAATTCGCCACCCCTCAGGAAAAGGTCAACCAGGCCCAGCTGGCCATCCGCGCCGAGCTTGGAGATCGGGTCGCCTGGTTCGAGAGCCGTGGCAAACTATTGGAGGCCCAGCGGATTAAGATGCGGACCGAGTTTGATCTCGAGCAATTGCAGGAGCTCGGATTTTGTTCCGGTATCGAGAATTACTCCCGGCACATTGCCGCGCGCCCGCCGGGGTCGCGTCCGGGAACGCTGCTCGACTTTTTCCCCCAGGATTACCTGCTCGTGGTGGACGAATCTCACGTGACCCTACCCCAGGTGGGCGGCATGTACGCCGGCGACATGGCCCGTAAAACCGTCCTTGTTGAGCACGGTTTCCGGCTCCCGAGTGCTCTGGACAATCGCCCCCTCAACTTTGATGAGTTTCGAGCCCTGGTCGGTCAGGCCATCCATGTCAGTGCCACCCCGGGGCCGCTGGAAATGGGGTGGGCGGGACCCGCCCATGTGGCCGAGCAGATTGTCCGCCCTACCGGGCTCGTCGATCCCGAGATCGAAATCAAGCCGTTGAAAGGGCAAATTGACGATCTGCTCGAACAATGCCGGTTGCGGCTGGATAAAAAGGAACGGACGTTGGTGACCACCCTCACCAAGCGAACCGCCGAGGAGTTGACCGACTATCTCCGGGATTTGGGAATTCAGGTCCGATACCTGCACAGTGAGATCGATGCCATCGAGCGGGTCGAGATTTTGCGGGCATTGAGGCGGGGCGAGTTTGATGTCCTCGTCGGTATCAACTTGTTGCGGGAGGGATTGGACCTGCCGGAAGTCTCTCTTGTGGCCATCCTGGATGCCGACAAGGAAGGGTACCTTCGGAGTGCCACCAGCCTGATTCAGACTGCAGGACGGGCTGCACGGCACTTGAATGGCAAGGTCATCCTTTACGCGGATGTCATGACTCAGAGTATTCAAAAATTTCTGGCTGTGTCTGAATACCGGCGTAAACGGCAGCTGGCCTACAATGTCACCCACGGGATCACGCCGCGCGGGGTCCAACGCGCCGTCGAGGAGAGCCTTGGAAGCCAGCCGCAGGGCCGCGCTGCAGCGGCCCAGGCACTCAATGAAAGCGTGGAACAACTCGATCTGACGGAGACCCTGCGCGAATTGGAGGGCGAGATGGTGGAGGCCGCGAGGTCCCTCCAGTTCGAACGGGCCGCTGTATTGCGGGACCAGATTCGGGAGCTGAAGCATCGACTCTCAGGGGCGGAATTAAATAGCCCGGGCACTACGGCCCGGGCTGTTCAGTACGACAAGAAAGCAAAGCGCGGTGGTCGCCGGCGATCGTAGATTGCTATTTCGCCTGCGAGTAGAAAATGGCCCCCTGGACTAGTGTCTTGCGCCTGAATACCTTGTCCGAGCTGCATACATACAAGTAGGCGCGATTGGGGCCGGCAAAGGCGCAGCTGACGGTGCCCTTGTCCTGCGGTCGGGAAATGATGCCTCCCATCCGTCCGCCCACGTCAAACATCTGGATGCCCAAGTGGCTGGTGACATAGCTCCGACCGGCCGTGTCCGCGGTCATGCCGTCCCCTCCGCTGTCTGCTTTCCCTGCGGGCGTTCGCAACTCCATGTTGCGTTCGCCCCCCCGCAGCTCGCCGGTCGCAGTCACCAGAAAACTCCAAACATTGGTTCCGCCATACTCGCTGACCAGAATTTGGCGCTGATCGGCACTTAATGTAATCCCGTTGGGTTGCCGGATGCCACGAGCAATGGCCGGAGGGTGGGACATGCCGCGTGCGGTGATCGGCACTCGGACAATTTCTCCCGCACCGGTGTCTGTGAAGTAGATGAACCCGCTTTGGGAAACAATGAGGTCGTTGGGTTCAACATCCACCGCGACATCGCTGACCTCTTTGCTGGTTGGATCAATGGCCACGATCTTTTTACGCTTATCATTTCCGCCCCCCTGGGTTGCCGCGTAGAGGCGTCCATCGGGTCCAAACTTAAGCCCGCTAATCTTCGGTCCCTTTTCGAGCCAGGTGGCGGGTTTGCCGTCCGTCCCCACCCGATAAAGAATTCCGGCCCCGAGATCGCTGAAATAGAAATTTCCCTCGGCGTCACCACAGGCGGCATCCGTGAAACCGTAGCCCTGACCCACCAGTTCCCAATCTCCCGGCTGTCCGCCGTTGGGCAGGACCTTGGACAGGGCTTCGTCGCCTCCAAGATTATCCTTGGTCAGCGGAGCCGGGAGTCCGGCTTCGGGACGCCACAGCCAGCGAAGGCTCTCGGGAAGAATGGTACCGCCGTGTCTACCGCTGTGGGTTCCGGTGCCCAGGACGAAATAGAAATCATACCCCTGAAAGGCCAGGGCGCTGGCCATTTCCTGATTCGCCAACGGCCAATTTCCGTGGAGGTTGTTCAAGTCGTTGCTCCCGTCCTGAAGGAATACCCGGATGGGCTTTCGCTCGGTCTTTCGAATCCACGAAGAATATACGTTGCCTCCACGGATATTCACGAAGCTTCCGATTTGGGAGAGCACCTTGCCGAAGTGCTGGGGTTGCTCCCAGGCGGCTGTGAAGGCGCAGATGCCACCGCTGCTCATTCCGGCCGTGGCCCGCAATTTGGGGTCGGCGCTGAGATTCAGGTGATAGGTGTTGGTGACGTAGGGAAGCAGTTCGTCCGTGAGAAACCGGGCATAGGCATCTCCCAACGAGTCGTATTCAAAACTCCGATTGTTTGCCTGCCAGCCGTCCTTCCGCGAGTCCTCGGACCGATCCCCGGGATTGATGAACACTCCGATGGTAATCGGCATTTCCCCCCGGTGAATGAGGTTGTCAAACACGATCGGAACCCGCTGGTCGCCGTTGGTGGACACATAGGCGTGGCCGTCCTGAAAGACCATCAGGGCGGCGGGTTGGCTGTCGCGGTATTGGGCCGGCACGTACACCCATCCCTGGCGATGGGTGTCGGGGAATATTTTGGAATCGCGAAATTCGAAGCTTTCGACCCGCCCCCGAGGCACTCCCGGTTGGTATTCCGAATCGGGACCATGCGAGTAGGTTTCCGCGCGCAGGGCTGTCATTCCAGACAGGCAAAAAAGCAGGCCGGCCCAAATCAGGCGGAGTCGATGCATCGGAGGAGGAGGTTGAGGTTACTTTGAAGGCTGGGGAAGCACCTTGATGTTGCGGAAGCGGACCTTTCCATGGTCGCCCTGTAGGGAAATCCGGCCCTTATGGACCTTGGCGAACAGGGGCATGGATGCGAATTTGCTCTTGGCGACCCGAGCCTTGAAATCGTCGCTATCGAGGACGTAGTCGAAATACTTCACACCGTTGATTTCGTGGACGCACTTGTCGGGATGAATCACCAAGCGCACATGGTTCCATTCTCCGGCCGGTTTGGTGGCGTCGAGCGGCTTGCCCGTCTTGGGGTCGATTGGGGGCTGGTACAGCGCGTAAAGCCAACCGCAGCGCTGTGGGTCTCCCGCCAGAGCGTTGTCCTCCAATTGAAACTCGGGTCCGCTGGCCCATGCCGCACCTCCTTCGTCCGAGACATGATACATGATGCCGCTGTTGCCGCCTGGAGAGATGTTGTATTCGAGATCGAGTTCAAACCACTCGAACTGGCCTTCGGTCACGAGGTCCCCGGCGTTGTGCGGGTCTTCGCACACGAGGTTGCCATCCGCCACCTTCCAGCCCGGGCGAATGCCAGAACTCTTGAAGTTGTGCCATCCGGTGGTGGAGTTTCCATCAAACAGCAGGACCCATCCATCCGTCTTCTCTTTGGGAGAAAGGGTATTGTCGTCCGCCTGGGCGGTCCATAGTGCGAGACTCGCCGCAGCGAGGTAAAAGAAACGGTGCATGCCCAAGCATGGAACAGGCTGACTTGAAAAAACAACCGCGAATGCTGGCACCAAAAGGGTGGAATTTCGTTTCGCCATCAACTAGCAATCCTCTCGTGACATCGCATTTCCCATGGGCCTCGTTGTCCCGGTCGCTGGTCGCCCTGATGGGGAGCGTCATCCTGGCTTCGTCCACCGATACCCAGGCCCGCACCCTGCCGGATGACGTTCGCGTCAAACTGGAAGCCTTGAACCGGTTGAAGGGAACCGACCTCCGGGCGAATCCGGCGCTCGAGGCCGTGGTCACCAAAATCGTGGGCCAGACGCGCGGAGAACCGGAATTTGTCGGGTTGGTGAAGGATTTTCAACTTCTGGGGCAGGAGGAGGCGCTGGCCGACTTCGTCCGTGCCCAACCCGAGGACCCCGCTTCCGTCGAGGCCTTGCGACTGTTGCTGAATGCCACCAATACAGTTCCTCTGGGCCAATTGCTGGATTCCTCGGTGACCAATCGACCGCTGATTTTGAAGGCTCTCGGCGATACCGCTGATCGCCGGATCACGTCTCTGATTCAGCCTGTGGTTCTGAGTGACAAGGAATCGCTGGAGGTGAGGAGGGCTGGTGTGCTGGCCCTGGCTCGCGTCCACGAAGGAGCCCAGGCGCTCCTTGAATGGACTGCTACTGGAAAGCTGGAAGGAGTATTGCGGGATTCCGCAGGCGAGGCCCTGCGGGCAGCCCGATGGCCGGAGATTCGCGCGGCTGCGGTCACCGCCTTTCCGCCCAAGACGGCCCCATCCGAACATCGGCTCCCTCCCATCACCGAGTTGTTGAAGCAAACCGGGGATGCGGCTCGTGGCGCGATTATCTTCCGTCGAACCGATATCGGTTGTATTCAGTGCCATCAGGTCAACGGAGAGGGCATCAATTTTGGACCAGGGCTTTCAGAAATCGGCTCCAAACTGGGCAAGGACGCTCTTTGTGTGGCCATTCTTGAACCGAGTGCCGGGATTTCCTTTGGTTTCGAAGCCTGGAATTTCGTGCTGAAAGGCGACGATGAGGTTTTGGGCTTGATTGCCAGCGAAACCGAGGAGGAGGTCGCCGTCAAAGTTCCAGGCGGAGTGGTGACCCGTTACAAAAAATCCCAGATTGTCCGACGAGAAAAGCAGGCCCTGTCGATCATGCCGTCCGGACTTGAGGCCAATATGTCGACCCAGGATTTTGTCGACTTGATCGAATATCTCGCTTCGTTGAAGAAGGCTCATTGACCCAGGGCGCGCTTGACCATCGAAAATGGAATCCATTCGTGATTGCCCGGGTGACATTGGAAATAGCCCTCCGCCGGGATTTTGACTATTCGATTCCCGAAGAGTGGGCGGACCGGGTCGAGGTGGGTTCCCGGGTCAAGGTGCCCTTTGGTGCGCGGCAAGTCTTGGGCGTTGTCACCGCTCTGGTTTCGGATTCAACGCATACCAACCTCAAACCCATCAGCCGGGTCGTCGGCGAACCAGGGCTGGTCACGCCGGAGGTGCTGGGATTGGCACGCTGGATGGCGGAATATTACTGCTGCCCGATCGAATTGGCGCTCAAGAGCGTGCTGCCCGAATCCGTTCGACGGGAAAAGGACGGGTGGCGGGAGCGATTACTGGTTCGAATTCTACCGGCAGTGGGTGAACTCCCGCCATTGACCAAGCGCCAGGAAATGATTTGGCGGATAATTGAAGAATGGCGGGAGATTCCCCTGCAGGAGTTGGTCCGGGTTGGTGAAACCACCGCGGAGACGATTCGCAAGCTCGAAGACAAGGGGTTGGTCTCCATCACCGCGGAACGGATGGAGCGTGACCCTTATGCCAACGAAGTGGTGGTCGCCAGCGAGCCGCTGACGTTGAACCCGCGCCAGGCAGAGGCCCTGAAAGCCATTACCGACGCTCTCGATCTCCGAACCGTACCCGTGGATTCCGGTGCCCCGGTGATGGCACCTTCCACATTCAGTGGTGCTTTTCTGCTTCACGGAGTCACCGGTTCTGGCAAGACCGAGGTCTACCTCCAGGCTCTCGCGCATGCCTTGGAACGGGGAATGGGCGGCATCGTCCTGGTTCCCGAAATCTCACTAACACCCCAGACGGTGGAGCGGTTTAAAGCGCGGTTTTCCTCCGGGAAACTGCGCACCCTGGTTGCCGTCCTTCATTCCCATCTCAGCGCCGGTGAACGTCACGATGAGTGGCATAAAATCCGGACGGGCCGCGCCCGAATTGTCATCGGTGCCCGGTCAGCCATCTTTGCCCCCGTTTCGCCCCTCGGCTTGATCATTGTCGACGAGGAGCATGAGGGTTCCTACAAGCAGGAGGAGACGCCGCGATACCATGCCCGGGATGTGGCAGTGGTCCGTGCCCAGCGCGAGAGGGCCATCGTCGTTTTGGGGTCAGCGACACCTTCACTGGAGAGCTACCACAACGCCCGCCGGGGAAAGTATCGACTGATCGAATTGCCAGACCGGGTGACGGATACCCACCTGCCGTTGGTGCGAATCCTGGACCTTCGCGAAGCCGGCAAGACTGGCAAGGGAGGAACCCCCGCTGTTTTTGCCCCCCGATTGCGCGAAGCCATCACGCAGCGTCTCGAACGCAAGGAGCAAACCATCCTGTTCCTGAACCGCCGCGGTTTCTCTTCGTCGCTTCTCTGCGAAAAGTGCGGGTATGTGGCGGGTTGTCCCAACTGCAGCGTGTCTCTCACCTACCATCGGGCCGCCCAGCGATTGCTTTGCCATATTTGTGCGTATGAGGAACCAGCACCCACGCGCTGTCCGCAACCCTCCTGCGGAAATCCGGCGGTGCGCTATGGAGGACTTGGCACGGAACGGGTTGAGGCCACACTCAAGCGGCTCTATCCGCAAGCCAGCATTCAGCGCATGGACTCGGATACCCTTAAGAACAAGGATGACTACCGGCGCGTGTTAACCGATTTCCGAACCGGGAAGATTGATATCCTGGTAGGCACACAGATGATTGCCAAGGGACTCCATTTTCCGAATGTGACCCTCGTCGGCATCGTTCATGCCGACTTGTCGTTGCATCTGCCGGATTTCCGGGCCGGGGAGCGGACCTTTCAATTATTGACGCAGGTCAGCGGCAGGGCAGGGCGGGGCGACGTGGAGGGCGAAGTTTTTGTCCAGACCTTCACCCCCTTTCATCCCGCCATTCAATATGCCCGCCGTCATGATTTCCTCGGGTTTTACGAACAAGAGATCGAGTTTCGCGAGCAGTTGCTCTATCCCCCGTTTGCCCGCATTGCCCTACTGACACTCAAAGGACGGAATGAAGACAAGGTTCGGTTCACCACTGAACATCTACGGAAGGAACTGGACCGTTGGTTTGCCTCCTGGCGTGAGCTGATCATTGCTGGTCCTGCACCCGCTCCGCTCGCCCGGGCGGAAGGCTATTTCCGATATCAAATCATGATTCGCACCAAGGCGATGAGTCGGCTTAGCTTGGAACTGGCCAAACATCAGGAGGAATTATCCCTGCCGGAGGACATTTCGATGATCATCGACATCGATCCGGCATCGCTCAGTTGATTCCTGGAAGGGGTGGCGCGCCCACACCCGCCGTCCGGTGACCGCGAGCCCGGGATTTGAACACCCCTGCGTCCCATGATGATAGCCTGGGGCGGATGACTCTCATTTCAAATGGGTTGATTCCCGCCCGGCCATGCACCCACGGCTCCCTTTCCTGGTGCTTGAGCAATCGGTTCTGTGGTGGGGTCGCTGAATGAAAGCAATACCTTTTCCGCCCGATGGGGTTGGTCCCCGGCAAGCTCATTCAATGCTGCCTTGAGAGCATCGAGCCGGAAATCCGCCGTGCCCTCCGCCCGGTCCACCCGGTCGAGGAACGCGCCGATCTCGATCACGCGTGCCCGTGCTTCCATGAAATACATGTCGAGTACCTGTTGGCGGGTCATAGGTTCGTGACGTTTTTCAGACCGTGCCCGATGTTCATGGGCTTCGCCAGTGGACTTTCTAGTCCTCGACATCGGGTTCAGGCGGAAATGCCAGGGGCCGACCTGGAGTTGAGGGTGCCGGGGCGTATTTCCTGAGGTATTTCAGTGCCACCTGCAGATCGCGAGGCAGCGGAGCTTCCACGTGGATGGGAATCTTGGTTATCGGATGGGGTAGCTCCAGTTTCCAGGCATGAAGTGCGAGGCTCGGCGTCAAGGGGCGCTCAAATGCTCCAGGTTTCAGTCGATAACCCGGTTTGATTGAGGAAAGCCAGAGTTGCATGGCCCTTCCGTAGATTTCGTCCCCGTAAATACTGTGTCCAGCGTACTTGAGATGGACGCGGATTTGATGGGTGCGCCCGGTCACCGGATGGCACGATAACAGGGAGACGCCTGCAAAGCGTTCAACCACTTCAAAATGGGTCAGCGACTTTTTTCCATCCCGTGTCCAGCGCATGCGACCGGGATGCAATTCATCCTGGGCCAGCTTGACGTCGACCGAAAAGTGTTCCTCGGGGGGGCTTCCTTCCACCAGCGCCAGATAGGTCTTCTTCGGGGTTCCAGAACCGAAATCGTTGGCCAGCACCACCAGAGCCTCGCGGTTTTTAGCCAGCAGGAACACGCCGGTGGTCTCGAAGTCCAGCCGATGCGCGTTGGCCAGATAGGTCAGTTCACGCTCCCGAGCCCACGGTTTTCCTGCTGCAACCGCCTCGTGCAACAATCGCATCAAGTTGGGGCGCGTTGCGTCGTAGCGGTCAGGTGAACTCAGCAATCGTGCCGGTTTGGCCAGGGCCAGCAGATGATCATCTTCAAACAGGACCGGAATTTCCCAGAATTCGCCGGTCGCCGGTGCGGACAACTTGATCGTCGGCCCGGAGGCAGTCATCTCAATTCGCTCCCCGATCCTTCAAACGAGTTGCCAGTCCCGAAACCTGGAATTCGTTGCGAACCCACGCCTCAATGGTTTCCTGCCGACGACGTTGGCGAACTTCTTCAAGGTAGGAATTGAACCCGGCTTTCACCAAGGCATCGTCCACCGCTTGGACGGACTGGAGGTAGGCTACGAACCCGCCGTCAAACGTAGTGACAAACCGGCTGCTGGTTCCGGGCTTGAGATTGAAAACCACATCCTTGACCTGACTGGGATTCAATCCGGGGTTGAGCCCCGAAATACTTTCCGTCGAAAGGGAAAACGGTGCGAGTTCGATGGGAGTCAGTTTCGCCGAAGCAGCAATCTGGGCAAAGGTCTTCCCTTGAGCCAGTTCATTGGTTGCGGACTGGGAGAAAGCGAGCCCGGCGTTGCGCGCCGCCTCCCGGGAATCGAACCGCTTCTTATCCTCGCGAACCCGGCTCTCGATGCTTTCCAAAGCGGGGACTTCCGACGGCAATCGGCCAGCCAAGGCAGCGACAACGGTTCCCAAACTGCTGGATACCGGAGTGGTGAATGGTTGCTCCGGAGTCAATTTGAACGTTTCACGACCCAGCGTGGTGAGGTCTTCCAAGCCTGCAGCCACACCGTTTTCACTGAATGGTGCTGATTTTTCGACGGAAAGCCCCTTCTTTGCCGCGAGTTGAGCCAGATTTTCGGGCTTCACGGGCTCAATGGAGTAAAGTTCGTTGGCGAAATCCCGGGCTGCTGCCTGGGCATATTTGCCAGCCTCCATCAGAGCAGTCTGTTGCCGGATCATGGCCAGGGCGGCTTCCTTGGTCATCACCTGTCCTTTTTCGTCTTTAAAATTGTCGGCACCTCGTTCCTGATAGAACTGTTCCAGGCGCGCGGGTAAGCCGCTGACCTGCGCCAGCTGCGCCTCGGCCTTGGCCAGAAAGTTGGAGCTTTCCCAGCGGACAAAAGTAACCGTCCGGCGCTCGGGAATCCGGTAGTTGGGAAGTTGGTTGGTAAAAAACTGACCGAGGCTGACTGCGTCCAACTTGATTCCGGCAAGGTAATTGGTGGCTGAGAAGACAACCAGAATGGCGTGGGCTTGTTCGTTTTCCCGACGGAACTCGGCCTCGGCTTCGCGCGGCGTCACCAGGCTGGCGCCGACACCGATCACCTCCAGTAAATGCTTCAGCGCCAAATCCTGCCGGATGTACTCTTCAAACTCAACAGAGGTAAAATCCTTGGGGCGCAAGACGCGTTCGATGAACGCATTGTAGTTCAAGGCACCCGTCTTCGGATCCTTCAAGTTCTCGCGAATCCAGTTGGCAACGTCGGCATCCTCGACACGAATTCCGAGATCATCGATCTTTTTGCGGAGCAACAGACGCTGGAGGGTTTCCTGCTCCAGATTGAACCGGGCACGCCGGGCTTCCTGGGTATCTTCACCTCCAAACCGGACGATGGCTGCCAGTTTGGCTTGTCGGTTGGCCTCCTGCACCTGTTCCCCTTTCAGGGGCTTTCCGTACATGGTGCCGTACGAGCGAAGTCCACCACCTTGCGATGAGAACTGGCCGGGTTTGAAAAAGGCGAGCAAGCTGGTGATCACAACGATCGCAGCCACCCACAGAAAGCCTTGCTGATATTTACGGAGAGAACGGATCATACCTTCGGGAGACGTGCTCCCAAGACGGTCATCCTAGCCGATGGCGGAAAAAACGGTCAAAGCCAAAAGCAGTCATTGGTGACCCGGCCCCGATCCGCAAAACGGCTTCCCCTTCCCCCGCAATCCACGCAATCTGTCGCCAATGGCAATACCGTCAGCGCCAAAAGTCATCAAATGGCCTTTTTTCGTCGCCGATTTCATTTTGGTGGTGGTGGGCTCAGCCATCGCCTGGTCGGTTAAGTGGCCTCCGACCCCCCTGTTGATTCTCGCCATGGTGGCGTGCTTCATTTCCGGCGCCGTTATTCTAGTCTACCCGTTCCTTCGGGAACACGCAGGCGCGGTAAAGCTGTGGGAACAAGTCAATCTCGCAGAGGCCGCGCAACAGTTGGACCAATTGGTGACGGTCGCCAATCGGGTGGTCGCGGCCGCTCAAGAATGGGAGGGGTTCCAATCCAATACCCAAAAGCTTCAGCAACAATCCGGGCAATTGGTCGATCGCATGGCCGGTGAGGCCAAGGCCTTCTCCGAATTCTTGCAGCGGACGGACCTTCAGGAAAAGCAAGCCCTACGATTTGAGCTGGAGAAGGTTCGGCGGCAGGAAGCGGAAATGCTTCAAGTCCTGGTTCACCTTCTGGACCATGTTCATGCCCTTCGCCAGGCCGGAGAACGTTCAGGCCAGCCGCAATTGGCTCAACAATTGGCTAATTTTCGGTCGGCCTGTCTGGAAACGGCGCGGCGGGTCGGCCTTCTCGCATTCGAGTCAGAACCGGGAAGCCGTTTTGACCCGCACTCTCACCAAACTGTGGATGGCCGGGAACCTTCCGAGGGTGCCATTATTGGTTCCACCGTGGCCTGTGGATACAGCTTTCAAGGGCAACCCGTCCGGCGTATTCTGGTCACGCTCCAAGAATCAGCCAACGAGACAGCCCGGAACGAACTTTCAGCCCACGACTCCGAGGCATCCGGAGACAAAGGGGCTCTCTCATTGGGGACGTGATACGATGGCCCAGAAGTGACCCACCTACGACGTAACCTCGGCGGGTGCTTTCCTTTCCAAGTTGGTGTCGTGTACCCGAGACAGCTTGCAGTTTGTTGCGCCTCGTGGGAGCCGAAAATCCCTCGCGGCAAACTGCCAGCTATTCGGGATACACGACACTAGTAATCTCCGCTTCAATTACTTACTTGGCCCCTTGGTCAATCCAAGCGCGAATCAGCCCAACTTCTTCCTTGGTCAAGGGCTCTCCCTTTCCCTTGGGTGGCATATAGTCGTCCTCTTCTCCGATGCGAGCCACCGAGTGGACCAACGTGCTCTTGGCGCTGTCTTTGGGAACGATATTGGGGGCGTCTTCCCCTCCTTTGAGGGCGGCCTCCAGGGAATCAAGGCGCAACTTACCCTTCTGCTTTTCCGCTCCATGACACTTGACGCAACTCCTCTCGAAGAGCGGTTTGATGTCGGTCTCGTACTTGACGCCCGTCTTGGTGGCTGCCGGGGGGAGCTTGGAGATGTCCACTTCGGCGGCTTCAACGAGCAGTCCGGTGGTCAACAGGAGAAGAAGTTGCGGGAATCGGATCGATTTCATGGGTATTCGGTTTACTTCGGGATTCAGGACGTCCGTCGCTGGAAAATGATTCAAACCGGAAACGAGTCGAAGAAATTTCGAGCAAATTGGCGCTTGCGAGGGCTTCCCAGAGCGACGATATCTGTACTCCGAGCTTTGACTCAATAACCTTCTATGGCCGAACTCGCCAACAGCTACTCCAACAACGTTCCTGGCAAATTTTTCGTCGATAATCAATGCATCGACTGTGATCTTTGTCGGGAGACCGCCCCACAAAATTTCACGCGCTTCGATGACGGCGGCTATAGCTACGTCAAGAAGCAGCCAACCACCCCTGAAGAGGAAGCTGCTTGCAAGGAGGCCATGGAGGGTTGCCCGGTCGAAGCCATCGGCAATTTCGGGGCATAGACCGTTTTCCCGTCGACCAGCCGGGGGCGTCAGGTAGTCGGCTCAATTTCGACCGGAGTAGGTTAATCACCTGTTCCGGTTCTTTGAATTGCTGCTGCTAACCGCGTGATTTCATGAAAAACGGCGCTGGAAGAATTTGAGTTCTTCCAGCGCCGTGACTTTTGGGAGGACCGCAATGCCTCCCGGGCTGGGTCAATGAAGACCCATCAATGCTGCACTTGGTAGTAGTTGGATGTTAACGCCAGGTAAATGCCGTTGTAAATCGAGGCGGCACCGGTGGGGCCTCCAGCGAAAGCCGTTTGAATGACGGATGAGATATCGGTCGGCAATCGCCCGTAGAAAAACTGATTGGCGATGGCTTGGACTGACGTGTTGGAATCAATGGCCAACGGAATATAGTTATTCAGGGGCACGTTCGCATACCCGTTCATTCCTGTCTTCACCAGACTGTTGATGAAATTGAGACGATAAAGTGAGCCAGGTTGCGAGAAGGTTTGAAACTCGGGATCGACAAGGCCGGCATCCGTACGATAGTAGGGATAATAATAGCCAAAGACACTCGGCGGATAGAACAGTTTTTGCCCCATCGAGTCCGTCCATCGCGCGACAAGCCACCCTGGCGGAGGCTGCGCCCCAAGGGCTCGAAGACTCGAAAGGGAGAACAACACCGGTTCACGCAGATGGCCCGAATCGGTGGATGGAACATAGAGAGGATTATCTCCCTGACGAGCCTCCGTATCTGTCAAAATCGCCAGGACCACGGCGCTCAAGTCCCCCTGGGTTTGATTGAAAACCGTCGCCACCCGCTGCACGTAGGCCGGGGTTGGACTCCCAGTGACGAGATGTTGGATCAGTCGGAAAGCAACAAAAGGAGCGCAATTCGGATGATTAACCAGAGTGGCGATGGTCGCGTCCAAATCCTGGCGGGCGGTCTGTCCTGCGGGTAGGACGACACCTCCCAGGATGGTCTTTGAATTGGTATCATGGTTTTGTTGCACCGCCTGCATGATTCCATTGAAGTTTCTGACGCTATGACCCGTCACCGGGTCCGGAGTGCCGGAATAGGTCCAACCCGTAAAAACTTTTGCCATTTGGGTTACGACATCCTGGGTGTAGAGCGGAATCTGTGCCCCATTCGAATCCACCGGGAATGTGCCATCGGGATTCAAAAGGACAGGACCAACGCTGAACAATTGCATGAGTTCGCGGGCAAAGTTTTCGTTGGGAACGGATCCTAAAGTCGCGTTTGCTTTATCGTTATCCGCCATGTCCAGATACATGGCCATCGACGGGCACAAGGCGATATCGGTCAGCAGCGTTTTATAGGATCCAAGGGCGTCTTTGCTGAGTACATTATAGTATGGGGCAAATTTATCTCCCGTTCCTTCTTTTAGTCCCGAAACGACGATGAATCCCGAGAGGGCGAAGGCCACCCGTTGTCGAAGTTGATCCATTCCAGTCAACGCATTGCTGACAAACTCGATTTGAATGGCGGAAAGATCGTAGGGATAACTGGTGTTGTGAAAATAAGTGGACGGCACCGCTGCCATTTGCTCATTCCACCAGGGGCCGAAGCCCACGGTTTGAAGATGATCAACATTGGTTGCGTCCGGCCCCCAGGTGGCTTGTTCGAGAATTCGCCCTGCGGCCAAAAAGCTCAGATTGGTGCCGGCGGAGACGGTCGGAACGTTGAACCATTGCGACAGTGTCAGGTACGGATTGGGGTTTGCCGCCTGAAACGAGGTGAACCTCGCCAAAGTAGGAGGAAAATTGGCTGTCACCGAAATTTGTGTGGGAGACAGCCATGTCGATGACAGCACCTTTCCGAAAGCATCCTTGATGACGGTTTGAGGGACCAACCCTGTGCCCGTCAAAATGACTGTCTGATTGCCGAAAGGAATTGGACTTGGCGTCGTCGAGGTGATTTTCGGGGACGGAAACTGGAGATTGACAGTGGCGGTCGCGCTGACCGTTGGGTCCGCCTGACTGGTGGCCACCAAAGTAACCACTTGCGACTTCGGCATGAGCAGAGGGGATGTATACAGGTTGTTGACGACCGTTCCAACGTTGGTGTTGCCCCCGGGGATGCCGTTGACCGTCCAGGTCAATCCCCAGTTCGCCGTGTTGCTCAATGCCCGGCTGTATTGGATCGTGCTGCCCAATTTGAGGGTCGAATTGGTTGGCGAAAGGGTCAGCGTGACAGGGGGTGGTGGTGGAAGATTCGTGAGTGTCACCCAAGCAGTTGCGACAACGGTCGGGTCCACGGTCGATGCTACCTGGATCTTGATTGGATTAATCAGGGGAATTGTCGATGGAGCATTGTAATTGCCGTAATGGATTAATCCGTTGGTCGAATCTCCATCGACAACGCCGTTGACCGACCATTTAACATCAGTGATCAGGTTAAAGGTGTTGGTGATCGTCGAAGTAAAATGGAATGCGGTTCCAGGCAGGAACGAAACGTTGGTGGGTGTGACTGAGAGAACGATGCTGCCCGGCGGCGGTGTTAAAATCGGGTTGGTCAGGGTCACCCAGGCGGAAGCAGTGACCTTGGGATCCAGGGTGGATGCAATCGTAATTTTGACCGGGTTGATCGGAGGCAGGTTGGTCGGAGCATTAAAGTTGCCAAAGTGAATCAGGCCATTCGTCGAGTCCCCATCGAGCACGTCGTTGACGTACCAATTGACTCCGATGTCGGACGAGAAGGTGTTGGTGATGGTGGAGTTGAAGTGGAAGGCAGCCCCGGTCGCAAGCGAGGTGTTGGTCGGGGAGATCGAGAGGGTGATGCTCCTGGGCGGCGGTGTAAAAATGGGATTGGTGAGGGTGATCCAGGCGGAAGCCGTGACGGTGGGGTCAGCTGTCGAAGCGGCCGTGATCTGGACGACATTGGTCGGCGGCAGATTGGTTGGAGCGCTGAATTTGCCCAAAAGAATCAGACCGTTGGTCGAATCACCGTT
>CAITXU010000144.1 GCA_903896505.1 uncultured Verrucomicrobiota bacterium | reverse complement strand
CGGAGGGACGCGCTCCTGCAAGTCCCCATTTCGATTTCGACCACCATTGCCCCCCGCACCACCTTGCCCGTTCGTCCAGAAGTGGCGAAACGCTGATATTTGGAAGTATCCCACCCGGGGTGCTCCGGGGTCAGGCCGGGTATAACTTGCGAGGCGGACGTGGTACGGACCGCCGCGGATCGACAGGAGCCTCGCCCTACCGATGTGACTGTGATTCATTAGGTTGCAGACGAATCAACCGTTGAGGTCAAAAGCTGTTGTTTTGAAGACAGGACCGTCTGCGCTACGGCGCCGTCGGCTGTCCTTTTCCCTCGGCATGGAGCCCCCAATCGATCAGCGCCGTCGGACGAACGGCTACCGTGTCGAGGCAAGTCCCAAAAACCAGTCGACAAAGCGGGGAATACCCTCGGCGATTCGGGTCGTTGGACGATAATTGAGCTGAGCCTCTGCTTTGGAAATATCAGCAAACGTCACCGGAACATCCCCGGGTTGGGCGGGATGTCGTTCGATGATGGCCCGCCTGCCGAGCGCCGACTCCAGGTGGCCCACCAGTTCGTCCAGTCGGACTGTCTGAGACTCGCCGAGGTTAAAAATGGAGTAGCCAAAGCTGCGTTCCGTGCAGGACATGACCCCTGAGACGATGTCGTCCACGTAGGTGTAGTCGCGGCGGGTGGACCCATCGCCAAATACGGGGATGGGACGGCCTTGCTGGATCAGCGAGGCAAATTTATGGATGGCCAGGTCCGGGCGTTGGCGCGGACCGTACACTGTGAAAAAGCGGACCATGGTGATGTCCAGGCCATAGAGATGGTGATAGACATGTCCCAACCCCTCGCAGGCCAGCTTGCTCGCGGCATAGGGCGAGATAGGGTGGAAGATGGGGTCGGACTCGCTGAACGGGACCTTGGCATTGATGCCGTACACCGACGAGGAACTGGCCAGAACGAATTTCCGGCATCCCATTCGGCGGAGAGTCTCCAGTAGATTGACCGTTCCTTCAACGTTCACCCGCTGATAGAGTGCGGGTTGCTCTAGGCTGGGGCGCACACCTGCGCGTGCGGCGAGGTGGATGACTTGGTCAAAGGTCTCTCCGTGAGCCGCCGCTGTGAGTGCAGGCGCGTCGGTCAGATCGAGTTCGATAAAGTGAAACCTGGACCCGCCCAACTGGACGGCGGAAGCCAGATTGGCCCGCTTGACCGCTGGATCATAAAATGGATTCAGATCATCCCAGACCGTCACCCGGTGTCCGTCGCGCAACAGGCGCTCGGCAACGTGTGAACCAATGAACCCGGCGCCGCCGGTTACCAGAAAGTGCACGCGCGGAACTTACCGTCCCCGGAGTCCGACGGCGAGAATTCAGGTCAGGAAAACGCCTCGAAGACCCCCAACAACTTGAGGGCCCCCACAACGGCAAAAATCAATACCAGTGAATCAAAGGTTCGCTGGCGAAGCCGGGCGACCACCTCCCGACCCAGAAAAAGCCCGCCGATAATCAATGGAGCGAGGAGGGTGTTCAACTGGAGTGAATGGCTGGTGATCAGGCCCAACTGGAGGCTGAACGGAACCTTGAGCAAATTGATGATCAGAAAAAACCAGGCACTCGTGCCGACGAATTCCCGCTTGGGCAGCCCCACGGTCAGCAGATATAAGCCCATTACCGGACCGGCGGCATTGGCAATCATCGTGGTGGCTCCCGCCAGCAGGCCGAATCCGGCCCCAATGGCGATGCTTTGGGGAACCCGTTCGAACCAGACCGGTTTCCAATCGCGCAGGAATTGCATGGCCGCCAGGCCAAGAACGATGGCACCGATGGTCTTTCCCGATTGCCAATGGGGAAAGGCGGCCATGACGCCCCATCCCAAGATGACCCCACCGGTCGCCGCCGGGAGTGTCCGCACCAGCAGATTCCAACGACTATGCCGCCGGAACAGGGCGACGGCGGTCACGTCGCCCACCACCAGCATGGGCAGGATGACACCAGTGGATTCCCGGGGGCCAAAGAGCGAGGCCATGATAACTACGTGGAGCAAACTGACGCCCGGCAGACCACTCTTGGAGACGCCGATCCCCACCGCTGCCAGTCCGGCGAGCAGCCATTGTCCGAGGGTCAAGTGTGTCAAGTCCGGTGGCACCGGCCGGTCAGAGTCTCTTTCGCGCCGGGCGAGTGCAAGTCCGGCTACTCCCAGCGGGGTTCGCGGCCCAGGAGGTTTCGAACCAGAAAATCCATCCGGCGTCGGTTGCCGTAGGGGGTTTCAGCTGAGCCATGGCCGGTCCCGGTGATGACGAGAAATTCGAAATCCCGGTCCGCCTTTTCAAGGGCATTTACCACCTGAAAGGTCGAGGACGGATCCACGTTCGTGTCCAGTTCTCCCACCATGAGAAGGAGTTTGCCCTTCAGTTTGTGCGCCTGCACGGCGTTGGAGCTGGCCTCGTATTCAGGCCCCACCGGCCATCCCATCCATTGTTCGTTCCACCAGATTTTATCCATCCGGTTGTCATGACATCCGCAATCGGCCACCGCTACCTTGTAGAAATCCGGGTGATCGATGAGCGCCCGCATGGCGTTCTGCCCTCCGGCGCTTCCCCCATAAGTACCGACCCGGCTGAGGTCCATCCACGGACGGGTGGACGCTGCCGCTCGAATCCAGGCTATCCGATCGGCAAATCCGGCATCGGCCAGATTCTTCCAGCAAACATCATGGAAGGCCTTCGATCGGCAGCTGGTGCCCATTCCATCGACTTGGACCACGATGAACCCCAGTTCCGCCAGGGCATGAAGCCGGACTTCCCGACCAAAGGCCTTGGGTACGTAGGCATCCTGAGGTCCGGCATAGACCTCCTCGACCACCGGGTAATGGCGGTCCGGTGAAAAATTCGATGGCTTGATGAGGATGCCCCAGATGTCGGTTGTTCCATCGCGGCCTTTGGCGGTGAAACGTTCCGGCAGACTCCATCCACTGGCGACAAGGTCCCCAATATCGGACTGCTCCAACTCCAGGACGCGTTGACCATTGTCCGCCCGCCGGAGCTCGGTCACCGGAGCCCGATCGACCCGTGACCAATGGTCGACAAAGTAGCGATGATCGGGAGAAAACTCCACCTGATGGGTTCCATCTCCCTCGGTCAGTTGGATAAACCCGCTGCCGTCGAATTGAACCCGGCAAAGATGCTGGTGATAGGGGTCTTCGTCGGCGCGAAGACCGCTGGCCATGAACCAGACCTGCTGGGCCTCCGGGACAACTTCCAGGATGCTCCGGACCACCCATGGCCCGCGGGTGACCTGGTTGAGTACCTTTCCTGTGGAACTGTCGTAGCGCCAAAGATGATTCCAGCCATCGCGCTCGGACATCCAAATGGCCGTATGATCGCGGTCATTCCAATACAGAAAATGTTTCCCCGAATAGTCGATGAAGGTTGGACTGGTTTCCCCGATCACCGGCTCGACCTGACCATTGGCCACATCGACGGAGAGCACGCGATAAACCTGATGTCCCCGCTGGTTGTATTCGAAAGTGAACCGGGAGGAGTCGGGAAACCAGCGGAGTTCGCCCAGTTCGTACGGATTAGGGCATAAATTGGTGGCGACCGGTGTCACGCGGCGCGATGCGATATCCACCCAATACGGGCGGGGAATGGCCACCCGGTCCCCGGGCTTGAGATACTCCTGATGATGCAACCGGGGCTCCAGTTGGTCCGGCGGACTCGATTCCACCCAATGGACTTCATGGGATTGTGCAGGGCGGGTTCTCAGCAATGCGGCATGGAGTGAATCAGGAGACCATTCGATGGTGTCGGTGTAGGCGTCGTCGACGGTTCCGTCGGTGGTCAAAACCTCCCGGATTCCATTCGTTCCGACCAGGTGGATGTTATTGGTGACGATTTCCAGTGCCCAATGGCCATCGGGTGACCGATGCCTAGGTCGAGGCTCACCCTGGGTCTCGGTCGGGGACGGCACCGGGAGTGGGGTGTCTTCCAGGATGGCGCGATGGGCCTCCTCGCTGGCTGCGAAGAATCCCCAACTGGTACCGTCAGGCCCCACGACTTCCCAGACGTGACCGGCATAGGTGGAGAGTGTCTTCTCCGCACCTTCGGATACCCGACCATAACTTCGGCGGCGACCTTCAGGATCGATCCAGAAGATTTCGGCCGACCCGACCCGCCGATTCACGAAGGTGAGTTGAGTGGGGTCGCCGGTTCGCCGGGTCCAATGACCGCCCGATGCGGACAGGGGCCTCAGGTTGGATATCTCGGGGTTGGTGTCCTTCGTCAATTGATTCCCTTGAACTGAATAGGTCCAGCCCTGGCCGTCGTTTCGAAAATGAAGGCGATCGTTTTCCCAGTCATAGTCGACGGAGGTCAAGAACGGGGCACCGGGACCGTTGGTGTGCCCCGTCGCTTTGGCCATGAGCGAGTTAAGTCGTTCGGAATCAAACAAGGGAGACCGCGTCCCGGAAACCGCGTCCACCTTGAAATAGGATTGAGAATTGGACGACGTGTTAACGCTGTACCAGAACCGGGACGTTCCGGGTGCCCAATGCGGTTTGACCTCGGAGCGATAAATACGGTTGGCGGTTCGTTGCTCCAGGGACTGGGCCCGTTCGTAGTCCAGTCGACTCCCCTGGCCTACGACCGCTGTCAGGGGCATCAACCATAGGAAGAACCACCTGACCATCCATGTCGGCATTTCCAGAATCATGGGAAGAGATTCCCTAAATATATCCGTTTGGCTAGCGTCGTGTTTCCCTGAGCCTCCTTGACAAAAAGGTACAAACTACCACTTGACGTCGAGCTTCGCCGCCCGGTTCATACCCCCACTCCAATTTCCCATGAAACGCCTGATTGCAGGACTCTTGATTGCCCTCTGGGCGACAGCGGAGGAGGCCACGCCTCCGAACACACTGACCCCGGACGAAGCCCGCACGGGATGGCGGTTGCTCTTTGACGGTTCGACTCCCGCCGGGTGGCGGGCTTTTGGGCATCCAGGGTTTCCCGCATCCGGATGGGTGGTGGAGGGCGGATGGCTGAAGCACACCGCCAAGGGGGGCGGGGGCGACTTGATCACCGTCGATAAATTCGATGATTTCGAGCTGTCGTGGGAGTGGAAGATCGCGCCCGGGGCCAACAGTGGCGTGAAATACTTCGTCTACGAACCCCGTCATGCAGCAATTGGTCACGAGTACCAACTGCTCGATGATGAGGGGCATCCCGACGGAAAGATCGGTCCGCACCGGCAGACTGCGTCGCTCTACGATGCCTTACCGCCGGGGCCCCACACGGTGCATCCGCCGGGCGAGATCAATTCTTCACGGGTTGTCGTGCACGGGACTCATGTGGAACATTGGCTGAACGGGGCCTTGGTGCTGAGCTATGAACTCGGGTCTCCGGAAATGGTGGCCGCCAAGGCCAAAAGCAAATTCAAGGACGAGGCCCGATGGGGGACCAAATTTTCCACCCCCATTTTGCTTCAGGATCACGGGGATGAAATTTCATTTCGGAGCCTGAAGATTCATCCCCTGCCGTAAGTAGGGGGCGGGACGTAGCGCAGGCTTTCCAGCCTTCCAAACAACAGCTTTTCTCCTCGCTGGTCGATTCGTCTGCAACCTATTGAATCAAAGTGACATCGGTAGGGCGAGGCTCCAGCCGAGCCGTGGCGGTCCAAAACCAGACCCCTTCCGCACGGGCGAAGCCAATAGGCCGTCCGCAGGACCGCGCTCCTGCAAGTCCCCAATCATTGCGGGGATAGTCACTTCTCCTGTTCTAAAGGCACCTCGGTGGCTCTTGGAAACCCAACGCCGTCGAATCAGACGGTGGCCGGGTCCGGGTGGACCCACGGGCTGCGGTAGGGTCGTGCCAGAAGTTGATTGGCGGACTCATCGTTGGTGATGCGTCCGGCCACAGGGTCCCAGTGCAGGGTCCGTCCGAGTTTTTGGGACAGATTGGCCAAAATGCAACTGGTGGTTGAAATATAGCCTTGCTCGATATCCGCCACGGGCTTTCCACGAGTGGCGATGTTGGCCAGCAGGTCTCGCATGTGTCCCCGGATGGCTGGAGCGACATGGGTTTCGAGGTCCTTTTCCGTCTTGTCCTCGGGATATTGTTCGAACTCGTAGGTGACGTCCTTGTGAACGGCTGTGCCGCCGCCGGACGGGATGAAATCATAGCCGTTGACGCTGGCCTTGAGGGTGCCCTTGTCACCGTAAAGCGTTGCGCTCCAAGGATACTTGGGGTCGGGGGCCTCGCCCCAGCTGCGGTGAGTCCAGACAATCTTGACAGCCCCGAAATCAAACTCGGCGGTTTGAGTATCGGTGATATTGGCCTTGCTGCGGGGATCAATCAGAATGCCACCGGTGGAGCTCACGGAAATCGGCCAGCCGAGGTCCATCATCCAGCGGACCATGTCGAGCATGTGGACGCACATATCTCCGACGATTCCGTTGCCATATTCCATAAACGCCCGCCATCCCCGGGGATGAACCAATGCATTATACGGGCGCATGGGAGCCGGACCGGTCCACAGGTCATAATCCAGATATTCCGGTGGGGCGGTATCCGGCGGGTTGTCAGTAGCCCGCATGTGGTAGTAGCAGCAGATTTCGACGTAGGCGATCTTGCCCAACTTTCCTTCACGAACAAACCGGTCGCGAGCCTCGATCAAGTGGGGAGTGCTTCGCCGCTGGGTGCCGATCTGGACAACCCGGCCGTGTTTACGGGCTGCTTTGAGCAAGGCTTGACCCTCCACGATATCGACGCTGATCGGCTTTTGAAGATAAAGGTCGGCCCCGGCCTCGATGGCGGCGATGCCGTTCAAGGCATGCCAATGGTCCGGAGTACCGATCAGCACGATGTCCAGGTCCTTCTCCTTTAACATGTCGCGGTAGTCATGAAACAGGCGGGGTTTCTTATGGGACGCCTGGCGGGATGCCACAATCTCGGCGGCTCCATCCAGCATCCGGCGGTCGACGTCGCAGAGGGAGACGACTTCAACCGGGGAGACTTGGATGAGGCGCAGGAGGTCGGCCTTGCCATACCAGCCGCAGCCGAGCAATCCCACCCTCTTGGGGGTATTGAGGACATCCGCGGCGTTGCTGCCCAAGCTGGCCAAAGCCAATCCGGCAGACCCTAGTTTGAGAAAATCACGTCGGTTCATAACAGGAACAAATGTGCGGGAAGCGTGCAGACACTGTGATCGGGTGCCGGGAAAAAGCCAGTCCACTTTCGCGAATTTGCGAATGGCACAAAGGTCGCTTGATGTGGAGATGAGAAGCTGCCCGACCTTTGGCTGGCTTGTGGGGAATCAAAAAACCTCGTTGATTGGAAGCGCACCCAACTAGGTTCTTCACAGGCGGAAGGTCGGGCGGCCCATTTTTTAATCGAGAATCCCGGTGACCACCCAGCCTTCTGCGGTGCGAACCAGTCGGCAAGTAATGCCGCGATGGGTTTCAACATCCCATTCCTCCCGTTGCCAGCCCCCGTTTTCCCACCACTCGCCGGATTGTCTCCAGGGTCCGAGGCTGAATCGGATGGGACCCGAAACAGAGGGTGAGGCGAGGGCATGAGGCGGCTCGGGAAGGCTCGCTAGCGGAGCCTGACCGGTTTCCACCCGGGCCATGGATGCAGGTCGAAGTCGCCGAAAGGGCAGGGGACGTGGCAATCTCGATCCATTCGACGGCAGGGGCACCGGTGCCTGCTCGAAATGGGGTGGGGTGAGGACGAAACAATCGGGATGATGCCGGTCTTGTCGCATGGGGGTGCCGACGCGATCGGGGCCGAGCAAGGCCGAAAGTCGCCCCAAGGTTTCCTGGAGTTGATGAGGGTCCTTGATTGCCGCTTCAAACAGGGAGAATTGGTGATGCACCGGACGGGCTGGCTCCAGTGCAAGGGAAACTCCCGTGAGGGGTGCATCGGTCCGCAGTGTCTCCAAAAACGTCTGGAGCAATCGAAACAGGATATCTGCTTGAGCGGTGGGATGGGGAAGAGGGAGTAGGCGTTGACCGGTGGTTCCATCTTCCAATTGCCAGCGTAGAGACAACCCACCTGCTACCAGACCAATGCCCTCCAACCGTTGACTGAACTGGTCAATCCAGCGTCGGAGGAGAAACAAGAGTTGTTCCGCAGTTTCGAGCGGAGGGTCGAAGGGGTATTGTTCCTCAAATCGCTCCGGCAAACGGACCCAGCGGAGCGGGCGGGTGGCCTTGGGGGAGGCTGCGGCGAAGAGCGCAAAGGCTTCCAAACCAATCCGCTCGGTCACTTCAGCCTGTCCCAGATCCAGCAATTCGCCGACGGTTTGAATACCCCATTTCGAAAAGAGCGTCGCCACGTCCGATGACGGGTGCAACGCGGCGACGGGGAGTTGCCGAAGGAACAACTCCGGCTGTTCCACGATCTGAATGGGCGGCCCCCAATGGGCGGCATGCTGGGCCAGGTTGGGGGTCGGCCCCATCCCGATTCGAGGCCGAAATTGATGGCCAGTCAGAGCGGACGCCAGTCTTGCCGCCCAAACGTGAAATTGCTCCTTGTCGGCCCCTTTCAGTTCCGCCAGAGCTCCGAGGTCGAGCGTCAGGATTCCCGGACGGGTTTGTTCCACGAGTGGGGTGAATCCGTAGGCGCACTGAATCAAGGCATCCGTGGCGGACGCCTCTTGGGAGGCGGACCGTGTGCGAATGATGAGGTCCGGGCAACGGGCCTGCGCCTGCGTCGGGGTCATGGGCACGGAAACGCCGGTACGGGCCGCCGATTCGGTGCGGGCACAAAGCCGGGGTGGGTGCGTGCCTCCTTCGACCAGTGCCACGGATTGCGTCCATAGCTCGGGCTCATGGCGGAGCACGGCTTGAAGCGAAAAATCCGGGAGATGAATGACGGCGAACATATTCAGGCGACCCGCTTTGCGGAGGGCGATGCCTGGGAAGCGCCGTGGCGCTCCAGCTCGAAGTGCAGCTGCCAGAGAATTTTTCCCGCATCCTCCCGGGTCATCGATAAATCGAGTTGGCGGGAAAGTCGGACGCGAACGGCGACGCCGCTGACCAAAGGCTGGGGGGTGATGACCAGCAGCGTTGTGCCCTGATGTTCCCGCAGACGATCAAGGCGGGGCCAGACACTGGCGCGGATGCCGCGCAGTTCGGTGGCCGGGTTCAACTTCAAATCCAGAACGACCAACGGGAAATTCCGGTCCCGAAGGAGGATGTCGACGGCTTTGAGGGCCATACTGGCCGATGGGCAGCGTACCCAGAGCAGACGGGTGAGTGTTTCATCGTCGATCGGGTCCACGTCCAGACTGTCCGCACCGTCAATCAATGCCAAAAACTGCCCTGAAAGTGCGGTTTGACGGATCAAGGCGTGCAGCACCTGAGCCGTACCGGAGCCGGGGCCGTCCCCCACCAACTCCGTCACCTCACCCCGGGGCAGCCCACCTCCGAGAAGAGCGTCCAAGGGAGGAACCCCGGTCGGAACCGCCGGGAGCGACGCAGAAGCGGCAGCCCGGGAATGAGCCTGCGGAAACCGCTCGTTCAGGAGGCGGCGCAGATCGACGATGTCCGCGGCGGTCGGCATAAAGTCACCCCCGATTCAGGAGTGGAGGACAGCCTACGCGGTTGGCCGACGGTGGAAACCGTAATTTTGACACAGGTGAAGACTATTGCGGTGGCTCGGACAACCGTGGTCCATCCGGCTCGGTGGAATGATTTTTTCTGCGAGTGTCTGCGCTGGCAGAAAACATTGCCCTGCTTCATGATGCCGACGGGATGCGAACTCTGCGCCAATGGACCGGATGGTGGGTGAGTCTGATATCGGTGGTTGCCGTCAGTTGCACCACGCCAGGGAACACCGGAGCGGGTGGTGCGCCTTCGTCGCGCCAAGGGTCGTTCGTCGACTTTTACGTCGATTCCGATGACGAGCTTTGCTGGTTTGTGGCGCAGGCTCCCCAGGCGGCTGGTCCGTTCAAGAAGGTGTTTTACCAGACCACACCTCAACCCGGGCGCGTGCTGCGGTTGCCCGTCCGTCCCGGCCAGACTTTCTTCCGGGTCTCCCTCGTGAATCGGGTGGTGGTCGAAACCACACCGGTGGAGGTTACCACTCTGGCCGGGCAGGTTACTCCGGTGGCCATCACACTGACGTCTGCGGGAGCCGTGCAGGTACAACGCGACGAACTGGGGGCTCATGCCACTGTGCGTGGGACAATCCGGACCCGCCGATTGGAGTACGGTCCCGATCAATCGTATCGCCTCGCCGGGCACCCGGAGAGTCCAGTCCCTTTTCAAACCATCGATCAAATGCCCTATGCCGGTCCGGGCGGGAAGTGAAGTGACCGTCGCCGGGATTTCTCTCCATGAACCACCCACCACGCCGTAGCGCAGGCATTCCTGCCTTCCAAGTAACGGCGTTTCTCCACCTCTGGGCGAAAGAGCAAGGTAGTGCGCGGGCAAAGGTGGTCGAAATCGATATGG
>CAITXU010000143.1 GCA_903896505.1 uncultured Verrucomicrobiota bacterium | reverse complement strand
ATTTTATCCGACCCTGCCCGTCGGCGGGTGATTTTTGTCCCAGGTCCCTTCCCCCCGGCTGGCGGACGAAGAGAGGGGGGAGTCACCCGGTTCACCCGGGGGCCCGGCAGACCTGGAAGTCTGCGAAACGGCAGGTTTGGAAACCTGCGCTACATCGGACGGCCACCGGGGCCTGGCGGCCTCCCTGGTTTTACCCGACGGCGCCCATGAGTCCAAAGGGTGAACGGTTTTATGGAAATGAACGTCCACTCCTTGAGCAAAGCAGTAGTCAGAAGGGGCGGCTGGGACTAGAGTCTCCAACGAAACCGCCCGGATTGGCACGATGAAAGAAATCCGCCAACGCACTCTTGGACTGTCCTGCCCGAAACCTTCGGTGGTTCGGTGGTCGGTCTGGTTGTTGTTGTGGGCTGCGGTAATGGTCCCGAGCCTAGCTTCACCGCCGAAATTGACGGCGACGGAGTTTCGTACGGTTTATCTGGCCAAAGTCCCGATTCTGGCAACCTGGGCCACCAACAGCCTGCCGGGGACGAACACCAACCTGATCATCGGGGTGTTGGGACCGGACCCGTTTGGCGGCCTATTGGAAAAGCTGACCGCCAATCAGACGGTGGGTGGACGACCCATTGTGATCAAGATGGACGCGGATGCGGAGACAGCCGCGAGGTGCAATATCCTGTTCATCCCGGCGGATCAACAGGCCGCGTGGCTGGGACTCCGGCGCAGCATGGGTGAAAGCGGCATTTCAGGCGTCCTGACCATCGGGGAAGATTCGGAGTTCCTGAAAACGGGGGGTATCATTCGATTGTTACCGGAAAAGCGAAGTTGCGAGCTGAGCCTCAGTAATGCGGGTGCGCAGGCCGACTGGCTTCGCCTGGATCCGAAGCTCAAGCGGGCGGCCCAAATTGTTCCCTGACTCCACCGGACCCGCCATGTCCCTCCTCCGGCCCAAGTCCATCGAGCGCAAGCTGCGGATCATGATCGTTGGAACGGCCAGCGCAGCACTGGTGGTCGTCGCGCTAATCCTGATCGCTTCCGAGTTCTCCTCCTACCGACGCGAACTCCAGGAAAGTCTTGGCTTGCAAGCGGCCCTCATGGGTTACAAGGGGGAGGCGCCCTTGGAACTAAACCTTTCGGACAAGGCCCAGGAAGTCATTGATTCGCTTCGCGAAAATTCAGAGATCGTCGCCGCGGAGTTTTATCGCACCAATGGCGAGCCTTTCGTCCAATATTCGCGCTCGGGAATCAGCGCGGATTTACCGGGGAGAGTCCTGAGGGGGGAAGAACTCTCCCCGTTTGAAATCGTTGCCGGCATCACCAACAGCGAGCAACAGAAGGTCGGCACCATTTATCTGCGAACGGACCGGAGCCGGGAGGAACGTTTCCTCCAACGCTGCGTCCTGGTGGTCCTTTTGACGATGGCCGGGGCCGTTGTGGTGGCCTGGCTGCTTTCCATTTGGTTTCAGCAAATCGTTACGGTTCCCCTTCAACACTTGTTGGCCACCACCCGAATCGTGTCCGATCGTAAGGACTACAGTGTGCGGGCCAAGGCCATCAGCGGAGATGAAATCGGTGAACTGGTGACCGGGTTCAATGCAATGCTGGAGCAGATCGAACTGCGCGAGTTGGACCTGAAGCAGCATCAGGAACATCTTGAAGAACAAGTGGCCCGCCGGACGCAGGAATTGCAACAGGCCAACGAGAGTCTGGCCACCGCCAAGGTCCGGGCTGATGCGGCCAACCTGGCGAAATCGCAGTTTCTGGCCAACATGAGCCATGAGTTGCGGACTCCGCTCAACGCCATCATCGGCTACAGCGAGATGCTTCAGGAGGAGTCCGACGAATTGGGGATTACGGCTATGAAGCCGGATTTGCAGAAAATCCACGGGGCGGGCCGACATCTCCTGGGCCTCATCAATGACGTACTCGATCTCTCCAAGATCGAGGCGGGCAAGATGACGTTGCATCTGGAATCGGTGGATGTCCCGACCCTGGTGCGGGAGGTTGCTCAAACGGTGGCTCCCCTGATTGCCAAGAACGAGAACCGATTGGAAGTCGATTGCCTGGAAATCCCCGAGGGACAACGGACTGACCAAACCAAACTCCGGCAGGTATTGTTCAATCTCCTGAGCAACGCCGCCAAGTTCACGCATCGCGGACTCATTGAGCTCCAAGTGCGTTTCCAAAATGGCGGCGGTGGTCCCCGACTGATTTTCTCGGTGTCCGATACTGGAATTGGGATGAGTCCGGAGCAGTTGCAAAAGCTGTTCCAACCGTTTTCCCAAGCGGAGACCGATACCGCGCGACGATTTGGCGGAACCGGGCTGGGGCTGGCGCTCAGTCGGCGCTTTTGCGAGCTCATGGGCGGGTCCCTCACCGTCACCAGCGAACTGGACCGTGGTTCTTGCTTCACAGCGACCATTCTGGCCAATCCCGAAGTCTCGGAAACCGGAACGCTGTTCCTCCCCAAGATTCGAAAGGCCGATGGCGAGCTCATTCTGGTGATCGATGACGACCCCGCCGTTCCCGAGCTCCTGGCTCGCTCCCTCGAACGCGAGGGCTTCCAGGTGATTGCTGCTTCCAATGGAAGTCAGGGCATCGACCTGGCGCGGCGTCTCCAACCCAAATTGATCACCCTGGATGTGATGATGCCCAGCCTCGATGGGTGGTCGGTCCTGGGAACCCTAAAAAGCGATCCGGTAACTGCCGCCATCCCGGTGGTTATGATGACGATCGTCGACAATCGTCCGTTGGGCTTCAGCTTGGGAGCGGCTGATTATTTAACCAAGCCGATCAACTTCCTGCGCTTGCGGGAGACCGTGAACCGACACGCACGCCCCCTGGTCCCACACCCGGTGCTGGTCATCGATCCCAATGAAGAGAGCCGCGGGAATCTCATCCAACAATTGCAGACCGACGGATGGCAGGCCGTGGGGGTCGCGACAGCCAAGGAAGGCCTCGAGTATATCGAATCCCATACCGCCGGCTTGATTCTCGCTGACCTGATGACGCAGGAGACGGTCGGCCTTGAGTTTGTGGCCGCGGTGCGGACCCATCCCCGCCATGGGAGAACGCCCATCATCCTGATGACCGAAACCAGCCTGAGCGGGACCGACCGGGAGCGGTTGAACGGGGCGATGACCCGGGTGCTGGAAGGGCCTTCAACAGACCCGGATCGACTCCTATCGGAAATCCGGGCTCTTTTACCTCCTGCGACAAACCGCCCCTCCTTTTCGGAGCCCGACCCCCATGAAGGAATCTGAAGCTGGTTTAAACCGACAGGACGCCGTTCCCGGAAGGACCGTCGGTAGTCGATCACACTGAGCCTCCACCCTATTTCACGACATGCCCAAGATACTGCTCGTCGAAGACAACGAACTCAACCGGGACATGCTCTCCCGTCGGTTGGAACGCCGTGGTTTTACCGTCGTCATGGCCGTCGACGGCGGCCAGGGTGTCCAGATGGCGCTAACCGAAAAACCGGACCTTATTCTGATGGACATGGGCCTTCCCGTTTTGGACGGCTGGGAAGCCACCCGTCAGGTCCGGGCAGACCCCGCCACCGCCCACGTTCCCATCATCGCGCTCACGGCCCACGCGATGTCCAGCGACGAACAAAAGGCAAAAGAGGCGGGCTGCGATGATTTTGACACCAAACCGGTGGAACTTCCCCGTCTCTTGGAGAAGATCAACGCCTTGTTGTCGAGGTCTCGGACGGTATGATCGAGGGAATGACAGACCTCGCCCGGGCGCGTCACGATCTTCGGGACCCCGTCAATCACATCCTCGGCTATGTCGAAATCCTCCTGGAGGAGGATCAGGTTCCCGCCAGTTTCCACGAAGATCTTGAACGTATCCGGCTGGGTGGACGGCGGATGCTGGAGCAAATCCACCTCTATTTCGCTGGAACCAAAGCCGGAAGTGCTCCTTTGGACCTCCGGCAAATCCAACATGATCTACGGACTCCGGTGAACCAAATCCGGGGTTATAGCGAAATTTTGGTGGAGGAGGCCGAACGGCTGGGGTTGAAAACCGTCATTCCGGACCTGCGGCGAATTCATGAGGCGGCGCGAAACTGGCTCATCCAGACGGAGCGCCTCTTGCTCCCAGAGTTGACACCCAGCCCTGGACCTAACTCCGACCCGACCCGCCAGGAGCTATTGGCCAACGCATCGCCCACCCCATCCACCGCCAGCGGTATTGTTGAACGGGGTGAGACGTGGCTAAACCAGGCTCGAGTGCTGGTGGTGGATGATGACCCCACCAATCACGATATCCTCGACCGGCGTTTGCGACGTCATGGTCTCAACACCACCGGCTGTGGCGATGGGCGGGAGGCATTGGGACTGCTGCGGACAGAATCATTCGACTTGGTCCTCCTGAGTGTCGGTCTGCCCGGGATGAATGGTTTTCAGGTCTTGATCACCATCAAGAGCGATCCCGAATTAAGGCACATTCCGGTCCTGATGGTATCCGGATTCGATGGGGACGATCGGATCGCCCGCTGCATTGAGGCTGGTGCCGATGATTATCTGACCAAGCCATTCAATCCCGTGCTGCTGCGGGCACGAGTGGGCTCTTGCATCGAAATGAAGAGAAGGCGCGACCAGGAGCAGGCCACCTACCAGGCCTTGGTAGCCAGCCAGCAACGTCTGGCCGCCGAACTGGCGGAAGCAGGGGCCTATGTTCAGTCATTACTACCCGCACCGCTTTCGAACCCCATTTTTGCCGATTGGGCCTTCCAGCCCTCGGCTCAATTGGGCGGGGACGCCTTCGATTACCAGCACCTGGACGATGAACATTTTGCGGTTTGTCTGCTGGATGTTTGTGGACATGGGGTGGGGGCCGCCTTGCTGGGGGTGAGCGCCTTGAATGTGGTCCGCTCCCAAGCGTTGCCCGGAACCGACTTCCGCGACCCAGCCGCTGTCCTGACCGGACTCAACCGGGCCTTCCCCATGGAGCGGCAAAACCAGCAATACTTCACGGCTTGGTATGGGGTCTACAACCGGTCACGGCAGGAATTGCGTTACGCCAGCGGCGGACATCCCCCCGCCCTACTCTTCGGTGAATCGTCCGACCCTGTTTCGCTTCGAACCCCGGCCCCACCCATTGGCTGCTTTCCGGATACCGTGTACCTGAATCGCCAGGTAACTGCCCTGACCGGTTCCGAGCTCTTTGTTTTGAGCGACGGGGTCTATGAATTGCCATTGCCGGAAGGTCGGTGCGGAACTCTGGCAGAGTTCATTGCCTGGTTGCGCGACATCCGAATGGGGGCCTTCGTCCCCCAAGATGCCCTGGTTCATGCCCGCAATCGGCAGGGACGGACCGAGTTGGACGATGACTACTCGTTGATCCGGGTCCGGTTGGGTTAGGGGTCCTGCGGACGGCCTATTGGCTTCGCCTTTGCGGAATGGGCGCGATTTGGACCGCCAGAAGAATCAAAATGACCATCTGCGAAAATCTGCGTCAATCTGCGGACCAAACTTCTGCCGCCTGCGGAGTTGAGTCCGCAGATTGACGCAGATTTTCGCAGATTCTGAAGACGAGACACTGCGAGATCGATTAGACGTTAGAGGTTAACCATCCGGAAACGGTTGGGTTCAGGGTTTGGTTGAACGGCGATTTCCCTTGGAAGGTGTTCCAGCGGAGTAGATTAAACAAACAGATGACCTGTCCCTTTGTCATTCCTGTCCCTTTGTCATTCCTCTCCTTTCTTCCACACCGTTGTATTGCTCAGATCAGGCGGGGTATCCCGTGCGGGGTGGGCGCGGTTTGGACCGCTGTGCGGACGAGACGTCCGCGTTCCCAGTCCTGCGGACGGCCAATTGGCTTCGCCTCTGCGAAACGGGCGTGGTTGGAACCGCCAGAGGCTCTGCAGGAGCCTCGGTCCTGCGGACGGCCTCCTGGCTTCGCCTCTGCGGAATAGACGTGGTTTAGACCACCGGAGGCTCGGTCGGAGCCTCGCCCTACCGAAGTTGCTCTAATTCAACTGATCAGATTAATGCGGCAGGAAACCGCCTTTTTCGAGCAACCAAACGGCTGCCGCAAGGATTCCCACGAGCAGCGCGAACCAAAAGATCAGTTTGATGGCCGACTTGGTCAGCTTCCAGACGATGTAGAGGCCGATGAGACCGACCACCACCAACCCGGCAGCAACGCCGTAATTCTGAACCGTCCAAGTGCCGTGGAATTCGTTCATGAAAAACGAGGGGGACGCTCAGCGGACCATTTCGACCGGCACTGCCTGTTCGCGACGAAGGCGAAGGGCACCGTCCCGCAGCATTCGCTCGGTGACCTCCCAGCCGAGACAGGCGTCGGTGATGCTGACCCCGTACTTTAACTCGGAGAGGTTGGGCTGGACCGGTTGGTTGCCTTCAAACAGATGGCTTTCCAGCATGACCCCGAGCATGGAATGGCTGCCTTCGACCCGTTGGGAGACCAGGTTTTTCCAGACGTCCTCCTGACGGGCGTGTTGCTTGCCGGAATTGGCATGGCTGCAATCGACCATGATTCCATCCGGAAGTCCGGCTTTACGAAGCAGTTCGGCGGCTTCGGCAATGCTGGCGGCGTCGTAGTTGGGACGGGAGTTGCCTCCACGCAGCACCACGTGCCCATCGGCGTTGCCCTGGGTTTCCACCACCGTCACGGCTCCCTCCTGATCGATTCCCAGGAAATGATGGGGATGGCGGGCGGATAACATCGCGTCAATCGCGATCCGCAACGAGCCATCCGTTCCGTTCTTGAATCCCACGGGCATGGAAAGGCCGCTGGCCATCTCCCGGTGGGTTTGACTTTCCGTCGTCCGAGCCCCAATGGCGGCCCATGACACCAAGTCGGCAGTGTACTGGGGAACGATGGGGTCCAGAAACTCGGTTGCGGCTGGAATGCCCAACTCGTTGATATCGAGGAGGAGCTTTCGGGCCAACCGGAGGCCGGCGTCGACGTCGTAGGTGCCGTTGAGGTGCGGATCATTGACCAACCCCTTCCAGCCGATGGTGGTCCGGGGCTTTTCAAAATAAACCCGCATCACCAGATAGAACTGGTCTTCGACCGCCTCCTTCAGAGTCTGGAGACGCTGGGCAAATTCCAGGGCGCTTCGGGGATCGTGGATGGAGCACGGCCCCACCACCACCAGAAGCCGGGGGTCTTCCCGGTGGAGAATCTCCTGCACGGTCTTCCGTCCCTCGACCACGGTGGCATTGGCCTGCTCGGACATCGGGAGCTCCTCTTTGAGGACTCGGGGAGCCATTAGGCGGCGGGCTTTGATCACCCGCAAATCATTCGTCGGCTGCATCGCCCGACAACTCTAGCGGAGGATTGGCTGACACGGAAGCGCCTTTGTCACGAAGGGCTTCCGGCATTCCCGAGCGTCAACGACGGACGGCTTGCCGATGAGCTGACGCCACACAAGCTGGTTACCCCACGGAATGCGGGTGTCGCCGAAGGTGATTCGGACCGCCACGACTCACGAGGAGGTTCGCCCTACCTTAGTTTTGCATATTATCGACGTAACTGGTTTAGCATCAGCACTATTTGCAGGGCGATAGTCCTGGCGGTCCGTGGAGATCGTCCGATCAGCCCCCCTCTCACTTTCACCCCATTTCCGGTTGCGAAGGCTGAGCACCGCAAGGAGAGCGCTCGGCCAGATGGCCCAAGGCCTTGGCCATCGTTTTCCGAAGCAAAGGCAGTGAAATTGGCTTGGCCAGTACCAGATCGATTCCTGAGGCCAGGTACAGTTCCCGATGCTCGACACTGGCATCCGCCGTGACAGCAACCACATAGGGTTGTGCATCTGAAGCCATTTCCGAACGAATCATCCGGGTCGCCTCCAGCCCGTCCATCCTCGGCATGTGAATATCCATCAAAATAATACGGTATTGCGTGTGCCGGGCCGCCTCGACTGCCTCCTGACCGTCCTGCGCCAGATCGCACTCAAAACCCAATTTATTGAGCAGTATCACAGCCAGTTTTTGGTTGATTGGATTGTCCTCCACCAACAGAACTTTCGGCAACACCTTCGCATCCTTCGGCGATGGGGTCGGAACCACCGCAGGGGTGATTGAAGAATCGGGCCGTGGTAGGTAGGGGATGGCAAAGGAAAAAACCGACCCCTGACCGGGTAGACTCTCGACCCAAATATGGCCCTTCATCCGATCAATCAGGCTCCGGCAGATCGACAACCCCAGTCCGAGGCCTTCCTTCTCCCGGGAACGCGATGGGTCCAGTTGGCCAAACGGCTTGAACAGTCTTGGGAGATCGTCGGCACGGATGCCCATGCCGGTATCTGAGACTCGAAAGACCAATACCGGATGCGCCGGGTCGGTCGTCTGGAGGTTAATTTCCAGCAGCACACCGCCCACCTTGGTGAATTTCACCCCGTTTTCGATCAGGTTGACAAGAATCTGTCTCAGACGGTCCGGGTCGGCCTCGATCCAGGGAGCCACTGTCTCCTCGATTTGATACTCGAAGGTCAATCCGTGACGTCGGACTTCGGTCGACAGAATGTTGCGAACCTCCTCAACCAACGGTCGCAGGGCAAAAGGACGGGGACTCAGCTCCACCAAACCGCCCGCAATTCGGCTGACATCCAGGATTTCACCGACGGCGTTCAGCAAGACCTTCCCTGCCTGTTGAATGATGAGCACGTATTCGCGTTGAAGTTCCTCCAGTGGCGTCTCCAGCAGCAACTCCGTCATTCCCAAAAGGCCATTCATCGGGGTGCGAAGTTCGTGGCTGACGGTGGCGAGGAACAGACTCTTCATCCTGCTCGCCTCTTCGGCCATTTCCCGGGCCGCAACCAATTGGTCGCGGGTCCGCTGCAGCTCGGTGATATCCCGCTGTATCGCCACAAACTGGGAAACCCGCCCATTGCTAAGAAAAACCGGGGAGATTTGAATTTCGACCCAGTACGGCTCGCGTGATTTCGAGTAATTGAGCAATTGCTCGCGAACGGGTCGTCCCGCACGGATCGCATCGCGAATCCTGGCCACGGCGTTTTGGTCCGTATCCGGACCCTGGAACAGAGTCCCGGGTTTCTTTCCAACCATTTCTTCGAAAGTGTAGCCCGACCTCCGCAGCATCGCCGGATTGACCCATTCCGTAAGACCATTGGCATCTATGATGATCACCAATTCATCGGTAAAACGGGCAACTACGGAGAGCTTCTCTGTCTCGGTTTGGTCCCCTTTATCCGTGTCCCCCGGAGTGGCTAGCCCGCCTGTTTCCCCATCGTTATGGGTGTCCATCGGAGGCTCTTCGAGACGAGGGTCCGCTGACAGAACGGTCGCCGACCGATTCCTGCTCTTTTTCATAGTAAACGGGTTATAAGCCAACCTACTCCGGTCTACCGCACATTTCAAGGCACAGTATTTCTAATTTCCTGAAGATCAGGGTGTTACACGATTATTTTCCTTTCATTAAGATTTCCATTGAACCGACGGACGTTGATCTTCGAAGCGCAGGTTCTCAATCCTGCCAGTCCTGCGGACGGCCTATTCGTATCAAAAGCAGAGATCCCCTTATGATTGACAGATGCGTCAACTTCATAAGGGGACCCGGCACGGTCCTCAACCGTCGCGAATTGATGCCCGCTCAGAAGCGAACGGACAAGTCGACGGTGATGCGGTCCTTGAAAATGTCGTGAGCCGCCGTGATGCCATGTTCGTAGGCGAAGCCGAGATCGGCATTCGGGAGGAGCCGCGAGCGAAACCCAACCCCCGCCGCCGCCTGGGTTGTCCCGCTGGCACCGGTGCTTCCAAAATTCACCAAATCGAACCCTTCGGTGTCGAACGGCAGATGGCCCCCCTCGCTGATGGTCGTAAAGGCATTGATGCTGGCGAATGGAATGAACCAGCGGCAAAACCAGTAATCCACCTGGGCACTGTAATGGATGGATGCGGTGTCGGCATGCCAGTTGACCGGCAAGCGAAATCCGACATTCCCAGTCACATGAAACTTATCAAAACCTTTTTCAGCCGAGACAAAGGGGTTGAAAACGCCGCCGCCGGTCCCCTGAAACACCTGTTTGCTGCCCGTGGGGGCTTCAAAGGTGATGCCGGGTGTGACGATGTACTGTTCGGCTTCGTCCTGGGCAATGGCGTACTTCACACCGGCCGCGAGGTTCGCCCACCCGTGGAGGGTCGGAGAACCCTTGGGATGAATCTGGATATAACCGTCCTTGGTGGCGATGACCGCCAGCCGATCATTGACGGCATAGCGCAATTGAAGGGCGTAGAGGTTGACATCCGTAGCGACTCCGAGAAATGACGGATTCATCCGGTGATACATGTACACGGGATGCGCCTCGGTCTGGATCAGCGGCGTCTCAAAGTAAATCGGGTTGGCGACCGGTACGGTGGCCTGGTCTTGCCAACTGAGCGAATTGGTTTCAGCACCGATGGCAACCCCGGCGGCGGCCATCACGAGAGGTAAGGCGAGCTTCTTCATATGTTGGATGAAAAGTAGACAGTCTACTGATCATCCGCTCTCCGGATTTTGGCGTTTGTTCCCCTTTGATTGAACAGAACGGTCCATTGGCTTATCACCCCCCGGAATAGACCACCCATGTGGCAGCGGCATCCTGCCGCTTATGCCTCGGTCCTGCGGACGGCCTATTGGCTTCGCCCGAGCGGAAGGGGCCTGGTTTTGGACCGCCGCGGCTCGGCGGGAGCCTTGCCCTACCAATGTGGCTGATATTCAGCGGGTTGCATGCAGGCTTCACAAAACCATGGTAGGGCGAACCTCCCGGTGAGCCGCGGCGGTTCGGATCGCTT
>CAITXU010000142.1 GCA_903896505.1 uncultured Verrucomicrobiota bacterium | reverse complement strand
CTCGACCTTGGGCCGGGGCAGGCCCGCAGCGTGGGCGATGGCAGGAATATGCAGCAAGAGGTTGGTCGAGCCGCCGAAGGCAGCATGCACGACCATGGCATTTCGGACACTGGCTTCCGTTAGAATCCGACGGGTGGTCCAATCCTGTTTTGCCAGTTGACGAACTGCCCGGGCGGCCAACACGGCTCCGTTCCTCCAGACTTTGGCCCCGCTCGGAGCCAAAGCGGAATGCGGAAGCGATAATCCTAACGCCTCGGAAACCACTTGCGCCGTTGCAGCGGTTCCCAGGAACTGACACCCGCCTCCCGGTGAGGCACAGGCGCGACAACCTAATTCTGCGGCTTCATCGAGGGTTACCAAACCGTGGGAATATCGGGCCCCGAGGGTTTGAACCTTGCCTGCATCCTCTCCTGAAATGGGAGGCAGTGTTACTCCCCCTGGTACAATCACTGATGGAAGGTGGGGTATCCCGGCAACGGCCATCAACATGGCTGGAAGTCCCTTGTCGCAGGTGGCTACCCCGACAACTCCCTTCCGATTCGGAAGGGAGCGAATCAGACGCCTGAGGACAATGGCGGCGTCGTTCCGATACGCGAGGGAATCCATCATCCCCACCGTGCCCTGTGTGCGTCCATCACACGGATCTGACACGAATCCGGCGAATGGAATGGTTCGCAATGCTCGGAATTCCTCGGCGGCAGCCTGCACGAGGAGCCCGAGTTCCCAGTGACCAGTATGGTACCCCAAGGCGACTGGCCGACCGTCGGGTGCGCGCAATCCTCCGAGCGTGGATAAAATGAGGAAAGGATCGCGCCCCAACTCCGAGGGGTCCCAGCCCATACCGGCATCCTGGCTCAGGCCAAAAAGGTCTCCACTGGGGCGATCCGTCAACCATTCCTCGGTGATGGGCAACTTTCCTTGAGGCCCCATCGACTGAGACTCAAAGGAATGGATTTCCGGGTTGGATTCCAGGAAGTCACTGACGGTCATCATAGCCTGAACTCAGAGCGACTCGAGAATCTTGTCCAATTTGACGTGTCCGGCGATCAGCTCCTGAACCAGGCGAATCTTTTCCGTATCATCCGGGCGGAGTTTGACGATCAGGTCGTGAACTTTGCTCGCAACGTTATAACTGTCTTCTTCTGAAATCAGTACCGGACACGGAAGCTGGCGGGTCAAGCGGAGTACGGTCGGGGTAGGCGAAGCCCCATCGGATAGGACAATTCCCGCGAGCTGGCTTCCTTGATTGAGATACGCCGTGGCTGCCTTCAGCATGTCCTCCCGGTCGGCGGGAGTAATCAGGAGAACCCCGGGTCCCAGCAGCTTGGCCGCCCGCCGGGCGCCCATGGCACCAATGACCACCCTCTGAACAATGTTGTGCTGCTGCTGGTTCTCATTCAAAACCCGGGCTTTGAGCTCCTCCCGGATCAAATCGAGGGTAGGGCTTGAAAGCAGGGGCAGGTTTGGAACCACACCCAGCAATTTTAGTCCCTTCCGGCGCAGTCCCTTTTCGGCAAATTCAGTGATGTAATCGAGTTTTTCCGGGAGAACCTTGTTGAGGATCACGCCGATCACTTCGACGCCTTCACGTTCAAACAGCGCACGGTTCAAGGCGACCTCATCAATCGGAAGACCAATTCCACCCCGGGTTACAATGACGACTTTTGCGAATAAAAGTCGGGCGACGGCAGCGTTGCTCAGGTCAAACACACTTCCAACTCCGGCATGGCCCGTCCCTTCACAGAGGACGAATTCCTTTTCCCACGCCACCCGATCGAACGCCTTGTGGATGCGTTTGATGAGCCCGTCGAGGTTGGACGATTGAAGGTAGCGGCGTGTGAAGTCCGGCTCGACCGCGATGGGCGACATATCGACCAGCGGGCAATTCAATCGGAAGACCCGGTCCATGAGCACCGAATCTTCGTCAATTTTCTCCTCATCAATTTCCACAAACCGCTGACCCACGGGCTTGATGTAGCCGACACGCCCGAACCGCCGTTGCAAGGCGGCAAGGAGGCCCAGGGAATTGGTGGTCTTACCGTCGTTCTGCCGCGTTGCGGCGATGAATACGCGCGGAGTGGTGGTATTCAGGAGCATAACCCGTTTTAGAAGTCTCCCGGGAGCAATTCCCCAGCCCCTGGGTATAGTTTTTGATACTCGATGCTTTGCAGGCCGACGATCGCTGCAACGCCCAGAATGTCGTGGGCGCTGCTCCCGCGTGACACATCGGCAGCCGGGCGGTCGAGGCCCAGCAGAATCTGTCCGTACGCGTTCGCCCGAGCGATGTGCTGAATGAGCTTGCTGGCGATGTTGCCGGAGTTGAGGTCCGGAAAAATGAGCACGTTGGCCCGCCCGGCGACCTTGCTTTCCGGAAGCTTCCGCTGGGCAATTTCCGGGATTAAGGCGGCATCGACCTGAAGTTCACCGTCGAATTCGGCATCCAAATGGATGTCGCCGGCATGCTGTTGGGCCAGTGCGCTGGCCGCCCGAACCTTCAGGACGCTCGGATGAGTTGCACTCCCCTTGGTCGAGTAGCTTAAGAAGGCTACCCGTGGGACGGTACCGACCAATTGACGCGCCAACTGGGCAACATGCAATCCAATATCCGCAAGCTGTTCGACGCTGGGATCGGGTATAACCCCGCAATCGCCCATGAATAGCACGCCTCGGTCTCCGAACCTCGTATCTTCGACTTCCATCACCATGCAGGAGCTGGCCGTCGTGGTCTTGGGGGCAACCTTGATGATTTGGAAGAGCGGACGAAGTACGCTTCCGGTGATTTCATTGGTTCCGGATACCAATCCATCCGCCTGCTTCATGGCGACCATCATGGCCCCAAAATAATTGGGTTTGACCATGGCCTCCCGCGCCTCGGGTTCTTCGATTCCCTTACCGCGACGAAGCAGCATGAACCGCTTGACGAAGCTATCCAGGTCCGGGCTTTCGGCGGGATTGATGATACGCAGGCCTTCCAATGACACATTGAGAGCCTCCGCTGCTGCCTTAACCTGGGTGCGGTCGCCCAACACGATGGGCACACCCAGCCTGAGGGAATGGAATTGCCGGGCAGCCTGTAAGACACGGGGCTCGGTTCCCTCAGGAAAGACGATCCGCTTTGGATGCCGCTGGAGCTTCTCGTAGACACCGCCGATAAAGCGCATGGGGAGTTGGTACCGCAGTGTGGCCCAAACGGCAATCGCCATCGCCGGTTTGAAGAGGTGTCGTGTTTCCGAAATAGCTTGCGGTTTGTTGCGCCTCGCGGGAGCCGAAAATCCCTCGCGGCAAACGGCAAGCTATTTCGTAAACACGACGCGAGGCCCGAAAAAGGAGTCGTAGTTCCGGGACCCATCGCAGTAAACTCCATTATGAAGTCAAGCCTGCTCGTTCTCACGCTCTGCTGCATGGCCTTTGCTGATGCACGTGCTGCCGCTGAATCGACCGTCAAAGCCCCCCCACCGGTAACGGCGGAGTCGAAGAAATTCAAAGACGTCGACGTGGCCCAGTTTGATGCGCTGCGCCTTCAGAAGGAAAAGGTCGTCCTTTTGGATGTCCGAACTCCGGAAGAGTATGCCGCCGGGCATATACCGGGCTCGGTCCTCCTCGACTTTCGTTCACCGAAATTCGCGGATGAACTGGCAAAATTGCCCCGGGAAAAGCAGTACCTGGTTCATTGCGCCGTCGGGGGGCGAAGCGCAAAGGCGTGCGACCAGATGAGCCGAATCGGGTTCACCAACGTCCTCAATCTAAAAGGGGGCTTTAAGGCGTGGCAGGCCGAGGGTAAACCCGTCGAAAAATAGCCGCCGCCCTGTTCGAAAGCGCGAACGCGCCGAGGGGAACACCTTAACCCCCCGGCGCGTCGACCCCAACCTTGATTTTCCCGCACCGAAATCGCACTTCGGGCAATTCTCCTGCCGATTACTCTTGGCGTTCTCGATAGAGCAGGAACTCACGGGTACCGTCCCGGATGATTTTTAGTTTCACACCCGAACCCTTCCCAGATTTGATGGCTTGCCGCAATTGTTTGACGCTGGTGACCGCCTCACCGTTGGCTTCGACGATGATATCACCCGGTTGAAAACCGAGCTTGGCCCCGAGACTCTTCTCCTCCACATCGGTGACGAGGACGCCTGAATTCACGCTGATTCCATTTTCGCGAGCCAGGTCTTTGTTGATGGTCTTGAGGGTCAAACCATCGGACGGGGGCAGGTTTGGAACGGCTTGGGCGGGGCCGCGACGAACAACCGGTGAGATGCCCTCCGGCATGGATTGAGGAGTGACGATAACCTCCTCATGCTTTCCATCCCGCACCACTTCCAGAGTGACGTCTTTTCCGGGTACTTTTCGCGCAATCTCCGAGCGGACCTGATCGACGGATTTGACAGGTGTTCCGTCCACTTTGACGATCACATCCAGTGGCTCCAGTTTGGATTTGCTGGCCGGTCCGTCGGCGCGAATCGATTTGATGACTGCGCCTTCGGTTGTCCCGCCGATGGCATCACGAAGGCCCTCCTCTCCATCCAGCTCCCTCAAACCAACCCCAATCCAGGAGGGTGTGAATTTCCCGTCGGTGATGATCCGATCACTGACCGTCCGGGCAAGATTGGATGGAATCGCAAATCCGATCCCGGTGCCGACGCCTCGAATCATGGAATTGATGCCGATCACCTCTCCATCCAGATTCACGAGCGGACCGCCACTGTTTCCAAAATTGATGCTGGCATCCGTCTGAATGAAATCCTGGAGAGCCCCCAGGCCCATCAGGTTACCCCTGCCTTTGGCACTCACATGCCCGTAGGTGACGCTGTAGTCGAGTTCGAAGGGAGCGCCGATGGCGATGGCAAATTCTCCGACGCGGACTTTGTCCGAATCCCCCAAATGGGCGACCGTCAGATCTTTGATGTCCCCTTTCAGCCGGAGCACCGCGACATCGGCGTCGGGATAGGTGCCCTTGACCTCCGCTTGAAACTCCCGCCCATCTCTGAGCCGGACCGTGATTTTCTCCGCACCATCGACGACGTGGTTGTTCGTGAGGATGTACCCTTCTTCACGGATGATCACCCCGGAACCAAGTCCTGTACGCCCGGGAATCTTTTCGTTTTCTCCGTCCGGAAAGTTTGGGTCAACGAAGCGCCAAAATTGGCGCATTTGGCGGCGCTGGTTCTGTTCTTCAGGGTCGGCTCGCTGTGTCACCGTAATGACGACGACAGACGGTGAAACCTCATCGGCCACCTCAATGAAGGCCTTGTTGAGCTGCCGGGCGAGCCGCAGGGCTTCAGTGTCCTTGGCTTGGGCCGGGGGAATGAGGCCCACCCAAAGGCTGGCGAGGGCCACTGTTGCGGTTGTACGAAATCCTTGTGTCATGGTTGCAAACTTGGTTTGAAACTCGTTTCTGCAGTACCAGAGATAGGTCGGGGCAAAAGTGTTCAAAGGTCCCAACGGGGAAATGTCTGGGGAATGGCTCGTCCACTGGCATTCAGGGTTGCCAATTGACCCCGACTCGGCCCTCCCGCTACCGTCCCCGTCGTGCTGCCCCTGATCGAACAACTTCTGGTCTTGCAGGACCGCGACCGCCGCCTGATACGGCTTCAAGCCGAACTCAATGAGATTCCCATCCAACGCAAGCGCTTGCAGGACAAGGCAGCTGCGGCCCAGGGTGGCCTGGAAGCCGCCAAACTTCGCGCCCGCCAAATCGAGAGCGACAAGCGGAAACTGGAGTTGGAGGTTCAAAGCAAAGAAGACTTCATGCGCAAATGCGAAAGCCTCCAAGGCCAGACCAAGAGCAATGAGGAGTATCGTCGATATGCCCACCAAATTGATACGACGAAAGGCGAAATCCATGCTCTGGAGGACCAGGAAATCGGACTGATGGAACGGGCTGAAGTGGCTGCCAAGGAAGTCGCTGCCGCCACCCGGGAGGCCGCCCAGCTCAAGGCCGATGCCGATAAGTTGATTGCAGACCTTTCCGCCCGTGAAGCCCGGGTTCAGCGCGACTTTGATACCGTCACGGCCGAAAGGGAACGCCTCGCCGAACGCATCGATGAGATCGATCTCAATCGCTATGAGCGGATTTTGGAAAAGAAGGGAGACGTGGTCGTGGTCGGGGTCAAGGGCTCCATCTGCGGCGGTTGTCACATGAAGCTCCCTCAGCAGTCCTTCGTCGAAGCCAAGGGAGCTCAATCATTGGTTTTCTGCCAAAATTGCGGACGTATTCTCTATCACACCCGCGATATGGACCCCGAGCCGGGCGAAGCCGCCGAACGCCGGGACCGGTCCTATTAGTTCATTCTAGTAAACTTGTTTCTCCTTAGCGTGTCGATGCAAATGCAACCTATTGATTGAGAGCAACATCAGCGATCCTTGCATCGGGACGCGCTCCTGAAAGTCCCCAATCACTGCGGGGATCATGGCCATTCCCAATCTCATTTCACCTTCGTAGCGAGGTTCATGCCCGGTCGGATACCGCTCGAGGGACTTCCATTTCGACGATCTTCCGGTGATTGTCGTTCACAGGCGGAGCGAGTCAGTCAAAAACTGGCGGTTTATTCCTGTGAAATAGATGGCACTGGACTCATACGACTACGCCAAACGAAGAGAGGGCCAACCACCAAAGTTGAAGGTTATTTTTTGTCTGACCTGAAGGAGCTCTGGCGAGCCAAGGTCCGAAATACCGCCGATAGATTAGGCTATTTCTCCGCCAGCAGCTTTTCGACCTTATCGGTGAGGTTCGCACGGGCATTTTGGTCGCGCAACACCCCCTTTTTGTCGATCAGCCACATCGCGGGAATGGAGTTGATCCCAAATTCCTGGCCATACTTGTTCTCCCAGCCCTTTCCATCAAAGAACTGCGGCCAGGCCATCGACTTGTCCTTGACGAATTTTTCCAAGGCTTCGCGCTCTTGATCGAAGCTGATGCCGATGATTTCAAAGCCACGTTCGTGAAGCTTTTCATAGGCTTCTTTGACGTGCGGCAACTCGCCAACGCACGGCCCGCACCATGTGGCCCAAAAATCGATGAGCACCACTTTGCCCTTGAGTCCTGCCAAGTCCACCTCCCGCCCATCGAGGGCCTTGTACTTCAGATTGATGGGCTTGCCCAATCGATCGAGCTTTGCCTGCAGGTCTGCCGCCATCTTTTTGATCGGTTCGGGTGCCTTGCTTTGGGCTATCTCAGTCACGATGGCCTTGGCGGTTTCGCCTCCCAGACCTTGGGCGACTTCGAAGAGGGCACCAAATGCTTCACCACGGTCGGGGAAATCCTTCATCACCAGCCGAACCTGCTTTTCAAACTCGGTCAGCATGGCTTCCATGCCATCGTCTGACTTCTTTTGAGCCGCCTCCACCGCCTTTTGCATCCGTTGGTTGAACGGATCATCGGGTTCCGGTCTCTCGGGAGCGGCCTTCCCACCATCTTCTTTGTCTTCGCCCGAAATCTTTGCCAACTCCGGGGCCCGCTCCTTGGCACCGAGCTGTACCGCCGTCCGCAGCATGTCCTTTTGGGCGTCTTTTGCCTCGGAGGCATGGGCGTCTTGCGGGAAACGTTGGGCGAATTCTGCAGCTTTATCTGCTGCGACCCCTGCAGCCACGGCCATCGAAGCTTTGAACTTGGCCACTTCCTCCTCCGATGGCGCTTTTTGGTTCCATTCAGCAGGCGGCAGGGGCGGTTGCATGGCCTCGGTCACCACTTTCCATGCCGCTGCCGCATCATCCGGGAGCAGACGAACCGTCGCCTTGGAGGCATCGGGATCGGCTTTGGCTTGGGCGGGGGCAGGCGAAGGGGCAGGGGTCTCTGCACGGATCAAGCCGGGTACCGAAAGCGCAAGGCCAAGGCCAAAGATGAATGCGAGCTTCATGTCCGGCTGACGTTGGCCGTCTTTTGGGAGTCCGCCAGTAGAAAGTGATGGGTTGTTGCCATTTTCTCATAAGGGCGTAAACTCCTGGTATGTTGCGTCGACCCTTACTTTGGCTGTCCCTTTTATGGACGGGTTGCATGGCCGTGTCGGGTGCGGATTGGCCCAAGTGGCGCGGTCCCAACGGAAACGGAATCACCAGTGAAACCGTCGATCCCGCTGGTTGGGACAAGGAAGGGCCCCGAAGACTTTGGAAGGCCAAGGTTGGAGTGGGATACGCCTCTGCGGTCGTCAGCCAAGGTCGGCTTTACACGTTGGGAAACGTCGACAAGAGCGACGTGGCAACCCTTTGGTGCCTGGACGCCGAGACCGGAACAAACCTCTGGCAAAGAACATGGCCAAGTGAACTCAAGCCCGTCATGTACGACGGGGGGCCGAATGCAACTCCGGTGGTCGACGGTGACCGCCTTTTCGCTGTTATCAAACCCGCTCGTGTCGTTTGCCTGGAAGCCGCCACCGGCAAAGTCATTTGGGAAAAGGATGTCCAGGCGGAACTCCAAGCAGACGTGTCCGACTGGGGGATCGTCGGCTCGCCCTTGATTGTGGATTCTCATGTCATATTGAACTACGGCAGCAATGGGACAGCCCTCGATAAGGCAACGGGCGAAGTGAAATGGTCGACCGGAAAGAGGGGTAATTCCTACAATGTTCCGGCAATGGCTCAGTTGGGTGGTGAGCCCGCCGTCATGGTCCTGGCCACCAATGCCTTGGTGGCGCTGACGCTTAAAGACGGTAAGGAGCAATGGAGGACCCCCTTCGGACGGGGCTATTTTTGCCATGCCACCGATCCGTTGGTCCGTGGGGATAGTGTTCTCATCAGTTCCGCCGACGCTGGGAGTGAGCTTGTTCGATTCAAAGATGGTCAGCCGACCGTGGTATGGACCAACCGCCTTCTTGGAACATTCACGTCGACGGCGATTGAGAAGGACGGTTTCGTTTATGGCATCAACCTGTGTGACACCAAGCAATCCGGAGCAGAATTGAAATGTGTCGAATGGGAGACCGGCAGGGTTCGTTGGGCTGAGAAAGGTTTTGGGCAGGGCACTTCCCTGAATGCCGGAGACAAATTGCTGATGTTGAGTGACAAGGGTGAATTAACGGCCGCGCGATTCTCACCGGAGAAGTTTGAACTGCTGCGTCGCGACCAAGTTATCGGTGGCACTTGCTGGACGCCTCCCATCCTTGCCAATGGTCGGCTCTATGTCCGAAATTCGGCGGGCGAATTGGTCTGCCTTGAGGTGGGCCCCAATCGCGCGATTTGAACTTGGCGACACCCGGCAACGGTAGAATCCTGGTCATCCGTGGTGGCGCCTTGGGCGATTTCGTCCTCACGCTTCCCGTTCTTGGCGCTCTCAAACGCCAATTTCCCGGAACCAAGGTTGAGCTGTTGGCCTATCCTCAGTTTGCAGCGATCGCAATTCAAGCGGGGCTCGCCGATGGAGTTCGCTCCATTGATTCTCGACCATTGTCTGGTTTTTTTGCCCGGAACGGTACCCTGGATGCCGGATTGGCTGAGTTCTTCGGCCAATTTCATGTGGTCTTCAGCTTCCTGTACGATCCCGACGAGAT